>VEQT01000044.1 GCA_018883065.1 Flavobacterium sp.
AAAGAGGAGAGATGAGAGATGTGGCTATGAATATCGACGATTTGGAACCAAACTGCGGCTTTGATACTGAATTTTTCAATCTTTCAATTCTTCAATCTTTCAATCATCTAAACCGAGAACCCACAACTCCATCCGGTGTAACCACATAATCCAAAGGAATGTCGTGGGTTGATGCATCTTCTATTTTTTCTTCGGGGGCAAAAAAAGATAAGCCAATTTTTACCGTATTCGGGTTGCATTGCTTTAAAAATTTGTCGTAAAATCCTTTGCCATAACCCACCCGGTGGCCCGATTTGTCATAGGCCAACAAGGGTACAAAAACAACTTCAATTGTTTCGACAGGAACGGTCAATCCCGAAACCGGCTCAGGAATTCCGTAGCTGTTGGGGACAATTTTGGTCGAGTCGGTGAGTAAAAAATGGCACATTTCGCGCGTGGCAAAATCACTTTTTGACACTATAATTTCTTTGTCTTTGCCGGCCAATAGGTGCAAGATAAATTCAGTATTCACTTCGTGTTGTTTTTCAATGGGCAAAAACACATGAAAATAGGTGTGTTCCCAAATAGACATTTTCAACAGCTGATTGGCAATGGCAATGCTTTGTTCGTCAATAGCTTCGGGGGTGAGTGCTGCACGACGTTTTTTGTATTCAAGTCTCAGTTCAGATTTGTTCATAGCCTACAGGGTTTCAACAAAGCATAAAAGTAACTAAATGTTCGACTTCTCGCCATCGTAAAGTGTATTTTTAATGCAACGGTCTATTTTACAAACGGAGCTGTGGCAGCCCTATATAGTCACTTGTATTTTGAAACAATTCAATTAACTTTGGTCATGCAAAATTCGGCTTTAGACCTGCAACTGCAATCCCTTCCCGATAGCCCCGGGGTGTATCAATATTATGATGCCGCCGGTAAAATTTTGTATGTGGGCAAAGCCAAAAACCTCAAAAAAAGGGTTTCTTCCTATTTTAATAAAACGCACGACAATGCCAAAACCAATGTATTAGTGCGCAAAATTGTGACCATCAAACACATTGTGGTGCCAACCGAATCAGACGCCTTGTTGCTGGAAAACAATCTGATTAAAAAATTACAGCCGCGTTATAATGTATTGTTGCGCGATGACAAAAGTTATCCGTGGTTGTGCATCAAAAACGAACCTTTCTCTCGCGTGTTTTCTACTCGACGACTCATTAAAGATGGCTCGGAATATTTTGGTCCGTATACCAATTTTAAGACGGTGAGCGCCATTATGGATCTCATTAAGCAATTGTATCCGTTGCGTACCTGTTCGTATGATTTGAATGCTACTAATTTGGCCAAGCACAAATACAAGGTGTGTTTGGAATACCATTTAGGCAATTGCAAAGGGCCTTGCGAAGGCCATGAATCACTTGAGAATTACCAACAACAAGTGCAGGCCATACGGGAAATTCTGAAAGGTAATTTGAAGGAAAGCATCAAAGATTTTAAACAAAAAATGAATCACTTTGCTTCGCTCATGCAATTTGAAGCAGCGCAGCAGATGAAGGAAAAAATAGAAACACTTGAGAATTACCAAGCGCGTTCTACTGTCATAAACCCCAAGATCAACAATGTCGATGTGTTTTCGATTGTATCCGATGAAACGGCTGCCTATGTCAATTTTTTGCAAATCGCACATGGGGCCATCATTCGATCGCATACGCTCGAAATCAAAAAAAAGCTCGACGAATCCGATCAGGAATTATTGGAGCTGGCCATTGTTGAATTGCGCGATCGATTCCAGTTGCAATCAAAAGAAATTCTGGTTCCGTTTGCGTTGGATTTGGGTGAGAAGCTTAAAATTTCGGTGCCGCTTTTGGGCGATAAAAAACAACTCTTGGAACTGTCTGAGCGCAATGCCAAGTTTTACCGCATCGAACAACTCAAGCAACTGCAAATCGTAGATCCCGACCGACACACCACGCGCATTATGGCCCAAATGCAAAAAGATTTGCGCCTCTCAAAAGAGCCTCGCCATATTGAGTGTTTTGACAACTCTAACATTCAAGGAACCAATCCGGTGGCGGCCTGCGTAGTGTTTAAAGACGGCAAACCCAGCAAAAAAGATTACCGCCATTTCAACATCAAAACTGTTGAAGGCCCCAATGATTTTGCCTCGATGGAAGAAGTGGTGTACCGCAGGTACAAACGGTTGCTCGATGAACAAGAACCTTTGCCCCAACTTATTATCATTGACGGGGGAAAAGGACAATTATCATCCGCTTTAAAAAGCATAGACGCATTGGGTTTACGTGGAAAAATAGCCATAATTGGCATTGCTAAGCGATTGGAAGAACTGTTTTATCCGGGCGATTCGGTGCCTTTGTATTTGGACAAAAAATCTGAAACGCTCAAAGTAATTCAGTATTTGCGCAACGAAGCCCACCGATTCGGCATTAGTTTTCATCGGGATCAACGTAGTAAAACCGCGATCAATTCGTCAATGGAAGCCATTCCGGGCATAGGCGAGAAAACCATCACCCAATTGTTGCAGCATTTTAAAAGTGTGAAGCGTTTGCAACAAGCCAGTGAAACCGATATTGCTGCCGTTGTAGGCGTTTCAAAAGCCAAAAAAATTACCGACTTTTACCACGTCAATTCAGCCCATGAACAATAAAATGTTTTTTTCCCCTTTTCCCGATTGCTTGCGCCTCTTAGTTCTAGCGTTTGTACTTTATTGCTGCGGATCAACGGCTGTACTGGCTCAAGATTCGTTGCCGCATGCAAGGCCTAAAATTGGACTGGTACTTAGCGGTGGAGGAGCCAAAGGATTTGCACACATTGGGGTATTAAAGGTGTTGGAGAAGGAAGGCATCCCAATTGATTACATTGCCGGCACCAGTATGGGAGCTGTGGTGGGCGCTTTGTATGCTTCAGGCTACTCGGCCACCCAAATAGACTCTATTTTTATGGCCACCGACTTTGACGCCTTGATGAACGATTTTATTCCCAGAGACGCAAAGAACTTTTACGAAAAACGCAACGATGAGTTGTATGCCATTTCGTTGCCGTTTACTAATTTTAAAATTGGCGTTCCCTCGGGCTTGTCTAAGGGGATTTACAATTATAACCTGCTTAATAAATTGCTTTTTCGGGTGTTGCCTATCCGCGATTTTTCTCAATTGCCCATTCCTTTTTATTGTATAGCCAGCGACATCGAAACCGGCAAAGAGTACTTACTTGACAAGGGGTATTTGCCTAAGGCATTGTTGGCTAGTGGGGCTTTTCCTAGCTTGTTTTCGCCTGTAGAGATTGATGGAAAATTGCTCATTGATGGTGGTGCAACCAACAATTTTCCGGTTGAAGAAATGAAAAAAAGAGGGATTGATCTGGTAATTGGTGTGGATGTACAAGACGAAGTAAAAAGTCGACTGGATCTGAAAGATGCAGCTAAAATACTGGTTCAAATTTCGAATTTCCAAATGATGGAAAAAATGAATGATAAAATCAAGTTGCTTGACCTTTACATTAAACCCGATATAAAAAAGTATGGCGTTATGACCTTCGAGAAAGGTGCTGAAATTGTGAAAAAAGGGGAAGAGGCCGCAGTAGAAATGCTGCCCAAATTACAACAACTCAAAGGCCAATTTTGGGAAGGAAAATCGGCTATGATTGCTCCAGCCGATTCCGTACGGGTAAGTAATATTATGTTGAACAACAACTTGCAAAAATATACACGGGCCTATGTAATGGGTAAATTAAAATTTAAGCAAAATACTACGGTGTCATTTGCCGATTTTACGGCGGGGATTAACCGAATGTCGGCTACGCAAAATTTTAGTGCAATTTATTACCAATTCGAGCAAAAGGATGGACGGGTTGATTTGCAATTTGATTTGGAAGAAAACCCCAACAATACGTTTGTTAAATTTGGGTTGCATTATGACGGCTTATTTAAAAGTGGCGTATTGGCCAATTACACCAAGAAAAAAACGCTATTCAAAAATGATGTACTCTCTGTCGATCTTATTTTAGGGGATAACTTTAGGTACAATTTTGATTATTATATTGACAATGGATTTTATTGGAGTTTTGGATTAAAATCTACATTCAATCAGTTCAATCGGAATGTAAAAATTGATTTTTCAAATGGTGAACTACTGGCTATTTTAGGCATCAACAGTCTAAATATTGATTTTGAGGACTACACCAATCAGGCCTATGTGCAAACCCTTTTTGCACACAAATTTTTGTTGAGTGGCGGAGTGGAATACAAACACTTAAAAATCACCTCAACTACACTCGAAAACAGTAAACCTGTGTTTGAAAACAGCGGATTTACTAGTGTTTTTGGAAACCTCAAATACGATTCACTTGACCACAAGTATTTTCCTAAAAAAGGATGGAGTTTTTTTGGGGAATGCCAATCGTATTTGTTTTCCTCCGATTACAACCACGATTTCAATCGTTTTTCGATGGCCAAGTCCGAACTTGTTTTTGCGTTCCCTGTATCACATCACCTTACGGCACATGTGCAATCGGAGGTGGGGTTTTCATTTGGAGGACAAAACAGTCATTA
The DNA here is from genome assembly GCA_018883065.1 of Flavobacterium sp. Classification (GTDB taxonomy): domain Bacteria; phylum Bacteroidota; class Bacteroidia; order Flavobacteriales; family Flavobacteriaceae; genus Flavobacterium. The sequence continues at coordinate 4,544 of VEQT01000044.1, forward strand.
TTTTGATTTTATTTTGGGCGGATTTGGAGCCAATCACGTGCACAATTTTAGGCCGTTTTATGGCTATGATTTTTTAAGTATTTCGGGCAATAGCATGATTAAATCAGTAGTTAATTTGGATTATACCTTTTTCAAAAAACACCACGTCAATGCCGCGGCCAATTTTGCCAATGTGGATGATTACCTGTTTAATTCTACTCACTGGCTCACCAAAGCAAATTATTCAGGATATGCATTGGGCTATGGCTTGGAAACCCTTTTTGGCCCCATTGAATTGAAATACACTTGGTCACCTGAGCTCACTCGAGGGTTTGCTTGGGTGAGTGTTGGATTTACTTTTTGACATGGATTACCGAGCACCACTTATTTAAAAAAGTATATATTTGAAACAATTAAAACTAAAAACTATTATTATGTCGATTTGGAGAGTAAAACCAGTTGCTGCTTTTGAGGCAGACATGAAAAAAAACGATTTAAAACGAGTACTTACCCGTTGGGGACTAACTTCACTGGGAATAGGAGCAATTATTGGCGGAGGTATTTTTACCTTAACGGGAATTGCAGCACACGATTATGCAGGACCCGCTTTAGCTTTGTCTTTTGTAATTGCAGGTATTGGTTGTTTGTTTGCTTCGCTTTGTTACGCTGAATTTGCCTCTGTTTTACCTGTTGAAGGGTCGGCTTATGCATATGCTTATGGTACAGTGGGTGAATTATTTGCCTGGTTTATAGGTTGGAATTTAATTTTAGAATACATGATGGGAGCCACTACTGTTGCAGTGGCGTGGAGCGGTTATTTTGTGAAATTCTTACACCTTTTTCATTTGGATTTTCCTATTTGGCTGTGTAATGATTTGGCTACCGCTACAGAAAAATGTGCCGAGCAAGGCATAGCAGCACCAAGTTTTGCCTTTAATCTCCCTGCTTTTTTAATCACCTGGTTGGTAACGTATATCCTCATTAAAGGAATTAAAGAGGCCGCTAAAACAAATAACATCATAGTAATTATTAAAGTTGCAGTTGTACTTTTTGTAATTATTGTTGGCGCATTTTATGTTGACACAGCCAACTGGCATCCCTTTATTCCTGATGAAAAAACCACCCTTATAGATGGAGTAGAAAAAGTTAGTTTTGGTTTTGGCGGAGTGCTTACAGCAGCCACAATTGTATTCTTTGCCTATATAGGCTTTGATGCTGTTTCTACGCAAGCCGGAGAAGCAATCAATCCCAAAAAAGACGTGCCATTTGCCATTATTGCGTCATTGGTAATTTGTACAGTATTGTACATTTTGGTTTCCTTGGTACTTACTGGAATGGTTCGCTACGACCAATTAGACAAGTCGGCACCTGTGGCTTCAGCTTTTAGTGAAAATGGAATCAATTGGGCTGTATTTGTAATTACATTAGCCGCTACGGCTGGATTGTTTAGTGTGATGTTGGTGATGATGCTGGGACAAACACGAATTTTCTTGGGAATGGCAAAAGATGGTTTATTACCTAACTTTTTTAGAACATTGCACCCTACTTTTCAAACCCCCTATAAAAGTACCTTGCTTGTAGGAGCAATTATTTCGGTGGTAGCGGCTTTGACGCCCATCAGCAAGGTAAGTGAAATGTGTTCGATGGGAACATTATTGGCATTTGCTATGGTTTGTGTAGCCGTAATGATTTTGCGGGTTAAAAAACCAGAATTAGATAGACCATACAAAACTCCGGCTGTTTTTATAGTGGGAAGTCTTGGCGTGGCATTTAATTTGTTTTTGATGTATTTTGTTCGAAAAGAAACCTGGATTGCATTCATAGTTTGGGGCGTAATTGGAATAAGTGTATATTTTATTTACAGCAAACGAAATTCTAAGCTTAACAATCCGGATAATTAATTCAATAAAGCCAAAAGAAGCTCTTGTTTCTTTTGGCTTTTTAGCTTTTTGAAGACGATGACACACTGGAAATACTTGCTGGATCATTTAAAATTCCTCATTAAGAGGAATCCGGAGTGAATGTATAGCATGTTCAATACTGTTTAGTTTCACTCATTTTCATAATTTTCAATTAAATTTATTATGCCACTATATCATAAACTTGGCGATTTTCCTCAAAAAAGACATACACAGTTCACAAAACCGTCCGGTCAATTATACTACGAGCAATTGTTCGGCACCGAAGGGTTTCACGGTCATTCTTCTTTGTCCTATCATGTGCATCGCCCCACTCAGGTAAAAGAAATAAAAGCGTCGTATTCAGTTGCTCCCAAAATTGCCATTGACAAAAACATCAAATCATTGCTTTTAAAGGGCTTTGAGTTAAAACCAGCACTTGATTTTTTGCACAGTCGTAAACCCCTGTTGGTCAATGCCGATTGCACCATTGGATTGGCTGCTCCACAAGAATCTCTTACCGATTACTTTTATAAAAATGCCGACGCCGACGAATTGCTATTTATTCATAAAGGCAGTGGAAAATTGCGCACGATGTTGGGCAATATTGTCTTTGAACCAGGCGATTACTTGATTATTCCCCGCGGAATGATTTACCAAATCCAATTCGATCAAGCCGATAATCGTTTGTTTTATGTAGAATCGTTTGCGCCATATTACACCCCCAAGCGATACAAAAATGCCTCTGGCCAACATTTGGAACATGCGCCATTTTGCGAACGTGATTTTAAATTGCCTTCCGAATTGGAAACCCACGACGAAAAGGGTGATTTTTTAATCAAAATCAAAAAAGAAGGCATGATGCATGAAGTGGTCTATGCCACGCATCCCTTTGATGTAATTGGTTGGGACGGCTACAATTTCCCCTATGGATTTAGCATCCACAATTTTGAACCCATTACCGGACGGGTACACCAACCGCCTCCGGTGCACCAAACGTTTGAAACGAGCACTTTTGTAGTTTGTTCGTTTGTACCACGATTATACGATTACCACCCACAAGCGATTCCCGCGCCCTACAACCACAGCAACATTGATAGTGATGAGGTGCTGTATTACGTTGATGGCGATTTCATGAGCCGAAACAACATTGAGCAAGGCCATATTACCTTGCACCCCAAAGGCATTCCACATGGTCCGGCTATTGGCGCCATGGAACGCAGCATTGGCCACAAAGAAACCCAAGAATTGGCTGTGATGGTCGACACCTTTCGTCCACTGATGGTTACCGAAGAGGCAATGGGAATTGATGACGGAATGTATTATAAATCCTGGGCAGAATAATTAAAATTTTAGTAAATCACAATCTCGGTTGCCGTTTAGATTAACGCATCCACAATCCAATAACAACATGGCAAAAGAAATTACATCCGTTGAATACGGTTTAGAAAAAATATTTGAAGGCGCCCAAGATTTTCTTCCCCTTTTGGGCACCGATTACGTAGAATTTTATGTAGGAAATGCCAAGCAAGCAGCACATTACTACAAAACCGCCTTTGGATTTCAATCCTTGGCCTATGCCGGATTAGAAACAGGCGTGCGGGATAGAACATCGTATGTATTGATACAAGACAAAGTAAAATTGGTTTTAACTACGGCATTGTTGAGTGATTCTGAAATTGGCGAACACGTAAAAAAACACGGCGATGGGGTAAAAATTATTGCCCTTTGGGTAGAAGATGCCCGACAAGCTTTTCTTGAAACCACCAAACGTGGCGCCAAACCATACCTCGAACCCACAATTGAAACCGATGAATTTGGCGAAGTGGTTCGTGCAGGAATTTATACGTATGGTGAGACAGTTCACCTATTTGTTGAACGCAAAAACTATAACGGGATCTTTTTGCCCGGTTTCCAAGCTTGGAAATCAGATTATAATCCGGCGCCTGTTGGCCTTAAATTTATTGACCATATGGTAGGCAATGTGGGTTGGAATCAAATGAATACCTGGGTAAAATGGTATGAAGACGTAATGGGTTTTGTGAATTTCCTCTCGTTTGACGACAAGCAAATACACACCGAATATTCGGCTTTAATGAGTAAGGTAATGAGCAATGGCAATGGTCGCATCAAGTTTCCGATTAACGAACCGGCCAAAGGGAATAAACGTTCACAAATTGAAGAGTACTTGGATTTTTATGAAGGCGCCGGGGTGCAACACATTGCGATTGCAACAGATGATATTATTTCAACAGTAACCCAATTACGCGCGCGAGGCGTAGAGTTTTTATCGGCTCCACCCAAATCCTATTACGACGCCATTCCAAGTCGATTGGGCGCGCACATGGACATGATGAAAGAAGATTTGAATTCCTTGCAAAATTTAGCAATTATGATAGATGCAGATGAAGAAGGGTATTTGTTGCAAATATTTACCAAACCGGTAGAAGATCGTCCCACCTTGTTTTATGAAATCATACAGCGTATGGGAGCAAAAGGATTTGGTGCAGGGAACTTTAAAGCCTTGTTTGAGTCAATTGAACGTGAACAAGAAAAAAGGGGAACGTTATAAAATAGTTAATTTTCTTGCGAAAAATTCAAATTACATCGTTGTAGTAGTGTATTTGTTGACAATAAAACGTTAAAGTTCAAATTTAGCTAAATATAATTCAATAAAGCACGTATATTTGTCCAATCAAAAAACAACAGGGGTGGTTCCCTACGTTTTTTATAATAAATTTTCATAATTTATAATTTTTTGGTTGGTTAATAGCATAAAAACTCAGTCATTGTTTGATTGGGTTTTTTTGTTTTAATACATTTGAAAACCAAATGCTTTTTTGATTCTAAATCAAAGCTATTTCCATGAAAAAAATACTTGTTTGCTTATTGGCGTTTTTTACCTTAGGCTTTAGCTCACAAAAGGAAAGGGCGTTTGAGGTAGGTGAATGGTTTAAATTTCGCATCCATTATGGCTTTATCAATGCGGGGTATGCCACACTTGAGGTAAAAGAAGCGACACGCAACAACAAAAAAGTATACCACGCCATCGGAAAAGGTTACACCACTGGTATGTCACGCTTTATATTTAAAGTAGAAGACCTCTACGAATCCTATTTTGACAAAGAAACCGGAAAGCCTTTTCAGTTTGTGCGAAAAATAAATGAGGGCGGCTACACCAAAAATCAGGAGGGTTTTTTTGACCAAGGGTCTAACTCGGTTTTAGTGAAGGATTACAAAAACAAGTCCGAAGCCACTTTTAAAACTCCAGAAGAAGTGCAAGACATCATGTCTTCGTTTTATTACCTGAGAAACCATCCCACAATTGATAAATTGAAAGTAGGCGAATCGGTTGCTATTGATATGTTTTTTGACAACGAAACCACTAAATTCAAGTTAAAATACCTGGGTAAAGAAGATATAGAAACTAAATTTGGGACCATTTCAACCATGATCTTCCGACCGCTCGTTCAATCGGGGAGGGTATTTAAAGAAGAAGAGAGTGTAACGGTTTGGATTTCAGATGACGACAACAAATTACCCATTCGAATAAAAGCCAGCTTATTGGTTGGTTCGATTAAAGCAGAACTCGAATCGTTTAAAGGACTCAAATATTCTTTTCGCGTAAAACAAAAACCCTAATGGAACATTCTCCGGAAACCAGCTCGCTATTAGAAAGCTTACAGCAAAAATTTGAAGCGATTGATCAAAAAACCAATACGCATTTAGAAGGACTTTTATGGTCAAATCCCATTACGTATTGGGACTACATTCAAACCGATGTGTTGTTGAACATCCAAAATCAACGTACCACTTTGCCTGATGAAATGGTATTTATCATGTACCATCAAGTGAATGAGTTATTGTTTAAAATGATTTTGTGGGAAATTGAGCAAGTAGTAGTGTCCGAAACGCTTAGTTCTGATTTTTTTACCGAAAAACTGCACCGCATTAGTCGCTATTTTGATATGCTCACCACCTCATTTACCATTATGGGTGACGGTATGGAGGTAGAACAATACATGAAATTTAGAAATACGTTAACGCCTGCCAGCGGGTTTCAAAGTGCCCAATACCGTTTAATTGAATTTGCCTCAACCGATTTGATTAACCTGATTGATTTTCGTTTCCGAGCCACGATTGACCGAAATACTCCTTACGATCATGCCTACGAACATTTGTATTGGCAAGCGGCGGGCAAAGACCACAAAACGGGCAAAAAGTCCTATTTAATTTTGGCATTTGAACGCAAATACAAAGCCGAATTTTTACGGGAAATGGAACGCTATAACACAACTAATTTGTGGCAGAAATTCAAGCAATTGCCTAAATCTGACCAACAAAATCCGGATTTGATTGCCGCCATGAGGCATTACGATTATACCGTAAATATTACTTGGGTCATGGGCCATTTAAATGCCGCCAAAAAATACATCGAAAGCGGCCAAGGCAATGGCGAGGCAACCGGTGGCAGCGATTGGAAAAAATACTTACACCCCAAATTCCAACGGCGTATATTTTTTCCTGAATTATGGAGTGAAGAGGAAGTGAAAAACTGGGGCGAAGACTGTTAATTCGCCAGTTAATTCAATACAGATTGAAAAAAACAAGGATATTATATTTTGCGTTTGTACTGCTGTTTTCTTGCGCCAAAAAGGCCGAGAACACGGCTGCAAATTCGGCTATTTCAAAAGCACCCAAAGACATTTGTGGCTTTAAAACAGCCGACTATAATATTGTGTTTGATACCATTAATGCGGGTACAACTTTTGGCAACCTTATTCAACACCAGAATTTAGGCGATCGCGCCGTCTACGACATTGTTGAGGCGGTAAAAGACAGCTTTGATGTGCGTAGCATTCGCATTCAAAAACCCTATGCCTTGGTACGTTCCAAAGACCGATTAAAAAAACTTGAGGCCTTTATCTATCAACCCGATCGTGGCACGTATTGCATTATAGATTTTCGTGATTCCCTTAAGGCTTACACTCAAAAACGCCCCATTCGCATCAAAGAAAAAACCATAGCTGGTGCTTTGGATGGCTCTTTGTCAGAAGCGCTAAACAAAGAAGGAGTAGATGTAGCTTTGGCCACGCATTTAACCAAGGTATACGCCTGGTCGATTGATTTCTTTAAGCTGCAAAAAGGCAATAAATTTGGCATCACCTTTACCGAACGCTTCATTGACGATACCCTATACGACGGAGTTGATAGTCTAAAAGCAGCATTTTTTGAATACAAAGGCAAAACCATTTATGCATTTCCGTTTGAACAAAAAATAGGGTCGGGCAAATTGGAATACTTTGATGAAAACGGCAAAGCCTTGAAAAATTTCTTTTTGAAGGCTCCCTTAAAGTTTGTAAACATTACCTCGCGCTTTGCCAAAACGCGATTTCATCCGGTACAACACCGCTGGAAAGCGCACAAAGGAACCGATTATGCCGCACCAACTGGCACGCCCATCATGTCTACCGCTTCGGGTGTGGTGGAGCAAACGGGCTACACGGCTGGAAATGGGAATTTTGTAAAAGTAAAACACGACCGAACCTATTCAACACAATATTTACACATGTCCAAAATTCTGGTGCGTCGCGGGCAACACGTAAACCAAGGCGATGTTATTGGTAAAGTAGGTAGCACAGGATTGGCTACGGGGCCTCATGTGTGTTATCGTTTTTGGAAAAACGGCGTGCAAGTGGACGCCTTGGGCTTAAAACTACCCAGTTCGGAGGGCTTGGCCAAGCAAAATTTACCGCGGTACTTGGCGTATATCAAACCGTTAAAAAAAGAATTAGACAGTATCGCATCACTAAAATATAAAAATTAACATGGCATTATCTACCGTAAATCCTACACAAACATCGGCTTGGCAAAAATTAGAACAGCATTTTAAAAGCATGCAATCGGTGTCGATGAAAACGCTTTTTCAACACGATCCTACCCGTGCCGAAAAATTCCACATCCAATGGAATGATTTTGTAGTGGATTACTCTAAAAACATAATTACCGAAGAAACCCTAATTTTGTTGTTGCAACTGGCCGAAGAGGCGCAACTTAAATCAGCAATTCAGGATTATTTTTCAGGAGAAGCCATCAATCAAACCGAGGGAAGAGCTGTGTTGCATTCCGCTTTGCGCACTACTTCAACAGCACCTTTGCATGTAGACGGTGTAAATATTATTCCTGAGATTCAAGCGGTAAAAAATAAAATTCAGGACTTTTCAAACGAAATCATTAGCGGACAACGCAAAGGCTATACCGGAAAAACATTTACCGATGTGGTAAACATTGGGATTGGAGGATCAGATTTGGGTCCAGCTATGGTGGTTGAAGCTTTGCAGTATTATAAAAACCACTTGAACGTGCATTTTGTTTCAAACGTAGACGGCGATCACGTGCAAGAAATCATCAAGCCATTAAATCCGGAAACTACCTTGTTTGTAATTGTTTCTAAAACCTTTACCACCCAAGAAACCTTAACCAATTCTGAGACCATTCGGGCCTGGTTTTTACAGTCGGCCAATCAAGAAGCGGTAGCCAAACACTTTGTGGCGGTTTCGACCAACATCAAAAATGTAACTGCATTTGGGATAGATGAAGCCAATGTATTTCCTATGTGGGACTGGGTAGGCGGCCGTTTTTCATTGTGGAGCGCAGTAGGATTATCGATTAGTTTGGCAGTTGGCTACGAGCATTTTGCCGCACTTTTAAAAGGTGCCAACAACATGGATGAGCACTTTAAAACCGCTCCGTTTGAACAAAACATTCCGGTGATTCTAGCTTTATTGAGCATTTGGTACAATAATTTTTATGGTGCCGAAAGCGAGGCGTTAATTCCCTACACCCAATATTTACAAAAGTTGGCGCCCTACTTGCAACAAGGCATCATGGAAAGCAACGGAAAGAGCGTTGGACGCGACGGCAAGATGATCAATTACCAAACCGGAACAATCATTTGGGGTGAACCGGGTACCAATTCGCAACATGCGTTTTTTCAGTTGATTCACCAAGGAACCAAATTAATTCCAACTGATTTTATTGGGTTTGTGCAGCCTTTGTATGGGCAAAAAGATCACCACAATAAATTGATGTCCAACTTTTTTGCGCAAACAGAAGCCCTACTCAACGGAAAAACGGCCGAGCAAGTGCAAGCTGAATTTGACAAACAAGGACTTTCGGGTGAACAAGCTGCATTCTTGAAACCGTTTAAAGTATTTGAAGGCAACAAACCAACCAATACGGTACTCATTCAAAAATTGACCCCCGAATCCTTGGGCGAATTGGTAGCCTTGTACGAACACAAAATATTTGTGCAAGGGGTAATTTGGAACATTTTTAGTTACGACCAATGGGGCGTGGAGCTGGGCAAGCAATTGGCCAATTCTATTTTATCCGAAATAGAATCCAATGAAGTGCAGAATCACGACAGTTCTACTTCATTCCTGCTAAAGCATTTTATGGGAAAAATCAATTAGTGCTTTTTCTTCAATGAATACAAGGCATTCTTTTTTTTGAATGCCTTTTTTTTATTTCGTTTCGTTATATTTGTTTATCTAAAAAATAAAATCATGTATCAATTTATTCAAAAATTTCATTCTGGTTGGGCTTATTTAGCGTTGTTATTATTAGTAATTGTGGTTGTTAATTCCCTTATGGGACGCACTTCAAAAAGAGAATTTACAGCCAAAGACCGCAAAATTGCTTTGTTTGGATTGATTGCTACCCACCTTCAATTAGTAATTGGTTTAGTCTTGTATTTTTTGTCACCACTAGGGTTTGCGCTTTTGGGTGAGATGAAAGATGCAGCTATTCGATTGACATCCTTAGAACACCCACTTATTAATATTTTTGCCATTGTTTTGATTACCATAGGCTGGTCTAAACACAAAAAAGCAGCAGATTCTGCAGCAAAATTCAAGTCCATTGCCCTATTTTATGGATTGGGGTTGGCTCTAATTTTATCCCGTATTCCTTGGAATTTATGGTTTAGCAACTAAGTAAAGTCCGTTAAGGACTTTTTTTATCTCAATTTCTTTTGGTGAGTTTTTCATCATTTATACGCATCACTATGAACGTTCTAACCACTATAAAAATACTTGTTATTGGATTTGCCCTGTGTAGCGTTGGCGCCAATGCCCAACAAAAAATCAACGGCAAACTTCCTGATAAAGGCAAAGTCACCCAACCCAAGGAATTACTCAAAGACGCCAAAACAATTAAATCTGATAGTTTAGCCAAGAGTAAAACCATTGCCGATAGTCTGGCTGCGGTTATTCCATTAAAACTAAAACCGTTCAAGAAAAACGCCCATGCTTCCTATTATCACCAAAAGTTTCATGGGAAGCGCACCTCAAGTGGCGTAAAATTTGACAACACCAAATACACGGCTGCTCATCGAAAGTTTCCATTTGGGACCAAGCTTAAAATTACCAATGAGGTAAATCAAAAATCAGTAATTGTTGAGGTAATAGATAGGGGGCCATTTACCAAAGGCCGAGAAATTGATTTAACCAAAAAGGCCTTTATGGAAATTGTCGACAACAAAAATAGCGGCAAAGTAATGGTTACAATTGAAGAAATTATTCCGGCTGTTGTTCCTTCTTCCAAGCCATAAAAGGGTGTTTGCTTAAAGCGGCATTGTAGTATTTGCTGTCGGAGGTTACTTCTTTTCCCAACCAATAGGGTTTTTGTACCAGTTCGTCTTCGTGGGTCAATTCAATTTCGGCGACAATCAAACCCGTATTATCTCCAGCAAACACATCTACTTCAAATTGTTGATTCTCAAAGGGCACCAAATACCTTGTTTTTTGAATACTACCTAGCTCACAAAGCGCCAAAAGGGCTTTGGCTTCCTTTAAGTTGAGTTCTGTTTCCCATTCTAAGCGCGTAGTCCCTGTTTCATTCCCTTTCCCTTTTATTGTTAAAAAACCCGATTCACCTTGTATGCGCACGCGTACCGTTCGTTCGGGATGGGAATTTAAATAGCCCTGGGCAATGGCAAATTTTGCAGTTGCTTGGGCTATAAAATCGAGGGAAGTGACCAGGTATTTGCGTTCAATTTCTACCATAGTTTACAACTAAAAAACCCCTGCATTACAGGGGTTTTTATTTTAGTATTATTTTCTGCTGCTGAGTTTAGAAAGCAATCTCAAGAACTCGATGTACAACCAAACTAAGGTGATCATCAATCCCATTGCGCCAAACCATTCCATGTACTTGGGGTGTTTTTGCGCTACACCTCTTTCAATTTCGTCAAAATCTAAAAAGAGATTCATGGCCGCAATCACAATCACAAATACACTGATTCCAATACTCATCATGCTATTTCCGTGATGAATGGGTTGAAATGAGGGCATAAACAAGCTCACTAACCATGAAATTAAATAGAAGGTGGCAATGGCTAGGGTAGACCCAATAACAATGGCTCTAAACTGTTCGGTTACTTTTACGACTTGAAATTTGTATAATGCAAAACAAGTAATAAAGGTTACAAAAGTTGCACCCACCGCTTGAATCACGATTCCGGGATACATGGCTTCAAAAATCACGGAGATTCCACCAATAAAAAAGCCCTCAAAAATGGCGTAACCTGGGGCCAAATAAGGAGAAGCTTGCGGTTTGAATGTGGCAATTAAAACCAAAATAAAACCAATAATGGCACCGCCAAAAGTAAAAACTAAACTGTTTTCGAGTGACCAAGTAAACATGGCACTGGCTACAAGCAACAACAGCATGATGAAACTTTTGTTGATCGTTCCGTTTACGGTCATGGTTTGTTCTGCGCCAATTACTTCGGCATCATATACCTTTTCATTGTTTGATGTAAATGATTTGTTTCTAAAAAAGGGATTGGTTGAGTTCATACGAGTTATTTTTAAAAAATCAATCAAATATAAATAAACTTGGTTAAGGCTGTACTAATTTAACGAAAACGATTATTCAATTTCTGAAACACGCAAGGTGTTTACCATTCCTTTTTCGGTCACAGGCATGGCTGCCAAGTTGATTAAGAAATCGCCTTTGTTTACAAATCCGCGATCTTGAGCCATTTTATTGATGTCGGTAACAGTGTCATCGGTACTCACAAATTTGTCATAGAAAAACGATTTTACACCCCACAACAGGTTCAATTGTGTTAAAATTCGATGGTTTGAAGTAAACACTAAAATGTGTGATTTGGGTCGCCAAGCCGAGATTTGAAAGGCAGTATATCCACTGTTGGTTAAGGTGCAAATGGCTTTGGCTTCAATTACATTGGCCATATTGGCTGCATGTTGACATATCGATTTGGTAATGTAGCGTTTGGTTTTAATTTGAGGCGTATTTTGTGGCACTTGAATAAGTGGTGAATCTTCAACAGCCTCAATAATTTGGGTCATTTTTTGGATGACTTGCACTGGGTAGTTGCCTACCGAAGTTTCTCCTGACAACATTACGGCATCAGCGCCATCCATCACGGAGTTGGCTACATCATTTACTTCGGCACGTGTAGGAGTCATGCTGGTAATCATGGTTTCCATCATTTGTGTAGCGATGATTACCGGAATACGGGCCGTTTTGGCGCGGTGTACTAATTTCTTTTGGATCAATGGTACTTCGTGTGCAGGCACCTCAACTCCTAGATCACCACGTGCCACCATTAAACCGTCGCAATACGCTACAATTTTATCGATGTTGGCCACGCCTTCTGGTTTTTCAATTTTGGCTATGATCGGAATTTTATGATCCGAATTAGCAGATATTAAATCTTGCAATTCCATCAAATCTTCAGCCGTACGTACAAAAGACAAGGCAATCCAATCTACTTTTTGCTCAATAGCAAACAAGGCGTCTTTGATGTCTTTTTTGGTTAAAGCAGGCAAGGATACTTTGGTATTGGGCAGGTTCACTCCTTTTTTAGATTTTAAGGGACCGCCTTGAATTACCTTACATAAAACTTCAGTTTTTTTGTTGGTTTCAATCGCTTCGAAAATTAATTTTCCATCATCAAGTAAAATGCGTTCCCCAGGATTTACATCTCTTGGAAATTCTTTATAATTCATGTACACGCGCTCTGCAGTACCCGGAATATCGTCTGAGGTTTGAAATGTAATTAAATCGCCATCGTTTACCACCACATCTTCTTGCATGACACCCACACGCAATTTTGGACCTTGAAGATCAGCCAAAATAGCCGTTGTATAACCAAACTCACTATTGAGTTCACGAATGATATCAATTTTTGCTTTTACATCACTGTAATCAGCATGAGAGAAGTTAACCCGAAACACATTTACTCCGGCATCGATCATTTCTTTCAAAACGGCTTTTGTGCTACAGGCTGGGCCTAAAGTGGCTACAATTTTAGTCTTTTTGTTTGTTGGCATTTTTGTTAAAAAATTAAATTGTTTTTAGATTTTATTTTGGCAGAATCCACCGAGTATACGGCAGAAATATGCGGAATTTCAATTATTTTGTCAAGTACTTCAGCGGATACATCGAATTGATTTTGATGTTCAATTTTTAAAAAATAGTCTACTTTCTTGAATTCGGGCAACAAATACACACGTGTGGCAATTTCGACTTGGGTATCAAGAAATAAATTTTGTCCCGTGCTTTTTTTGCGGACCACATATTCGTTTTTGTTTGGTATCAACATCCAATTCACATCTGTTGCCTGGTCCTCAAACTGAAAGTAATCAAAGGCAACAACATTGTCTTTTACGGCAAGCGAAAAAGGGTTTTTGTTTTTATGTAAAATAATAGGAAGATGTTGGTTTAATAGGAAAGCCATTCGGTAATCTTCCACGCTGGAATGAATTGCAATCAGGTTGTAATCAATCGCGTCAAATTCGTCTAGTTCTAATTTTAAGACCGCCATCAGTTTACATAAAAATTTGACGTAAAGATATTATATAAAAGCAAAGAAATGCCGCTATTTTAGGGATAAAAACTAGAATTTAGCAACGAAAACGATATAGTACTGAGGATTTATAATTATTTTAAATTTATTTTTTCCTGAAATGCAAAATAAGCGCGTTTAGACGCAATTTCCTCAGCTTTCTTTTTTGAAGCGGCTCTTGATTTGGCTACAATTTTTTCGTCGATACGCAAGTGAACTGCAAATAGTCGTTCGCCTGAAATGGCATTGTCTTCAAACGTGTCGTAATGGAATGATTTTTTCTCTTTTTGGCACCATTCTATCACCAAACTTTTATAGCTAATGACTTTTCCTTCAAGGCGAGCAATGTCAACATACGGAATGATCACGCGGGTATCAATAAATTTCTCACAATAAGCATAGCCCCGATCTAAATAAATGGCGCCAACCAAGGCCTCAAAAATATTTCCGTGGATGTTGTCCCCAAATTGTGCAGTAGGTATTTTACTGTCAATAAATTGGGTGAGTTGTAAATCTTTACCCAGTTCATTGAGGTGTTCTCTGCTTACAATTTTTGAACGCATTTTGGTCAGGTATCCTTCATCGCCTGTTGGTACTTCTTTATGTAAATAGGCCGCAATAACAGCGCTTAACATCGCGTCGCCCAAAAACTCAAGACGCTCGTAGTTCATGGGGTTCCCGTTGTTGTCAATTTTATTGGATGACCGGTGTGTGAATGCTTTTTGGTAATGTTCTAGATAAAGGGGCCTGAAACCTAAAATGGCTTCAATTTTGCTAAAAAAAATCCCGTCCTCATTTGAACGGGAAGTTTTTTTAAATATTTTTTTTATCAATGACATGCACTACAGGTCTAGTTTTTTTACCAATACACAAGCATTGTGACCACCAAAACCAAACGTGTTGCTCATTAATACTTTCACATCGCGTTTTTGTGCTTGGTTGAACGTAAAATTCAATTTGCCGTCAATTTGGTCATCGTCGGTAAAGTGATTAATGGTTGGAGGAACGATACCGTGTTTAATAGACAAAATAGAAGATATTGTTTCAATCGCTCCCGCAGCACCCAATAAATGCCCAGTCATCGATTTGGTTGAATTCAAGTTCATGGTATAGGCATGCTCGCCAAATACGTGTAATATTGCTTTTGATTCGGCGATATCGCCCAAGGGTGTTGACGTTCCGTGCATATTTACGCCGTCTACGTCGGTAGGATTTAATCCCGCATCCCGCAAACAGTTGATCATTACATTTTTGGCACCCAAACCTTCTGGGTGTGGAGCTGTGATGTGGTGTGCATCAGCCGACATTCCGCCACCACCTATTTCGCAATAAATGGTTGCCCCACGCGCTATGGCGTGTTCGTATTCTTCTAACACCAAAGCTCCAGCACCTTCTCCCAATACAAATCCGTCGCGGTCTTTGTCCATTGGGCGAGAAGCCGTGGCTGGATCGTCGTTGCGGGTTGATAGTGCGTGCATGGCATTAAATCCGCCCATACCAGCAATGGTTACTGCTGCTTCAGAACCGCCTGTAATCATCACGTCGGCATGACCCAAACGGATGTAGTTAAAGGAATCAATAATGGCATTTGTTGAAGATGCACAAGCAGATACTGTGGTAAAGTTTGGTCCTCTAAAACCGTATTTGATAGAGATGTGTCCTCCAGCAATATCGGCAATCATTTTTGGAATAAAAAACGGGTTGAATTTAGGCATGCCATTTCCTTTTGTAAATTCCATCACTTCCTGCTGAAAAGTTTCTAAACCACCAATACCAGAACCCCAAATTACACCCACGCGGTCTTTATCAAGTGCGTCTAGGTTGAATTGGGCATCTTTTACGGCTTCATCAGATGATACCATTGCGTATTGAGCATAGCGGTCCATTTTTCGTGCTTCTTTGCGATCGATAAAGTCTTCTACATTGAATCCTTTTAGCTCGCAAGCAAATTTGGTTTTAAAGTGAGTGGTGTCAAAATAGGTAATTGGTGCTGCGCCACTTTTTCCCCCAACCAAGCCATTCCAATAGTCTTGAACGGTATTCCCGATTGGAGTTAGTGCGCCTAATCCGGTTACTACAACTCGTCTTAGTTCCATAAACGTGTAATTTTAGTGTTTGGTTTAAACAAAAATACCCAACTATTTCTTCTTGGATGGCATCACAAAAGAGACATGGGTATTTACTTATTTTGTTGATTGAAAATCAATCCGGTATTTGAAAAACAAAAACACCCGTAATTTTATTAAATTACGGGTGTTTGTGGGTATTATTTTTTAGCTTCTTCGATATATGAAATAGCTTGACCTACAGTAGCAATGTTTTCTGCTTGGTCGTCTGGAATTTGAATGTCAAATTCTTTTTCGAACTCCATGATAAGCTCAACAGTGTCTAATGAATCGGCTCCTAAATCGTTAGTGAAGCTTGCTTCAGTTACAACTTCATTTTCGTCAACGCCTAATTTGTCTACGATAATCG
>VEQT01000045.1 GCA_018883065.1 Flavobacterium sp.
ACCCCGGGCGTAATGCTTACCGAATAAGCAAAAGTAGTTGAACATTGGTTGGCATTAGGCGTAAAGGTGTAGGTTCCGTTTGCGGTATTGTCTATTGCTGTCGGATTCCAAGTTCCCTGAATTCCATTGGCAGAAGTTGTGGGTAAATTTGGTACTGCACTGCCAGCGCAGATTGATAGGTTGTTTCCAAAACCAAATGTTGGAACAACTACGGGAGTAACAATTACCGAATAAGCAAAAGTAGTTGAACATTGGTTGGCATTAGGCGTAAAGGTGTAGGTTCCGTTTGAGGTATTGTCTATTGCTGTCGGATTCCAAGTTCCTTGAATTCCATTGGCAGAAGTTGTAGGTAAATTTGGTACTGCACTGCCAGCGCAGATTGATAGGTTGTTCCCAAAATTGAATGATGTTGTGGTTTGCGGATTTACAGTTACTGTAAATGTGGTTATAGTAGCGCATTGGCCTGCATCAGGTGTAAACGTATAAATTGTTTGTCCAAGTATTGAAGCGTCAATTGTAGGTGGATTCCAAGTTCCAGAAATAGAATTGTTTGATAATGAAGGCAAGAGTACTTGCGGAGAAACTCCTTCACAGATAGTTAAACTAGTGCCAAAATTAAATATTGGTATAACCTCAGGCGTAATGCTAACCGTATAAGTAAAAGCAGTAGCACATTGGTTTGCTTCAGGGGTAAAGGTGTAGGTTCCGTTTGAGGTATTGTCAATTTCGATTGGATTCCAAGTTCCTTGAATTCCATTGGCAGAAGTGGCAGGTAAATTCGGTACAGCAGCACCAGCACAGATTGATAAGTTATTTCCAAAATCAAACGTTGGATTAACTAATGGAATGTCATCATTTACCGTAACACAGAATTCTTGCGTGCAATTGGTATCCAAATCGGTTACGCTAACACAATAGTTGCCTGCACACAAATTGATTGCTGTTGAGGTAGTTTGTGCCAAGGGGTCATTCCATAAATAGCTGTAATTTCCTGAACCTTGGGTAATTGTCACGGTTGCGGTTCCATTACAGCTAGTGCTTGTTGGGGTGTCGCAAATTCCTGAATTACAATTCAGTATGATACTTCCGGGTATATTTCTTTGCCATAGCCCTCCATCGGGCATTCTGCTGAATGTATTGCCGGTAGAGCCCAAGCCCAAAATAGTGGTTTGTCCAACATATGAAATTAATGTTGGATCTAATAGATAAATTTCTTTAGCAGAGAGTAAATTTAGACCCGTTGTTGAACATGAAGGTATAGAATTTGGAATACAAGGCGCGTCATCCAAATCATCATCTGTGCTAATTTTTTGGCTTTCATTGGCGTTTACTGTCCAGTAAATGGCATCCACAGGATTTCCATTGGCGTTATATAAACCAACCCAGCCGTCACCATTGGCTAGCACAAATTGATTAATGGCACAATAAGTAGAGTTTACCGTGGTATTAAAATCTATATCAGATAAATTAACTGCCGATGTAGAGGTGCCGATCACGAAATGAGATTTGGGTAATATAGTTGTTCCAAAAGGTAAAATAATTGTTCCTCCTCGGGATAAGACGCTACCCGGATTTGCATTCGGTTTTGCAGCTGTAGCTAGGGTATAACATGACAAGTCAACCGGATCGCAGGTAGGATTGTAGAGTTCTATGTATTCGGTACCATTGGCTACCAATCCTTGAGCAGTAGTTGGGAAATGCATGACTTCGTTAATTACAACATGGTCGCCCGACGGAACACACAAGGAAGAGCTTCCGTTACAAACCGTATTTGGACTGGTGTTTGTATTTGCAGTTATAGCCGGATTAACTACTAAGGTTAGGGTTGTAGTGTTTGCACATTGATTTGCAAGTGGAGTAAATGTATACACTGTAGTCACTGTATTTGTAAATTCAGGCGACCAAACACCAGATATTCCATTGTTTGAAACAGTAGGAAATACAGTTGCGTCAATACTAGCGCCGTTACAAATTGGATTTGGTGTGCTAAATAATGGAGTACTAATTGGATTTTGTAGGGTTACCACATCAGGAAGCAAGGTAGTACAATTGTTTATTTCTATGGAAAAGTTTGAATAGGTTCCAATGCCTAAATTGGGTATTACAATTGATCCTTCATCATTCGACAAATAATTTATTGGTCCCACAGTTGTTGTCCCAAACGTGTATTGAATGGTGTATGTTTCATTCAAAGTTAAACCTGCAAGGGTAATTGACCCATTTGGAACGTTACAATTTGTAGGGTTGCTACCCGTAACTTGCGGAAGTGTGATAATGCTAAAAAAGGCTTTGTAGTTGGTGCCTCCATTATTTAATAGGATGGTATCGTCGCACTGACTGGTTGAATTAAAGTCCCCCGAAATTTCGTAATACACTTCAAGGGTGTAATCACCTGGCGGTACATTGGTTAAGTTAATAGGTGAATCACAGGACGGTTGAGAAACACATTGCCATTTTTGTTGACCTGCCACACATGGTCCGCCTCCAACATTAAATTCATTTGTTCCTGTGTTGCAATCGCTAAAGAATCCTAAATTTCTACCCGTAAAACTTCCACCGGTTCCTGAATTTAAATAATAACGATAGTATAGGGTGGCTCCACACACGTTTGTATTTCCGTTTTTATAGGTTTTTACTTCTGATCCTCTCATTATCAAGGTGGAAGAATTTTGAATGTGTACCCCAAAATTTTGAGCAAATGTATTTCCAGGTTCTTGGTTTATTAAATCAACTCCGGATCCAGTAGTATTGTAAAATTTTCCATCTCCAGGAGTAAAGCAATCATCCATCCATACCGCTGAAGCATATGCGCCAAAGTCACAATCATTAATTTGAATGGTAATTGTTGCGTTTGTAGCACATTGCCCTGTGTTTGGTGCAAAAGTATAGGTAGTTGTAGCTGTGTTATTTAAGGCAGGACTCCATGTTCCCTCAATTCCGTTATTTGAAGTAGTTGGTAAAGCATTGATTGTTGTTCCGCTACAAACCGGGCTAGAAGCATTAAAAAGAGGGGTCACTATGGCCGAAATTTGCACATCAACTGTTCTAGTTTCTGAACAATTATTGGCATCTGTAATGGTAACAGTATAGGTTCCGTTGGCCAACAAACTTACGTTGGGTATTGTTGGGTTTTGTTCTGTGCTGCTAAATCCATTTGGTCCACTCCACTCCCAGGAAACACCCTCAGAGCAAGTTAAATTAAGTGTGCTATTTTCGCAAACAGGGCTATTGCTTGCTACCGTTGGATTTAAATTACAATTTGAACAATCAAGCGACGCGCCAAGTGTTTCTATGTAGAATGGCGATACAGCTGAGCTTGTTCCATCTACAATAAAATAGTAATACTTTCCTGGAGTCAATCCAGATAAATTAAGCTGGTTGTTTTTTGTTGATCCATTTGTGTATTGAGGAGTGGCATAGGTGTCATTCGTTACTAAAGTGGGGCAGCCACCGTTCAATACCGTGTTATCATTATTTGTACAGGGGTTATCATCCGGACCTGCATCAATTCCTAAAATCTGAATGTTATTTGTAATTCCCGATATAGTAATACTAGCATTAGCTTGCGCTGCTCTGAACTTAAACCATGCTGAATTATTTTGTGCCGCGTTCCAATTACATCCCGTAGTATTTGGATTATACATGTCAGAAGTTTGATTGGTAAATCCGTTGTTGGAGGCAACTATAATTTCGGCAGTCCCCAAACAGTATGGTGTTGCGCAATTGTCATAGCTGTTTAGTGTAGTGTAATCTTGAACGGTATAAGGTGTTTTAAACACTAAATCTACATTATTAAATCTACCACCAGTTGCAAAAGAGGTTTCTGTAATGGTAATGGTCCAAGTTCCATTTGGGTCTATGCCATTAAATGACGTGAAATCGTCTTGAGAACGGTAATACCCAATGCTAAAAGGTTCTGCTGTTCCACCATGTTCAAATAGCCTGCGCAAATACGGATTAAATCTAAATTTGGTATTGATTTGCTTAATTGTAGAATTCGGTAGGCCACCAACTGCAACCAAATCAATAGTGGTTGTCCCTTTGGTCAAGGTAATTCTATAGGTGTTGTAGTTTCGAGTATTTGCGTTGTCGCCCATACTCAAATTCACTTGAACCAATTCAAAAATCCCTGAATTTAAATTTGATATCCCAGATACATTAACTGTTTTGGTTAACGTTCCATTCCAAGAACCTGCAGCTTCAGAAATGGAATTTGAAAAAGTCTGAGCCGAAGAAAATGTGAAACAAAAAAAGAATATAAATAAAAGTAGAATGATTTTTTTCATTTTGGTTTTATTGATTATTAATCTGCGAATATAAAAAACTTAAGAAATTACATTTGATTTCATAATCAATTTAAATATTATTTTTCTTTCATATGAAAACAAAAAATGCAACACAACTAGTTAACTTTCAGTTCATTTAACTGTAATTGGCATGTATAGCTTTTCGTTTTTTTACCAGCCCAATTTAACTAACATCCTGTATACACCTAGCTCTTTCGTAGTTTTTAACAAATCTAAACTGGAAATTCCACATAAATTTCTACTCATTAGCTAATTTATATAATTAAATTGGCTAATTTTGTTTAACAAAAAATAAATTACATTAAACAAAATGAATCAGCCCATTTCGCCTGTTTCTCCTTCAGTCCCACTTG
This sequence comes from Flavobacterium sp., assembly GCA_018883065.1. Taxonomy (GTDB): domain Bacteria; phylum Bacteroidota; class Bacteroidia; order Flavobacteriales; family Flavobacteriaceae; genus Flavobacterium. Next base: position 4,661 of record VEQT01000045.1, read on the forward strand.
CCGAAATTCAAATCGACCGCATCATCGAAATGGCTTGGGAAGACCGCACGCCCTTTGATGCCATTCGTTTTCAATTTGGTTTATCTGAAGCCCAAGTGAAAGCGCTCATGAAAAAGGAACTCAAATTCAAGAGTTATATCCTATGGCGCGAGCGAGTAGAAAGCTGCAAAACCAAACACGCGTCCAAACGATCCAATGAAATCGACCGATTTAAATGTACCCGACAACGTGCCATTTCTAATAACAAAATCTCCAAACGCTAAGTTATGTCTACCAAAAAACCAGATAACGTGGTGTACTCTGACCAGACCGGATACAACGCCAATGTTTTGCAATATTCTACCAGTGTAGGGGCACCCGCCATTCAATTGGACGATGTGGTTTCCTGGAAAAGCCGAGGAATTACGAGTGTAAACAAAGAATTGGCTGCTAAATTTGACGAACTCAAACAGCAATATGAACTGCTGATGCGCGAGTTCGAATGCAATGAACTAGTCTATAATGCCAAGTTTTCGTTTGAGCCGGTAATAGGAGAGACCTATCATTTGTACCGTGCTGCCGATGGATCTAATTTTTTGTCGTTGATCTCTCCTGCCGAATGGAACAGAGAACACCTGGGTACCTTCAAGCTAAACCACGACAAAAAATGGATTGAATTAAACCATTACTAAACAACACAACTATGCCTCTTTCTATAAACTCGTTGGCTATTGCTGAAATGGAAAAGCAATATCGTGTACATCTCATTAACAGTTTAGGCGGATTTAAAAGCGTGGTTTTGGTGGGTACTGCCGATGCGCAGCGCAATACCAATGTTGCCATTTTTAGTTCTGTTTTTCATATTGGCGCCAATCCACCCTATGTGGGTTTGGTTTTTCGTCCTACGCCACCCGAGCGCGATACCTACAACAATATTTTAGAAACTGGTTTTTATACCTTGAATCACCTCAATGAATCGATTTTGACTCAAGCCCACCAAACCTCGGCGCGTTATGACAAACACATTTCTGAATTTGACGCAACGGGTTTAACGGCTGAGTTTAAATCCGATTTTTTTGCCCCTTTTGTGGCCGAAAGTCACATACAAATTGGACAGGCATTTCGGGAGAAAATTGATATTGCCATCAATAATACAACCCTGATCATTGGCGAAATTGTGCAACTTTTTGTGCCTGAAAACGCAATACAACCCGATGGCTTTCTCGATTTAGAACAAGCCAATACACTTACTTGCTCCGGTTTGGATAGCTACCACAAAACGGTACAATTGGATCGGTTTTCCTATGCCAAACCCGGTTTAGAAATCACCTCATTGCTTGGGCGTTGAGTAAAAAAGCCATAAATATTGTTTGGTTCAAACGTGATTTGCGGTTTACAGATCATGAGCCGCTGTATTTGGCCCAAAAAAGTAATCTTCCAGTATTATTGGTGTATTTTTTTGAGCCTTCTGTAATGCACTACGACGATGCCGATGTGCGTCATTGGCGGTTTGTTTATGAGTCCATTCAAGACATGCAACATAAATTGGAGCCGTTCGGGGGTAAAATTTACACCTTTAACGCCGAGGTTTTACCTGTATTTCAAGCATTATCCGAGCAATTTTTGATAAAAAATGTGTTTTCGCATCAAGAAGTGGGCAATAAAATTACCTACGATCGAGATATTGCAATGGAGACTTTTTTCAGGTCAACTCATATTGCATGGCAACAATCGCAATTGCATGGCGTGATTCGCAAATTAGCTTCCCGCAAAAATTGGGACAAACGCTGGGAGGCCGTTATGCAGGCAATTCCTTTATCAAACAATATAGAAGCATTGACCTTCCAGGGGTTAGACAATGAAGTATATGCTACCCTAAAAGGAGAGCCACTTCAAGTTAATATTACAAGCAGAAACCCCAATTTTCAGCAAGGTGGTGAATATTGGGCTTGGCGCTACCTAGACAGTTTTGTAAAAGAACGTTATGTCAATTACAGCAAACACATTTCGAAGCCCAGCTTGAGTAGAACCTCTTGCAGCCGAATGTCCCCCTATTTGGCCTATGGCAACATCAGCATGCGCATGGTGTACCAGTACACCAATCAGTTTTATGAATCGTCAAAAAACAAGCGTGCCATTTTAAATTTTGTGTCGCGTTTGCATTGGCATTGCCATTTTATGCAAAAATTTGAGGACGAATGCCGCATGGAATTTGAAAACGTGAACCGCGCCTATGACATTTTGGTGAAACCCAAAAATGAAATGTTCATTGCGGCTTGGCAGCAAGGTAAAACCGGCATTCCCATTGTGGATGCTTGCATGCGCTGTGTGGTACAAACAGGTTATTTGAATTTTAGAATGCGCGCCTTAGTGGTATCTTTTTTTACCTTTAATTTATGGCAAGATTGGCGCGAATTGCATTTTTTAGCCCGCCAATTTCTGGATTACGAACCCGGAATTCATTACCCGCAATTGCAGATGCAGTCGGGAACCACGGGCATCAATACCATTCGCATTTACAATCCCATCAAGAATTCAGAAGAACACGATCCCGAGGGAATTTTTATCAAAAAATGGGTGCCTGAGTTGAAAGATATTCCCATTGAATTGCTGCACGAACCTTGGAAACTCAATGCCATTGAACAGCAATTTTACAATTGTGAGTTGGGCATAGATTATCCGTTTCCCATTGTAGATATAGACGAAACCAGAAAAAAAGCCAGTGCGCTCGTTTGGAGTTTTCGCAAAAAAGATGAGGTAAAACAAGAAGGCGCTCGAATTTTGAACAAACACGTTAGTAATCCAAACCAACCCAAACATGCGCGGCGTAAAAAAACAAAACCTGCCCAGTAAAATTTGCGTCAGTTGCCTCAAGCCCTTTGCTTGGCGCAAAAAATGGGAAAAAGTATGGGATGAAGTAAAGTACTGCAGCAACACGTGCAAGAGTAAAAAATAACCTATGGCTAAAACGCTGCGATTAATTTTAGGAGATCAGCTCAATAGTGAACATTCGTGGTTCAAAACGGTGGATGATTCGGTGACGTATGTTTTGATGGAAATCCATACCGAAACGGATTATGTTGCCCATCATATTCAGAAAATTGTTGGGTTTTTCTCGGCCATGCAAGCGTTTGCAGCCGAATTACAAGCGAATCAACACCGAGTGATCTATATCTATTTGAATGATCCACATAACAAGCAAAGTTTCCAGCAAAACATTTCGCGTTTGGTTGAAACTGAAAAGTTTACCCGATTTGAATACCAATTGCCCGACGAGTATCGCCTCGATGTCCAACTGATTGCCCTTTGCGCGTCAGTACAAATACCCACTTCTGTTTGTGATTCCGAGCATTTTATGAGCGAAAGAAACGAGTTGGGTGATTTTTTTGCAGGCAAGAAAACCTTCCTGATGGAAAGCTTTTACCGGGCGATGCGCAAAAAACATGGTGTTTTGATGGAAGGTGACAAGCCGCGAACCGGGCAATGGAATTACGACGGCGATAACCGCATGAAACTTCCTAAAAACCATGTGCCTATACCGCCCTTGGTTTTTTCAAATGATGTAACTGAGGTGCTCGCCGAAATTCAGAAATCCAACATCAAAACCATAGGCAATATTGATCCTTTACAGTTTGTTTGGCCCATCAACCGCAGCCAATCGTTGGAGCTGCTTGAATTTTTTGTGGCCGAATGTTTGCCGCTCTTTGGTAGTTACCAAGATGCGATGGCTCCCAACCAATGGTCGTTGTATCACGCCCGACTTTCGTTTTCGATGAATAGCAAATTGCTTTCGCCCGCTGAGGTTATCCATCGAGCTATACAACAATGGGAAGCACAGCCAGAAAAAATTGCCTACAACCAACTGGAAGGATTTGTGCGTCAAATTATTGGCTGGCGCGAGTACATGCGCGGCATCTATTGGAACAAAATGCCCGAGTATGCTACGCTCAATTATTTTAATCATCAAGCAGACTTGCCTGAGTGGTTTTGGACGGGCAACACCAAAATGAATTGCCTCAAAGACGCCATCAATCAATCGCTAGATTATGCCTATGCGCACCACATACAACGCTTGATGGTAACTGGGAATTTTGCACTTTTGGCCGGCGTGCATCCCGATGCCGTTGATGCCTGGTATTTGGGCATTTATATTGATGCGATTCAGTGGGTTGAGATTACCAATACCCGCGGCATGAGCCAGTTTGCCGATGGTGGAATTGTGGGAACAAAACCCTACGTGAGTTCGGCGGCGTATGTTGATAAAATGAGCCACTATTGCAGCAGTTGTTTTTACAAAAAAGCAGTTAAAACGGGCGATAAAGCCTGTCCGTTCAATAGTTTGTATTGGAACTTTTACGACAAACACGAAGACAAATTGGCCAAAAATCCACGCATTGGCATGATGTACAAGGTGTGGCGCAACATGCAAACCGAAGCCAAGGTCGCCCTCTTGGAACAGGCCGATTTTTATTTAAAAAACATAGATCAGTTGTAAACGAATTTTAAAATAAACCTACCGCATGAAAACAGCCCTCGTTTGGTTTAAAACCGATTTGAGAATCCACGACAACGAAACCTTGGTAAAAGCCATTTCCAAAAGTGATCAAGTAATTCCGGTGTATTGTATAGATGAATCTCATTTCACGACTACTGATTATGGTTTTCAAAAAACGGGCAGTTTTAGAGCCCAATTTTTGTTCGAAGCGCTTCAGGATTTAGACGAACAATTGCGCGCATTGGGTTCTGGATTGTTGGTGGTGAAAGGGAAGCCCGAAGTTGAAATTTCCAAATTAGTACAAATGTATCACGCGCAAAAGGTCTATGCCAAACGTGAAGTAGCATTTGAAGAGTTAGCAACCGAAAAAAAGGTACAAGCTGCACTGTTTAAACTGGGTTGCGATTTTGAAACACACAGCACAAGCACGCTTTATCATGCCGAAGATTTGCCATTTACGATCAAGGATATTCCGGAGGTATTTACCAACTTCAGAAAAAAAACAGAAAAAGATGCCGAAATAAGAGCTCCGTTTGCAGCACCAACATGCATTGCATCTTCCAAAATTCCTTCCTTAGTTCTACCAGATTTAGCAGAGTTGGGTCTCGAAAAACCTACAATCGATTCTCGAGCCGTGCTGCCTTTTGTGGGGGGAGAACGAGCTGCCAGTAAACGGTTAAACCACTACTTATTTGATAGCCAATTGCTTTCTACCTACAAAGAAACTAGAAATGGTATGGTTGGGCCGGATTACTCATCCAAGTTTTCGCCTTGGTTGGCTTTAGGTTGTATTTCGCCAAGGTATATCTACAACAAAGTGAAGTTTTACGAAACGCAGTTTGGGGCTAATGATTCGACTTATTGGTTGGTTTTTGAGTTGCTGTGGCGTGATTATTTTCGGTTTATGTTTAAGAAACACAAAACCAAGTATTTTTTGTATGCAGGAATAAAAACCGAAAAAGTCCTTTCGAAGTCGCTCAATGAAAAATTGCTTTTCCAATGGATCAATGGAACCACCAATTCTGATTTTATCAACGCCAACATGATCGAACTCAAACAAACGGGTTTCATGAGCAACCGCGGCCGACAAAACGTGGCCAGTTATTTTTGCAACGAACTTCAACAAGATTGGCGAATTGGGGCGGCTTATTTTGAGCAACAACTCATTGATTATGACGTGAGCAGCAACTGGGGAAATTGGGCTTATTTAGCGGGAGTAGGTAATGATCCGCGTGGCCATCGCTACTTCAACATCGAAAAACAAGCAACAGATTATGACAGGCAATATGCTTACAGAAATTTGTGGAAAGATTAATTTGTAAACAAGGCTCTTTTTATTTTAAACCAGTATGCTTAAAATAAACAAATTATTTTTTTTAAAGCTTTGTATTCGTTTTTACATGTTGAATAGCCCAAATAAGCAAAGTGTTCTTCTCTTTTGGCAAACCTAATTTTTCAATAATATTTGTTCGATGCCCTTCAACAGTTTTTTCGGATAAGAAAAGTAATTCTGCAATTTGCTTAGTTGTTTTTTGTTCGGCAATTAGGGAAACAATTTTTCTTTCGGCAAGCGTTAACTGATTCAATGCCGTAATTTCATGCTGAGGGTCGTTTATTAAATCATCTTGAAGATATTCGCTCACATAATGATTGCCATTTTTTACAGCTAATAAACATTTCTCAAGTTCTGTACTTGAATGTTCTTTTAAAATATACCCATAAATATTATATTGTTTAGCTGTATTATATAGGGTCATTTCTTTGTGCATGGTAAGTAAAATGATTTTGGTCTTTAGTTTTATTTCATATACTTTTTTTGCCACATCCAACCCATCCAACCCGGGCATGTTAATGTCTAAAATTGCGACATCAGGAACGTGAAGTTTGATTAAATTGAGCGCAGCTAAACCGTTAGAACAGGTGTCTATTATTTTGTAACCATAAGATTCCAAAAAGCTTTTTGTGCCTTGTAGCGTTAGTGGATGATCATCGGCAAGCAGTATTTTCATGATTTAATTTTAATTTCAACGGAAACAGTTGTGCCGTTTTTATTTGATTTAATTTTTGCTTCTCCACCGATTGCTCTGCTCCGTTCAATGATGTTGTGCAGCCCAAATGATTTTGAACTTTTAATAATTTCATTCAATTTAAACCCTTTTCCATTGTCTTGAATTTCAATAAAAACGGTATTGTTTCGCTCATGTATTGAAATTTTTGCTGCAATAGCATCAGCATGTTTAATGACATTTGAAAGCGCTTCTTGAATAATCCGATAAACTTGCAATTCATCTGAATTGGATAACAGTCCGTTATAATTAATATCGCTAGTTACCATGAATTCGTTTACAGATTGTGCGCGTTCAATCAATTGTTCAACACTCGCTTTAAGCCCAATTTTGTCAAACATTATTGGGTGCAAGTTTCGGCTTATGCTTCGGATATCGTTAATAATTCGATCTATTTTTTGGTTGGTTTCTCCTTGATTTTCTCCAGGAAAATTTTTCAATCCCAGGAGCTCATGACTAACACTATCGTGTAAATCTCTCGCAATTCGAATACGCTCTTCTTCTGTACTTTCTAGCAATTGTTTGGTGTATCGTTGCGCGTTAATTTTGTCTTGGTTTAATATTTTTTGTTTTTGTTTATTTTGGAAAATCACCACAATAATAAAAATTATTAAAATCAAAAAGGTCATCCAGGCAATTGTGAGATTCTTTTTGGCGATTTCTTTTTCTTGCGTGGCAATTTGTTGTTCTTTTTTTTGCGTTTGGTACTTTTTGTCCAATTCAATTACTTTATTCGAATTTCGAGTATTGCCAAGCAAAGTATAGGCTTCGTTTGCTTTTTCTTCATAATACAAAGCAGTTTTGTAATCCTTGCGTTTACTTGCATTTTCTTTTAAAAGAGTATAATAGGTTTCTAATCTATTATAATCTTCATTTTCGATTAAATAAGGAATTACCTTGGTAATTAAGCGATGTGTATCAATTTCTTCGTTGTTTTTTAATTGGTACTCCATTACAACTTCATCAAATTCAACCGCTGCATCAAGGCTGTTTGTTTGTTTTACAATTGGAGCTAGTTCATTAATTACTTTTTTGGCTTCAGACAGTTTATTTTCTTTACACAATTTGATAATGTAATAACAATACACAAATACCTTGACATCGTCAGATTGAATTTTCGACTGATTAAATGCCACGTAGGTCGAATCAATCAAGGCATTGATTTTAGGGTTATTGCTTTCTTCATACACAATCATTTTGTTTTCTAATGTTATGAAAACATTGTCTATATCATTGGCTTTTTTTGAATATTTTATAGCTTGGTCACAGTAATATTCTGCTGAAGCAAAGTCATTTGAAACAAAATAAATTGTAGCTAAGGTGTTGTAAATTCTAGCAGAACCAATAGCGTCATTTATTCGGTTATTGAGATCCAACGCTTTAAAGTTGTAGGAAATGGCTGCATTCTGATTGCCCATTTTATAATAACAAAATGCCAAATCGCCATAGGCATCTGCAATGTCTTTGCAAGAAGTATAGTCTGAAACTTCTGCTTTTATACTTTTCAAGGCATAAAAAATTGCTTTTTTATAGCTCCCTTGATTTTTGTAATAATCAGAAAAATAAGAATTGATAAACAAGGTTTTAGCCACAGGAAGTTGTGATCTATGCTGTGCGCTAAATTGATTTATTATATTGATAAATTTATCGTCAAATAAATTGTTTCGGCTTTTATTTCTACAGGTAACATTCAGGATTTCGGCTGCTTCGTCAAGTTTATTTTCCTTAAGTAAATGTTGGTAATACGAAGTAAAAACAGCCATGTAGTTGGGTTTATTCACGTTGGTTATATCATTTAACCAGGCAAATGTGGCAGTTCTTTTTTGAGGAATAGGTTGCGCAAATCGAGTGTCATCTTCCTTTTTTGTACATGATCCAGCATGTAACAAAAGACCGATTAGCAGTAAAACGCGAAATTTTTTGAAATAAAAAAACATGGGTATTTTTTAATATTTCAAAGATAATTTTTTTTATGAGCAAAGATTCTTTTTGTTAAAAATCAGGGGTTTACCCCTATATGAATTGATTTTTAAATGCTACACTTTTGTAAATCAAAATCACTAAACCTTTTATTAATATGAAGAAAATTATTCTTTTACTGCTGTTTGTCTTGGGAGGCTGGCAGTATGCGCATGCGCAAAATTTTTATTCTGGGGGTATTTTTTATGATGTAACATCACCAACTACTGTTCAGGTCGGTTTGCAAGGACAAGGTGTATATGGTGCTAAAATTATACCTTCTCAAGTTACTTATAATAGTACAGTTTATACCGTAACGAACATTAGAGATTATGCTTTTATGAATAGTACGCAATTAACGTCGATTTCTATTCCAAATACGGTTACTGCTATCGGATATCGCTCGTTTTCTAATTGTAGTTTTGTGGCATCTTTTACTATTCCAAACTCAATTACTAGCATTGGTGACGAGGCTTTTTACGCTTGTTCTAGTTTAACTTCTTTTACATGTAATGTAGCTACACCTATAACGATAAATCAAAATGTTTTTGGTGGATTAAACCAAGGCACATGTGCTTTAAAAGTTCCTACGGGTAGTGTAGCCGCGTATCAATCGGCTCCAGTTTGGCAAAATTTTTCTCCGATTACTTGTTCTAGCCCTGTTGTAAACACAACAAATGTCTCAGCTTGTAATAGTTATACGTGGGCCAATAATGGTCAAACTTATACCGCATCTGGTTTATATACAGGAACAACTACAGATTGTTTAATAGAAAAATTAAATTTAACCATTGACACTCCATCAAGTTTTAGTTCAGGTGGTATTAATTATGTGGTGACCTCTCCAACTACCGTTGCGGTAGGTAGTAATCCAGGTGTAAGCGGAAGTATTGTCATTCCAGCTTCGGTAACTTCTGCATGTGGTACGTATGCAGTGACTAGTTTAAGTAATTATGCATTTAGTAGTTGCACTGGTTTAACTTCGGTAACTATTCCAAACTCGGTAACTAGTATTGGTATTGAAGCGTTTTATAGTTGTTCTAGTTTAACATCGGTGACTATTCCAGATTCCGTAACAAGTATTGGTGGTGGTTCTTTTTACTTTTGTTCTAGTTTAACTTCAATAATACTTCCAAATGCTCTAACTAGTCTTAACGAGGGTGTTTTTGAGGGTTGTTCTGCTTTAACATCGATTGTTATTCCCGAAACTGCAACCAGTATTGGACCTGGTGCTTTTCGCACGTGTACTAGTTTAGCATCAGTAACTATACCAAGTTCGGTAACTAGTATTGGTGGATCTGCTTTTTTTCAATGTGCAAGTCTAACAACTTTAACATGTAATGCTGTAATACCACCAACAACTACTTTAACTTCTTTTATTTATGTAAACCAAGGTGCATGTACTTTACGAGTACCAGCTGGAAGCGTAGCGGCGTATCAAGCAGCGTCTGTTTGGCAGAATTTTGCTCCTATTACATGTATTAGTCCAATTATAAATACGACGACTGTATCAGCATGTGGAAATTATACTTGGGCTAATAATGGCCAAACCTATACCACATCTGGTTTATATATAGGAACAACTTCTGATTGTTTAATTGAAAAATTAAATTTAACCATTACAACGCCTCCGTCTAGTTTTATCGTAAACGGCATTAATTATGTTGTGACTTCTCCAACTACGGTTGCAGTTGGTAATAATTCTGGAATAAGTGGAGATGTGATCATACCAAATTCAATAACAACTACTTGCGGTACATATGCTGTAACTAGTATTGTTTCTGAAGCATTTTTCTTGCTCACAGGAATAACTTCTGTTTCCATTCCTAATTCGATTACAAATATCGGTGAAGGGGCCTTTAACGGCTGTACTGGATTAACTGTATTGACGATTCCCAACTCAGTAACCACCATTGGTAATTATGCATTTATCAATTGTACTGGGTTGATATCAGTTTCGCTTCCAAATGTATTAACAAGTATTAATGACGGTGCTTTCTATGGTTGTTCTTCATTAACATCAATATCTATTCCTAATACTGTAACTAGTATAGGTTACCAATCTTTTACATCTTGTTCAAATTTAACATCGGTAACTATGCCAAGCTTGGTTACTACTATTGGAGATAAAGCTTTTCGAGGATGTTCTAGTCTAACATCTATTTCTATTCCAAATTCAGTAACTAGCATTGGCCTTCAAGCGTTTGCTTTATGTACAAGTTTAACCTCAATTACGATTCCAAATATGTTAACAAGTATTGCTGATCAAACATTCCAGCAATGCACAAGTTTAACATCGGTAATAATTTCAAGTTCGGTTACAAGTATTGGTAACCAAGCTTTTCTTGGTTGTACAAATCTTACAAGTGTAATTATTCCAAACTCTGTTACTTCCCTTGGTCTTAGAGTTTTTCGTGATTGTACTAGTTTAACGTCAGTAACTATTTCAAATTCGCTAACAAGCATAAGTCAGGGAACTTTTTACAATTGTACTAGCTTACCGTCTGTAGTTATTCCAAACTCGGTATCTATTGTTGGAAGCTATGCATTCAGAGGATGTTTCGGTTTAACATCAGTAACTATTCCTAATTCTGTAACTAGCATTGGCGATTATGCTTTTTACAATTGTTCTGGTTTAACGTCAATAACATGTGATAATGTAGTCCCTTTGTCTATCAATTCAACTGTTTTTGAAAATGTAAATCAAGGCGCTTGTATGTTAATAGTACCAGCGGGCAGTATGGCATCGTATCAGGCGGCACAAGTTTGGCAAAACTTTTTGTTTCCAATTAATTCAATAGTTGTATCATCTCAATGTGGTTCTACATTAACCACTCCCTATTCAGCTATTGCATGTAATCCAGTTGCCGGAGCTACGGGCTATACCTTTGCCATTACCTATAATGCCATTACCTATATTGTTGTGTCTTCAGACCCAATAATTAATTTATCAGAAGCCACGGGTATGCCTATAGACTTTAATGCTGCCTATGCCATTAGTGTGAGTGTTCAATATGGGGCTTTTACAAGTAATTATGGAACGTCTTGTACGGTAAGAACTCCAATTTATCAGTCTACACAGTTGTCAAACGTGTCATGTGGCCAAACCTTGGCTTCTATTGGGTCTTTGATTTATGCTAACATCAATTGGAATGCAACGGCTTATCGTTTCAAAATAGAAAACAATACTTCGGGAGCTATTCAATATGTAGACAATAGCCATCAATGGTTTGCCTTAAATTGGTTGGCTTCCTACGATTACTCAACTACATACACGATTTCTGTACAATTGCAAATTGCCGGTGTTTGGTTGGGTTACTACGGACCTACATGTACAGTAAATACTCCAGATATTTCCTCGCCAAACGGATCATTACAGTTAATTCCTTCACAGTGTGGAATAACTTTGCCAAGTATTGGAACCGTAATTTCTACAACTCCGCAAGCTAGAGCAACGGGTTACCGATTTAGAATAACCGATGTAACTCCGGGTGCTACAGGATCAAACTTAGTTCAAGTTAAAGACCGATCTTATCACTGGTTTACTTTGCCGATGTTGAGCAGATATAATTATGGATCTACTTACATTGTAGAAGTTGCTGCAAAAACTACGGGTGGGTATACAAATTATGGAAGTCCTTGCTATATTACAACTCCTGCTTTGCCAAGCTTAGTAAATTGTGGTTCAAGTATACCCACAGCAGGAAGTTTAGTGTATACAACGGCTTTAAATTCGGTGTCTCAATATAGATTTCAAGTAACCAATGTGTCCGATCAGACAACTGTTACTTTTGATACCAACAAATATTGGTTTAGTTTTAGAGTAAATGTTCCGGGCTATACTCCCAACAGGGGTTACTCTGTTCGAATTGCAGTTATGACAGCAGGTACATGGTCGCCATTTGGAGATGCCTGTGAAATTACTTCGCCAGCTGCTGCGGCAAGAAGTGAAGTCGCATCAGCACTTAATTTTAAAGTTGTTGCTTATCCAAATCCATTTACTGACAGTTTTAAACTGAACATTATTACATCAGATGAAGAAAAAATTCAATATAAAGTATATGATTTATTGGGTAAACTCATCGATACACAAGAGATTGTTTTCTCAGATATATCAGCACACGAAATAGGAGCAAGCTATCCTGCAGGCGTGTACACGATTTTTGTAAATCAAGGCGATGTATTAAAAACGCTGCGATTAATTAAACAATAGAAGAATTTGGGTAATAAAAAAGTCTCTCTAGAAATAGGGGGACTTTTTTTATAAATAGAGGTTGTAGCTTACTCGACAATCCGCCCATCTTCCATGGTAATGATCCGATTTGTTTTTTGCGCAAAATCGGGATCGTGTGTAACGATTAATAAAGTTTGTTGGTGTTCTCGGCTAAGTTCTTGAAAAATATCAAACACCAGGTCACTGTTTTTTTTGTCCAAATTGCCTGTGGGTTCATCGCCAATAATAATCAAGGGATTGTTAATGAGTGCACGAGCAATGGCTACTCGTTGCTTTTGTCCGCCACTAAGTTGATTTGGCATTTTGAGGGCCTGATCCTGCATGCCCAAAACGCGTAATTGTTCTAGCGCACGATGTTCTATTTCTTGGTTGGAGTACTTCCCTAATTTTAATCCAGGTAGCATGACATTTTTTAGCACATTAAATTCAGAAAGCAAATAATGAAACTGAAATACAAACCCAATTTTTTCATTCCGAATTTTGGCCAATTCTGAGTCAGATTTTCCGGTTACCAATTCGTTGTTTAAATACAACTGTCCTTCGTAGTCGGTGTCCATAGTCGAAAGTAGGTATAAAAGTGTCGATTTTCCGCAGCCTGATTTTCCTACTACCGAAACAAATTCGCCAGCTTGGATAGACAAATTAACTTCATTTAACACCTTAAATTTTACAGGGTCTTGGAAGAATTTGGTAAGCGCTTTGGTTTCTATAATTGGATTCATCTTATTTACCTCGTATTATTTCGACAGGATCAATTTTACTGGCTTTGAGCGCAGGAAATAACCCCGCTATAGCTGTTGTAACTAATGCAAAAGCAAACCCAATAAAATAATATACAGGATTGTAATTGATGGGATAGGTCTCAATAGTAGGTAATGCTGCTGTTTTGAATGGAATTCCATCTATGATAGTTGTAAATAAATACCCAAAACCTAAACCACAAATACCACCAGTTAATCCTATGATGAGCGAAAGCAGCATGAAAATCCACAAGACATCTCGTCCCGAAAAGCCTGTTGCTTTGAGAATTGCAATGCTATCCATCTTTTCAAAAATCATCATGTTCAAAATGTTATAAATGCCAAATCCTGCTACGATTAGCAAAACGATTCCTACGGCATAAGAAATAATGTTGCGCACCGTGCTGCCCGTTTCAAATTGCGAATTGGCAGTTTGGTAATCGATGCTATCCACCTGAAAAGTTTTGTGCAACTCTGCAGCAACAGCAGGTGCTTGACCAATGTCATGCAATTTGAGTTGAATATCGGTAATGTAATTAGTAGGTTTTTCGAGTGCTTTTTGCGCTGTTTCAAGTGAGGTGTAGCTAGTCGTGTCATCAAATTCTGCGATGCCAAATTGGGAAATCCCAACAACCTTAAGCATGGAAAGATTGCCTTTGGGCGAGGTGACTTGAATAATATCGCCTACATGAACGAGCATTTTATCTGCTAAACCTTTGCCAACAATAATACTGTTGTTTTGTCTCAAATCCTGAATAGACCCTTCAATGAGGTAATCACTTAGTTGAAATAATTTTTCTTCGGCAACTACATCAATTCCATTAATCAAGCCAGCTATTTCTATGGTACCCGAAATAAAAAACATGGGTTCGGTTATTTTTGGTGCTACATCAATTACTCTTGGATCGGTTTTTAGTTGATGAATGATGGCTTTACAATTATAAATCGCTTTGCCGCGGTCTTTGGGCTTTATTGAACGGATGATATTAACCTTGTTTCGGTAGTTTTTATCTATATACACCGCTTGATTTTCGGCGGGTTTGATTTCGTTATATAAACGCACATGCGGCGTGCGGTTGAGCATTAAGCCGTCGAGCAAATCGTTTAGGCCATTCATGAAACTCACCAACGAAATAAACATGGCTATCCCAAAAGTTACACCTACAGCTGCTACCACCGATTGTTTCAGTCGGGCGCGTAATAAGTGTAGGGCAATATTCAGTAGAAGTTTAAAATCCATTAGGGCTTGTAGATGAAATCGTCTTTTGAAAGTCCCGCCGTAATTTCTACCTGGTAATAATCGCTTAGGCCTGTAGAAACTTTTCGTTTTTCGTTTTTGTTAACAAGCACAAAGGTGTCGTCTACCAAATAGGATTTTGGTATAGTTAAGGTGTTTTTCTTTTCGTGAATTATAATATTGGCTTCGGCGGTGAGGTTAGGGTAGAGCTTCGGTGGAAGTTGGATGAAATGGGCTTCAATTTTAAATGTGCGCGATCGCAAATCCATGATGGGGTAAATTTTATCTATTTTGGCCGAAAAAACGCTGCCTTTGTAACTATCAAGAGTAACCAACAAGGTTTGACCCAAGTTTACACGAGCCATGTCGTTTTCGTCAATTTCTAGTTCGAGTAAGTAGGCGCTTTTTTTACCAATAATAGCTAATGGTGTTTGCGGATTTATGAGTGCGCCTTCTTTGACCAATACATCAAATAATTCTCCATCAACGGCACTTTTCACCGTAAAATCACCCTGATTTTTTTGACTAAATTGCAAATTAATGTTGTTTTTACGTTGCTCATTGTGCACCTGTGCTTTCAGTTGAGCCAATTGTTTTACCGCTGCTTCGTAATTGTTTTTGGAGTTTTTGTAGGCCAATTCTACTTTTTCAAAAGCGACTTCCGAAATCACATTGTAGGCTTTTATGTTTTTATTTCGCAGATAAACGGATTGGTCTACCGTCATTTTGTCTTTGGCCTCTTGCACACGTAACTCCATTTCGGCAATTTTATCTTGAATGTAGCGGTTGTTTTCTTGACTCAGTTGATAGGCTAATTGGGCATTTTCGGTTTGCAGAGCAGCTTTTTCATTGTCAATACTAAACAGCGCTTGCCCTTTAAAGATGGATTGTCCCACCGAGGCATGTATTTTTTGTAATGCACCTGTTGTACTGGCAAAAACTGTGTATTGGTTTTCTGCTTTAACTAGTCCAGCCGCATACACGCTTTCGGTAATGGTTCCAAACTTTGGGTGGATTGCGCTTTCGTCCTTGGTTGAGCAAGCGTTTACAAGTACAACACTAATGAATAAAAACAGGGAAAATCGCATAGTAAAACAAGGGTAAACAAATTCAACATCAATTCATTGGGCTAGTCAAATTTACGACAATTCAAACGCAAATAAGACCAAAAAAACCCGAAAATTCGGGCTTGTTTTTGCAAGTAAACTCAATTAACTTTAACGTAATTAGGGAAATTACAAGTGGAGCAATTGTTTTAATTCAGCGATGGTTTGTTTTGGATTAGTTGAACGAAATACAAAAC
>VEQT01000046.1 GCA_018883065.1 Flavobacterium sp.
CTACATGACTTTCAATGTATTTTCTCGAAATGTTTTTCTCAAAAATAGTGAACACGGTTTTTATTGCACTAATTCCGCAGTCGTTACTTTTTAATTGGGAGTCTGTTTTTGACATAGATGTTGGGGTTCTTGCCTTACATTAACTAAATGTAAATATATAGTTAATTTAAAATTCGCTGCAATAGTAGGGCTAAATTTTCAAAATCGCTTATTTATTCTACCATAGACGTAAAAATTCGACAAACTACGCGCGGCTCAATTAAAAAAAATAAAAAAGAGCCGTATGGCTCTTGTTGGAATTGACTTGTAGCTTTATCTACAATTTTGACATGTTTTGCGCCAAAGTTTCAATGAATTTACTAATTGGTCCTTTGATCATCATGGCCATCATGGCATTGAATTCGCCTTCAAACAACAATTGAATCTCAGTGCTTGAAGCATCCAGTTCAACCAAATTGGCTGTGAGTGTAAATGGTAATTTATCACTGGCAGCTCCCAAAACAAGCTGCGAGTGCGGTGTTGACGATTTCATTACCAATTTAATTTCGGGCATACCATGTAGTCCAAATACAAATGAATCAGAACTTAATACTTCAAATTTTGCAGTTGATTCCGGCATTAATTTTTCAAAATTGGCCACATCACTTAGTTGTCCAAAAAGATATTCAGTAGATTGTGGAACCCTAACGGTTGAGCTTTCTAAATTCATTGTTTCAGTTTTTAGTCTATGTTCCAAGTACTTGGAGAGGCACTCCAATCTTGTAGTAATTTTTGTTCGGTTTCTGAAATGTAATTTTTGGCAACGGCTAAATTCAATAAATTATGATAATTGCTCAGGGTGTTCAAGGTAACATTTGCTTTGGTGAAATTATCGGTTGCAACATCAAATCCATATGTAAAAATGGCTACCATTCCTTTTACAATTGCGCCGGCTTCTTTGAGTGCTTCAACTGCCAATAAACTGCTGTTACCAGTGCTAATCAAATCTTCAACTACCACCACAGTTTGTCCTTTTTGCAAAAATCCTTCCACTTGGTTTTGACGTCCATGTTTTTTTGGTTCGGGGCGTACATACACAAAGGGTAATCCCATGCTTTCGGCTACCAAAATACCCATGCCAATAGCACCTGTAGCTACACCAGCAATCACATCGGGTTTACCATAAGTTTTTTCTATGTTTTTCACAAATTCATCCCGAATGTAGTTACGAATTGCTGGGAATGAAAGCGTTAGACGATTGTCACAATAAATAGGCGACTTCCAACCCGAAGCCCAGGTAAATGGATTTTTGGGATTCAATTTAATTGCATTTATTTGCAAAAGCAATTCGGCTGTTTTCTCGGCAGTTTCAGTAGTAAATATCATCCCGCAAATGTATAAAGTTTTTGTAAACGATAAGCCACTTTTTTTGACCAATCAGCTCCAAAAGGAAACCGATTTTCAGTTTTTTTTATTGGAAAGTATTGACATTGAAAAGCTTATTGTGAATATGTTTACCAATAAAATTTCCAAGTGCTATCTGTATCATCCGGATGAAAAAGTTATTCTTAAAAAACTCAAGGAAAAAATCCCTGTGCAAAAAGCGGGTGGAGGCTTAGTCTACAATTCCAAAGGAGAGGTGTTGTTTATCTTTAGAAACGGAAAATGGGATTTACCCAAAGGCGGGAAAGATAAGTTTGAAAAATTAGCTAAAACTGCAGTGCGTGAAGTTGAAGAAGAAACAGGTGTAAACCAATTAACTGTGGTCCAAAAATTGTCCAAAACCTACCACGTTTTTAAAAGGAATGGGAAATTTAAATTGAAAATCACACAATGGTATAAAATGACCAGTACATTTGAAGGTGATTTAGTTGGTCAAGCCGAAGAAGGAATTGACCAAGTGGCCTGGCTAAATCCGGAGCAAGTAAAAGAAGCGCTCACAAATTCCTACGAAAACATCAAGTTATTATTTGAAGAATAGCTTATTCCCGAACGGTATCAGGCACCATGAAGGTATAATCCCCTTTATTGCGCAATACATCCCGCACGATACTCGACGAAATAAAGGCATGTTCGGGTTTGCTAAACAATAAAACAGTTTCGATATCTTGTAATTTTGCGTTTGCTTGAGCGATAGCTTTTTCAAACTCAAAATCGGTGGTATTGCGTAAGCCGCGTAACAAATATTTTGCGTTTTCATTTTTGCATAAATCGGCAGTAAGTCCCTCGTAGCACAGTACTTTTATTCTGGGCTCGTGTGCAAATAAGTTGGCAATAAATGCTTCACGTTGGGCCAAACTAAACAGGTATTTTTTATCGGCATTAACACCAATGGCAATGATGACTTCGTCAAACAATTCCAATCCGCGGTTTATAATATCCAGATGACCCAAGGTAATGGGATCAAACGATCCCGGAAATACTGCTTTTTTCATGCTTTATTGGGCTAAGGCCAATTCAATGGCGTTGCTAAACAAATCAGTTAATGATATACCTGCTTCACGAGCTTGTTGAGGAATTAGACTCTCGTTGGTGAGTCCTGGAATTGTGTTCATTTCGAGCATATGCGGTTCGTCGTTCACCAAAATAAATTCGCTTCGTGAAAAACCTTTCATTTTCAATACTTCATATGCTTTTTTGGCAATAGCACCCACTTTGGCCGTCATTTCTGGACTAATTCTAGCTGGGGTTATTTCTTGTGATTTACCCAAATACTTGGCTTCGTAGTCAAAGAAATCATTTTCGGACACAATTTCGGTTATGGGTAATACCGTAATTTTTCCTTTGTAATTGATTACACCAACTGAAACTTCGGTACCATCTAAGAAGCTTTCAATAATGATCTCATTGTCTTCGGCATAAGCTACTTCTATGGCTTGCGGCAATTCGGCTGCCGTTTTTACTTTTGAAATACCAAAACTAGAACCCGATTTGTTGGGTTTCACAAAACAAGGTAGGCCTACTTTTTCAACAATTTGCTCGGCTGTAAACGCATCGCCTTTATTGAGGTAATAGGAAGTAGCGGTTTTAATTCCGTAGGGTTTGAGAACGGATAACAAATCACGCTTATTAAAAGTTAAGGCTGCTTGGTAATAATCGCAAGCTGTTTGCGGAATGCCCAATAATTCAAAATATGCTTGCATTAATCCGTCTTCGCCTGGTGTTCCGTGAATGGCATTAAACACAGCGTCAAACCGAATAGTATTGCCGTTTACATGAATAGAAAAATCCGAGCGATCAATTGGGAATTCCTGCTCTTGCTCATCAACATATACCCATTTTTCTTTAAGTATATGTAGGCGATACCCTTTGTATTTCGTTGCATCTAGATTTTGATGCACTACATTTCCACTCGTGAGGGAGATTTTGTATTCGCTAGAATAGCCACCCATAATGATGCCAATGTGCTTCATTTTTATTTTTTTTGCGCGTAATTGATTAATTAATTGCCCATTAAGTCTACTCAAAAGGCAAACAAAAATATCACTTTTTTTGGAATCGAAAGCCTCTAGTATTTTATATATTTGCGGGAAATAAAATGCGACTATGACCCTCAAAGAATATCTAAAATCAACCGTTTTTGGAGTGCAACTTCTGCTGGCAGTAGGCCTAATTGCAGTGATTGGATATTTATTTATGCATTGGCTCACGTTTAC
Organism: Flavobacterium sp.; assembly: GCA_018883065.1. Taxonomy (GTDB): domain Bacteria; phylum Bacteroidota; class Bacteroidia; order Flavobacteriales; family Flavobacteriaceae; genus Flavobacterium. The sequence goes on from VEQT01000046.1 coordinate 3,636, forward strand.
CACTGATCACGGTCACGAAATAACCGTGCCTGATTTGCGTAAAATGACCGAACAGCAAGTTGAAGATGCCGTCGATGAATTAAATTTAGAATATGAGTTGTTGGATAGTGTGGATTACAACAGCAATTTCCCCAAGCATACCGTCGTAGAACAAGATCCATTACCGGGATCAAAAGTGAAGGTAAACCGTAAAATTTACATCAAGATTAACTCTTCGGGTTTTACCATGGTACGCATACCCAATTTAATTGAAAAAACATACCGTCAAGCGGTTCCAACGCTAAAATCTTTGGGATTAGAGGAAGGTAATGTAACCTACAAACCCTATATCGGAAAAGACATGGTGATTGAAATGTACTGGAATGGGAAGAAATTAAATCCTGGTGACAAAGTATTCAAGTCATCCAAAATTGATTTGGTTTTGGGCGATGGCAACGTTGGCTTTGACGAAACCCAATTGGATACCACTGCCGTTCAAGAACCCACTCCAGAAGATGGACAATAATCCAGATCACACAGAAATAGAAGACGAGTTATTTGAGCATTTTCGTTTTGAAGTGCCCAAAGGCCAACTCTTGTTGCGCATAGATAAGTTCTTGATGAATTTAATTCCCAATGCTACGCGGAACAAAATTCAAACTGCCGCTACCAATGGCGACATCTATGTGAATGATATTCCAGTGAAATCCAATTACAAGGTAAAGCCCTTGGATGTGATTCGCATTTTGTTGGCCCATCCGCCCTTTGAAAACCGAGTTGATCCCGAAAACATACCTTTGGACATCGTATACGAAGACGAAACCTTGCTGCTTATCAATAAACCAGCTGGATTAGTTGTACATCCCGGACATGGAAATTATACCGGAACCTTGGTGAATGCGTTGGCTTATCATTTTGAAAATTTGCCTTTGAATAGTAGTGAACGCCCGGGCTTGGTACATCGAATCGACAAAGACACATCTGGCTTATTGGTCATTGCCAAAACCGAACAAGCCATGACCCATTTGGCCAAGCAATTTGAGTTTAAAACATCTGAGCGCGAGTATGTTGCCTTGGTTTGGGGCAACGTCAAAGCAGACCAAGGGACTATTGAAGGAAACATTGCTCGCCACGTAAAAGACCGTATGCAAATGGCTGTATTTGCCGATCCCGAAATTGGTAAACCGGCCATTACTCACTACAAGGTATTGGAACGATTTGGATATGTAACCTTGGTATCTTGTATATTAGAAACGGGCAGAACACACCAGATTCGTGTGCACATGAAACACATTGGTCATCCATTATTTAATGATGCGCGCTATGGTGGCGATTTGATTTTAAAGGGAACAACTTTTACCAAATACAAACAGTTTATTGATAACTGTTTTAAAATATGTCCTAGACAGGCACTCCATGCCAAAACGTTGGGCTTTGTGCATCCCAAAACACTAGAAATGTTGCGTTTCAATACCGAATTGCCATCTGATATGCAAGAGCTTATTGAAAAATGGCGAGGCTATGCCAACTCAAATTCAGCCGAGTCGGATGAAGACTAAGCTACATCCATCGAAGTAATTTTTGTACCAAAACCAATTTGTTTTTATAGGGCGCATAGCGCAGTGGTAAATCCAACCAATTGGCTTTACGCACCATCGATTTGTGGTGTAAAAATGTATCGATGCTGAATTTTCCGTGGTAGGCACCATAACCCGAATGTCCTACGCCACCAAACGGCAGTCGCTTGTTGTTGAACTGAATCACCGTATCATTGATACAGCCGCCGCCAAATGAGAATTGGGAGGTGATTTTTTTACTGAATTTTTTATCGGTTGCAAATACATACAAGGCCAATGGCTTTTCATAACGGGCAACAATTGCCTCAATTTCGGCTTCGTTTTGGTAACTGATAATGGGCAAAATAGGGCCAAATATTTCGTCTTGCATGACTGCACTAGACAATTCGGGTTCATCTACTAACGTAGGTGAGAGGTAACAGTCTTCAGCATCGTATTGGCCGCCATATAAAATGGTTTGATTGTCCAATGTAGCAATCAAACGGTTTGTGTGTTTGGTGTTTACAATTCGGGTATAATCGGGAGATTGCGCTGCATTGGGGCCATAGGCATTTTCAATTTCAATTTGCAAAGTCCTAATAAATTGATCTTTAATTTTAGCATCTACCAACACATAGTCGGGTGCAATACAGGTTTGGCCTGCATTAATGAATTTCCCCCAAACAATACGCTTGGCAGTCAAGGCTATCGCCGCCGAATGATGCACAATACAAGGGTTTTTCCCTCCCAATTCTAGGGTAGTAGGCGTAAGGTTTACGGCCGCTGCTTGTGCAACAATTTTTCCTACGGCTACACTACCGGTAAAAAAAATATAATCCCATCGTTTAGTGAGTAATTCTTGGGCTACGGTTGCATCGCCTTCAATTACTTCAATCCATTCTTTTGAAAATACTCGCCCAATCAATTCGGCAATACTAGTTGAAGTAGTGGGGGTGTGTTCGGATGGTTTTATTGTAACTCGATTACCTGCAGCAAAGGCAGCAATTGCCGGACATAGTGCCAATTGAAATGGATAATTCCAAGGTGCGATAACCAAAACAGAACCATAAGGTTCCTTTAAAATATAATCACTTGAAGGAAAATTGAGTAGGGAAGGCAATACCCTTTTGGGTTTAGTCCATGATTCCAAATTTTCCAAAAGCTCCTTGATTACGCTTTTTACATAGTAAGTTTCGGTGAGCACGGCTTCAAAGGCTGGCTTTTTAAAGTCTTTGAATAGTGCTTTGCAAATTGCATCCTCCTTGATTTCAATTTCAAGCAGTAATTTTTTCAAAAAATGTTTGCGTTCTGCAATGGATAATCGAGCTTGGGGTGTATTCATATTTATAAAATGGCAAATCGAAATCCAAAGTTAAAATCGGCTTGTTTGGCATTGGATGAAATTGAGCTCAAGATCGAGTTTGATCCCATGAAAAATCCGCCTAATCTAAATCCAAGTCCGGCATTGGTTCCTGAAATATCATTTACTGAAACCGGTAAGTAGGCTTCAAAAAAACCAATACCAAAGCGAGGTGTAACTGAATAAATAGTTTGTGCTGCAATTTGATTGTTTCCTGAATTACTATTTAATTTTTGTTGTGTAAATAGCGTTACATTTAATTTTGAAATCAAATGAACGTCAGCATACAAATTTAAGGTTGTGGGTAAACTTACTCTAAAATCTTTGTTTGAGGTAATTTCAGTAAATTCAATATTTCCTAAAGCCGCTTCATCAATTAAGTGCTGTTTAATTGCAGGAATGTCGTCAACACCATCAAAGAAATTCAAAACTAATTCCTGATTACCGCTTATTTTTAATTTGTAGTCGGTACTGTTGTTGTTATTGTCATTGTATGTCATTCCACCCAAATTCATTATCGATGCACCCACTTTAAGTTTGTAGGAATTGCCTTTTTTGAGTTGGTAATCTACACCAATATCAGCCGCTAATCCATCAAAGTTTCCAAACAACGAATTGGTGTATTGTTTGCTATTTGTAAATTCTTGTGCTAAACTTCCTGAATAGGCAAAATTGACATTTGCATCAGTATCTTTCAAAACTAAATCACCATCGTTGTTATTGGTAACTGTTCCGTTAAAATTTCCAATTCCCATGTTGGCATAGGCACCTGGAAACATCAACTTTACATTTATTCCTGCATTTAGTAGCCCTTTTTCATTTTCCCACACTTTTCGTGCCACGGCAAATCCTACTTCGCCCCACATAGTTCCGTTAAATCGTTGGTTCGAAAAGTAATTTATTTCATCTCCCCCAATTGGAAGTTGCTGAACATCACTGCCCGTGAGATAGCTTGCTAATACTGGACTTACATTTAAAACGCCCGCTTTGATATTTACTTTTGATGTAACAGCAAATCGCCATTTTAGCAAACGAACGGCTACACCTGGACCCAATATTTCATTACTAAAGTTGAAATTAATGGGTTTAGTTCCCGATAACAAAAGATCTTCTGTGTTGGTATCATCGGTCAAATCGTTAAAACCCACTTTGTTGTTGGCCACGTTCATACTAGACGAAAGCAACTGAATTTCGAAATGGTTTTTTAGATTGGCCAATTCGGATGGATTAACAGTTAAGTTTACAATGCCAACTCGTTTTGAAGTTGAAACTCCGGCAAAATGCTCTTGGGCTTGACCAAGTTGTGCCACAAGAAATAAAACAAGACAAATTAATTTTTTCATCAGTAAGCTAATTTAGAGTAAAACAATTCTAGTAATGTAGGGTAAATATATACATTATTGTTTATCAACAGCATCCCAAAGTACATGAGTTGGGGTTGGAGCTATAATTTCAAGTAATTCTTTGGTCACCGGATGCGTTAATACCAATTTTCTAGCGTGTAAATGAATTCCTCCGTCGGTGTTACTTCGGTCAAAACCGTATTTCAAATCGCCCTTTATTGGACAGCCAATTGCAGCCAATTGAGCCCGAATTTGGTGATGACGACCCGTATGCAAGTTAATTTCCAGCACCCAATAGGCAGTTAATTTTTGAATTACCCGATAATCAAGTAAAGCCAATTTACTGTTTGGTACTTCTTTGCTATGGGCTTTGGAGGTGTTGTTCTTTTCATTTCGGCTGATGAAATGCTGCAGCGAATCCTGTTCATGAGGCGGATTGTTTTTTACCACTGCCCAGTAGGTTTTTTGGGTTTGTCTGGAACTAAATAGTTCATTTAAACGGGATAGTGCTTTGGATGTTTTGGCAAATACTACAATGCCTGTTGTGGGGCGATCTAAGCGGTGGACTACACCCAAATAAACGGCTCCGGGTTTTTGGTATTTGTGTTTGATGTACGCTTTTACTATTTCTGATAAAGGAACATCACCTGTTTTATCGCCTTGCACGATATCGCCCACGCGTTTATTCACGACAATTAAGTGGTTGTCTTCGTGTAAAATTTGGAGGTTAGTGGTTGTAGAAACTACTTTCAATCCTAGTATTGTTCGCTTGCGTTTGGAAAATCTTTTGATTTTACATCCTCAACATACTGTCCAATGGCTTGTGTCATTTGTTGGTAAAGATTTAAATAGCGGCGTAAAAATCGTGGACTAAACTCGTTGTTCATTCCTAGCATATCGTGTATCACCAATACTTGTCCGTCTACTCCGCTACCCGCACCAATACCAATTACCGGAATAGAGATACTATCCGCTACTTTTTTGGCCAAGTGTGCTGGAATTTTTTCCAATACCAATGCAAAACAACCCAACTTTTCTATCAATAAAGCATCTTCAATCAATTTTTCGGCTTCGGCATCTTCTTTGGCGCGCACCGTATACGTTCCAAATTTATAGATGGATTGAGGCGTTAAGCCCAAGTGGCCCATAACCGGAATACCGGCGTTGAGTATTTTTTTGATGGATTCTTTAATTTCACTACCACCTTCCAGTTTCACAGCATGTCCACCGCTTTCCTTCATGATGCGTATCGCTGATCGCAGGGCTTCTTTGGAATCCGATTGGTAACTTCCAAAAGGCAAGTCGACCACAATTAGAGCTCGTTCAGCGGCACGCACTACACTAGATGCATGGTAGATCATATGGTCTAAGGTAATGGGCAAAGTGGTTTCGTGTCCGGCCATTACATTACTTGCTGAATCTCCTACTAAAATCACGTCGACGCCAGCTGTATCAACAATTTTAGCCATAGTATAATCATAGGCGGTGAGCATGGAGATTTTTTCCCCATTGGCTTTCATGTCGATTAGTGATTTGGTAGTAACCCGTTTGTAATCTTTTTTGGCAACAGACATAATGATATAATTAAGGCCGTAAAAGTACAAAACTAATTTGTTGATAATATACAAGAAGACAATACAAAATTCCTTTAGCTATAAATGTCATTTTCATATTAGGCAAAACAAAATAAGCAGGATAGGATTTTAGGGTTTAGCAATCGGCCATATTTACTGCTACGGCTAATCCCCCTTCAGATGTTTCTTTGTATTTGGCATTCATGTCTTTGGCCGTTTGCCACATGGTGTCTATCACTTTATCCAAGGGTACTTTGGCATTTTTCGAATCGGTTTCCAGGGCCAATTCGGCGGCATTGATTGCTTTAATAGCTCCCATCGTATTGCGTTCGATGCACGGAATTTGCACCAAGCCACCAATCGGATCGCAAGTGAGGCCTAAATGGTGTTCCATAGCAATTTCGGCTGCCATCAAGACTTGATCGGGTGTGCCGCCCATCAATTCGCATAACGCAGCTGCAGCCATTGCCGATGATACGCCAATTTCGGCCTGACAACCACCCATAGCTGCCGATATGGTAGCGCCTTTTTTGAAGATGCTGCCTATTTCGCCGGCTACCAATAAAAATTGTTTGATTTCTTTATCACCTGCATGGTGATTTTCTATGACCAAATAATACATTAAAACCGCTGGAATAACTCCTGCACTGCCATTGGTTGGTGCGGTAACCACTCGACCTAAAGCGGCATTGACTTCATTGACTGCCAAAGCAAAACACGACACCCATTTTAGGATTTGACGAAATTTCACTTCGGTTTTTCGGATGCATTCCAACCATTCTTGTGGCGAATTATAATTGGATAAGCCAATTAATCCTTGGTGCATATCAAACGCTCTGCGGCGTACATTTAATCCGCCAGGTAATATACCTTCGGAATGACAACCGATATACATGCATTCGAGCATGGTGTGCCAAATGCGCATCAATTCGTTATTCACTTCGGTTTCTGTACGCATGGAAATTTCGTTGGCATACACGATTTGCGAAATACTTTTTTGTTCAGTTTGGGTGTACACCAATAAATCGTCGGCGGTTTTAACTAAATAGGGAAACGCACATGTTAATTCGAGTGTATTAGTTGTATTGGTATTCTCTTCTTGCACGATAAATCCGCCTCCAATAGAGTAGTAGGTAGATTCGAATGTAGTATTGTTGTTTAATACCGCAGTAAATCGAAGGCCATTGGCATGATAGGGTAAAAAGTCTTTGTGAAAAATGATGTCTTGCTTGGCCGAAAAGGTTATCAGATGACAACCATTTACATTTAATTTTTCTTCCAATTGAATTTGCCTAACAATTCGTTCAATGTTTTCTACCGGAATGTATTCAGGATCTTGTCCGCTCAATCCCAGCATTACGGCATAATCGGTAGCGTGGCCTTTACCTGTTAAAGAAAGTGAGCCATATAAATCAACAAATATATGAGAGGTTTGATTAAGTTTTTTTTCAGTTTGCAGTGTTGAAATGAATGCTAAAGCTGCACGCCAAGGACCTAGTGTGTGCGAACTTGAAGGGCCCACACCAATTTTGAGCATATCAAAAACTGAAATACAGTGTTCCATAGTAATTTATTAGTAGGGCAAATATAAAGGAATCCCAAGCAGTTTTCCTATAACGTTTTCGTAAAATCATACAGGGGCTTTCTGTTGATTTGTTTCAGTTAAATTGCAGCCAATCAATGCCAAGTTGTCATATTTATTGGTGACAATTTACAGTAAAACTGACAATTGAAGTATGGCAGTTGGGTTGGCATAATCCTTGACTATTGGCTAGTCGAGTAATTAAAATTGGACACTCAAAAATTAAAAACAAAAAAAAAATGGGAAAAATAATTGGAATTGACTTAGGTACCACCAACTCCTGTGTTTCTGTAATGGAAGGAAGCGAAGCGGTTGTAATCCCTAATTCTGAAGGTAAAAGAACAACTCCTTCTATCATTGCATTTGTAGAAGGTGGAGAAATTAAAGTTGGTGATCCTGCTAAAAGACAAGCTGTAACCAATCCAACCAAAACGATTGCTTCGATCAAACGTTTCATGGGAAGAAGCTACGCCGAAACTGCCGAGGAATCAAAACGCGTTCCGTATTCAGTAGTAAAAGGAGACAACAATACACCGCGTGTAGATATCGACGGTCGTTTGTATACCGCGCAAGAATTGTCAGCCATGACCTTGCAAAAAATGAAAAAAACAGCCGAAGATTATTTGGGTCAAACGGTAACTGAGGCAGTGATTACTGTTCCGGCTTACTTTAATGATGCTCAACGTCAGGCTACGAAAGAGGCAGGCGAAATTGCTGGATTAAAAGTAATGCGTATCATCAACGAGCCAACTGCTGCGGCTTTGGCTTATGGATTGGATAAAAAAGGACAAGACCAAAAAATTGCCGTGTACGATTTAGGAGGAGGTACATTTGATATCTCAATCTTGGAATTGGGTGATGGCGTTTTTGAAGTATTATCTACTAATGGAGATACTCACTTAGGAGGAGATGATTTTGACCAAACCATCATTGACTGGTTGGCAGACGAATTCAAATCAGAAGAAGGTATTGATTTGCGTTTGGATCCGATGTCGTTGCAACGTATTAAAGAAGCCGCTGAAAAAGCAAAAATTGAGTTGTCGTCTTCGGCCGAAACTGAAATCAATTTGCCATATGTAACCGCAACTGCTTCAGGACCAAAACACTTGGTTAAAAAATTAACACGTGCTAAATTTGAGCAATTGTCTGACAGCTTGGTAAAACGCTCGATGGAGCCAGTAGCCAAAGCCTTGAAAGATGCGGGATTATCTACTTCTGATATTGACGAAGTAATTTTGGTAGGTGGATCTACCCGTATGCCAAGAATTGCCGATGAGGTAGAAAAATTCTTTGGTAAAAAAGCGTCAAAAGGCGTAAACCCAGACGAGGTAGTGGCGATTGGTGCTGCAATTCAAGGAGGAGTTTTATCTGGAGATGTAAAAGATGTATTGTTATTAGACGTTACGCCTTTGTCTTTGGGAATTGAAACCATGGGTGGTGTATTGACCAAATTGATTGAATCAAACACGACTATTCCTACCAAAAAATCTCAAGTATTCTCTACGGCTGCTGATTCTCAACCAAGTGTTGAAATCCATGTGTTGCAAGGAGAGCGTGCGATGGCTGCAGATAACAAAACCATTGGTCGTTTTCACTTAGATGGCATTCCACCAGCACCAAGAGGGGTTCCACAAATTGAAGTAACCTTTGATATCGATGCCAATGGTATCATCAAAGTTTCAGCTACCGATAAAGGAACTGGTAAATCACACGACATTCGTATCGAAGCTTCTTCAGGTTTAACTGCAGAAGAAATCGAGCGCATGAAAAAAGATGCTGAAGCCAATGCTGATGCAGACCGCATTGCCAAAGAGCGTGCTGAGAAATTGAACGAGGCCGACAGCATGATTTTCCAAACGGAAAGCCAGTTGAAAGAGTTGGGCGAGAAATTGTCTGACGAGCATAAAACAAGCATCGAGTTGGCCTTAACTGAATTGCGTATGGCTCACCAAAATCAAGATTTAGATGCGATTCAAGTGGGCTTGGATAAAATCAATGCCGCTTGGAAAACCGCTACCGAAGCCATGTATGCACAAGGTGAACAAGGGCAAGCTGCCGATGCACAACCACAAGCTGATGCGCAAGGGGACAATACCCAAGACGTAGAATTTGAAGAGGTTAAATAATTGCAGATAACTAGTTATTATAGTGTTCAAATTAAAAACCGAGCTGAAAAGCTCGGTTTTTTTATGCTCGTAATTTACTTTTCTTTTCGAAACATTTTTTCAATTACCAATACATGCGGAAAAGTAATGGAGGCTAAAAAGGAGAAAAAGAGCGCGTCAAATAGTTTTAAGTCACTGAAAAGGAAATAAAGTGTTGAAATTCCTACAAGAGAAATCAACCAATATAATGCCGCAGATAAAAAATAGTGCTTGAATGTCTTTACCGATACTTGTCCGTATAAAAATTTCAATTGATCAATTATCGAGGGAATGCTATGCCAAAAAATGAAATACAAAGCAAAGCCCCAAATTAAACTCGATACTTTAAATAGGATAGCAAAAACAAACAAGTAAAATACGTCTATTAATATAGATTCTGTAAATGCGTTGTATTTATAGTACAACAAAATGCCCAAACTTATAGTAGCAATCAAGAGTGCATAATATACGTTTTCGATGAGTAGAGAAGGTATTCCAGTTGCAGTAATGTCAAATATAATTTGTTGAACTTGGGGAATATGAAACTCAAATAGCATAAAAAGCAAGAGCATCCCATAACTTGTTTCAAATAGTGCTTTTGGGACGGGATGAACGGATTGGATTTTTGCATTCCAGTGTTGTTCGCCAAAATGATAGCCACTGACTACTATAAATAGGAGTAGGGCAAATGCAGGCAGTAAGTAAAAGAGTGATGCCCCAAAAAGCACAATTCCAATGTAATAACACAAAATTTTCCAATAGCTGCTCGCTTTATTTTGTGTGTTAATATTCTTAATCAAGGTTAAATCATTTGCCCCATGAAGTATTCCGAAGCTGAATATTAGTAAAAAACCTACATAAATTTGAAATTCTTTCGGAACAAAAGAATCAATCCATAAGCCGAAAAAGCTTGCTACGATTGCGAAATTGGGATATTTTAACATTGATTTTAAATTTTGTTTAAAAATAAGTAAAAAAAAATAGACAAAACGCATTGTTTTTTGTTTGATGTTTTTTACATTCGCTTAAACAATATTTAAATATTCTATTAATTAACCATTTTATTAACCAATTTAATTTTTTTATTATGTCAAACATTTCTTTATTTACCTCGCTGATTGCGAAATTGTTACCTACTGATTACGTAGGATTTACTTTTTTTGTAGGCTGTATGGCCATGATGGCTGCTTCAGCCTTTTTCTTTTTGTCATTGAGTCAATTTGACAAAAAGTGGAGAACCTCTGTATTGGTATCTGGTTTGATTACCTTCATTGCAGCTGTTCACTATTTCTACATGAGAGACTACTGGGCAGCGTTCCAAGAATCTCCAACATTCTTCCGTTATGTGGATTGGATTTTGACTGTGCCTTTGATGTGTCTTGAGTTTTACTTGATATTGAAAGTTGCAGGTGCAAAACAAAACCTATTATGGAAAATGATTTTCTATTCGGTAATCATGTTAGTAACAGGATACTTTGGAGAAGCAGTAGATCAAGCTAACGCTTGGATGTGGGGCTTAGTTTCAGGTATTGCTTACTTTGCAATTGTATATGAAATCTGGATGGGTGAAGCTTCTAAATTAGCTGCCGCTGCTGGTGAAAATGTATTGTCTGCACACAAAATCTTATGCTGGTTTGTATTAGTTGGCTGGGCTATATATCCATTAGGATACATGCTTGGAACTGACGGATGGTACACTAGAATCTTAGGAAAAGGTAATGTAGATGTAGCATACAACATTGCAGATGCCATTAACAAAATTGGATTTGGTTTAGTTATTTACAGTTTAGCTGTTAAATCTCAAAAAGACTAATTTCTGTTATATTATAAAGTAAAACCGAGCCATTGGCTCGGTTTTTTTTTGCTTAAATTTCGGAATTACTTAATCTATAATTTTAATTTCAAATAGTTTATCCCAGTTTTTTCCAGTTACAAATAAGGTTTTTGTTTTGGCATTGTAGGCAATTCCGTTTAGTACTTCAGCAGCTACATTTTTAACTTGTGCACGCAATCCCGACAAATCCAATACACCATCAACTTCTCCAGTACTTGGATTGATAATGGCAATAGCGTCTTTTTGCCAAATGTTGCCGTAAATTTTTCCTTCAACCCATTCCAATTCATTGATTGATTTTATTTTGTTGGTATTGGTGTATACATTGATATAGTCATCCATTTTTTGAGTAGTTGGATTCATTTTCCATATTTTTTCTGTGCCGTCTGACTGGTAAATAGACTTTCCGTCATTGGTCATTCCCCATCCTTCAATGGGTTTGTCATAAGTAAATGTTTTTATTTTTTTTAATGTATGAACATCGTAAATAAATCCCACATTCGATTGCCAAGTAAGCTGAAACCACTGATTGTTAATGGCGGTTATTCCTTCACCAAAGTACTCGTTTTCTAAATTGATTTGGCGATACACTTTTCCGGTTTTGTAATCATACGAGCGCAAGTGTGATGATCCTTTTTGGCCGGTACTTTCGTATAAGGTGTCGCGATAAAATTCTAAACCTTCTGTAAAAGAAAGCGTGTCATGCTTATAGGTATTCACAATTTTGTACTTCTTAAATTCAGGCGTTTTACTTGAAACAACTTCAATTCGAGCGGTTATTTCTACAAAATCATCATCAAAATAGATTTCTGCTTTAAGGTTTTGGTAACCCAGCTTTTTGGCTGCGATTGGCAAAGAGAACGAGTTGATTGACTTGGCTGATTTTACCTTTTGATCATTTAGATAATACACAATGCTATCAACTGTTTTTGCTTTAGTGTTGATCACAGCAATTGCTACGTTTTCGCCAGTGGTACACTGTGTTTTCATTTGCTCTACATCAAAACTAAAATAGCTTTCTTTTTCAGCTTTGCTGGGTCCGCATGAACTTATTATTTGAGTTAGTGTTGTGAATATGAGTAAGATACGGTATTTCATTTGGCTAATTTTAGGTATGCAATATACAATACAAATTAATATCCATTTTACTCTTGCAAAAATATAATTTACCCTTATATTTGCAGCGGCAAGTCCTACACGACCAGCTCCTGTAGAATCCTCCAGGATGGGAACATAGCAAAGGTATATGGTTGTAGCGGTGCGATGTAGGTCGCTTGCCTTTTTTTAATCTTCCTTAATGGAAGATTTTTTTTGGCCTCAATTTATTCCCAATACACCATCAATATCGTACGCTATTTTAGGGTATTTGTCCTATATTTGCCACTTATTTTAAAACAGTTATGTTTCAAAAAGTGGTGTTTATTACTGGAGCTTCCTCTGGAATTGGAAAGGCAATAGGAACTTATTTACACGACAAAGGTTTTCGTGTAATTGGTAGCAGCCGAAACCCCGAAAATTATCCCAATCCACTCTTTCCCTTATTGGCTGTCGATGTAAAAGATCCGATAAGTATCAAACAGGCTATAGATAAAATAATTGACGATTATGGTGTGATTGATGTGTTGATCAATAATGCCGGAGTAGGAATTACGGGTCCGCTTGAAGAAATTCCTGAAAACGAAATCAAAGCCAATTTTGAAACCAATTTTTTTGGCCCAATTGCCACAATGAAAGCAGTATTGCCTTATATGCGATCAAAAAAATCGGGTTTGATTATCAATATTACTTCAATTGCGGGTTACATGGGCTTGCCTTACCGCAGTATTTATTCGGCCTCGAAAGGTGCCTTGGAACTAATTAGCGAATCGCTAAGTATGGAACTAAAACCCTTTGGTATTTCAATCACCAATGTGGCACCTGGCGATTTTTCTACCAACATTGCGTCCAATCGTTTCCACGCTCCTATAATTAAAGGTTCAGCCTATGAAGCATCTTATGGTAAATCTTTAGCTTTATTAAACGAACACGTAGATTCAGGCAGTAATCCGAAACAAATGGCGGAAGCAATATATGCTATAATCAATACAACAAATCCAAAATTACATTATAAGGTAGGTTCATTCATGCAAAAATTCTCGATTGTACTAAAGCGAATTTTGCCAGATAAAACCTATGAACTTCTGCTCATGAAACATTATAAATTGTAATTTTGATTGTCTTTTAAATTAAACACAACTAAATACAACAAACATGAAATTTTTTATTGACACCGCCAACCTTACTGAAATTGCAGAAGCACAAGCACTAGGTGTACTAGATGGCGTTACCACCAATCCATCACTAATGGCCAAAGAAGGCATAAGCGGAAAAGACAACATTCTTAAACATTATGTTGACATATGCAATCTAGTCACGGGTGATGTTAGTGCCGAAGTGATAGCAGTTGATTACGACGGAATGATTCGAGAGGGCGAGGAATTGGCCGAATTGCATCCGCAAATTGTGGTTAAATTACCCATGACTAAAGAAGGCGTAAAGGCCTGTAAATATTTTTCAGATCGAGGTATTCGTACCAATGTAACCCTAGTTTTTTCGGCTGGACAAGCTTTGTTGGCTGCTAAAGCAGGAGCAACCTATGTATCTCCATTTATTGGACGCTTGGATGATATATCAACGGATGGCTTGAATTTGATTGAGGAAATTCGTTTGATTTATGATAATTACGGTTTTGAAACTGAAATTTTAGCCGCTTCTGTTCGTAATACCATGCACATCATCAATTGTGCAAAAATTGGCGCCGATGTTATGACTGGGCCTTTGTCAGCGATTGTTGGATTATTAAAACACCCGTTAACCGATATTGGTTTGGCTCAATTTTTAGCCGACTATGCCAAAGGAAATAAATAAGAAAAACAACTATAAAAAAAGGGACTTCAGCAAAGAGGTCCCTTTTTTGTTATAATTCTTTTTCAAAATCCACATCAAACAAATTGGTAAATGCGTTTTTGATGATGGTATTGGTGTCTAAAATAATGGTGCGGTGCACTTTCATGATGGCCCAATTGCGTTTGGCTTCTTCAAAACTATGCGCTTGTACTTCTACAATGCCCTTAAAATTGTATTTTGCTACCAAGTTTTGCCATTCGGTTACATCGGGATCCAAATTGACAGCCACAAAGGTGTATTCGGGGTGTAATTTTTTTAATTCGATTACTTTTTTATGCGCTGCAATGTAGTGCGATTTGAGGTTTTTGGTCCAGAAAAACAAGATAGTTTTGGACTGACATAAGGTTCTATAATCAAAGGGTTTATTGTCTAAATCAACCAATTTTACTTGAGGCAATTGCTTTTGTGCATTCAAGTTATTGATGGCTTTTCCAATTTCGTTGATTTCGTTTTTCTTGCTATTATCAGTTGAAAATTGGTGATACGTATCCAGGAATTTTTGGTTATTTACCATGTTTTGCTCTTCGAGCAAATAGGTAAAAGCAATGTTGTTGAGGATGATGTTTTTTACCTTTTCGTTTTTAATAAGAGTATCGGCAATTTTTAATTTATTGATATTGGTTTTTAACGCCAAATCTACATCGGTGAAATGATTGTGGTAATTTATAGCACCCATGTTGTTAAGCATGTACGACAAATAGGTTACAAATGGTTCGTAATTTGATAGCTTGGCGTTGTTGAAATCGATGTTCTTGCGATAGGAAAAATAATTTTTTGGTAATTCTTCAATCACATCGATCCCTGTTCTCATTTTATGCGCCATCGGATAAAGCTCTTTTTTGCTAAAGTGCGCGAAATTAAGGGCACTTTGCGCATATAAATCAAAACCGTTGCTCCATTTAATGCTGGCTTTTTTTTGTAGATAAAAGTTCTTTTTTTCTTTATAGGAAGCGTCGATTTGTGAAATAAATTTAGGAAGAGGATAATCAAATACATCAAAAATAGTATTTCGATCGGCTTCGTTTTTAAGGTATAATTCAATTAAAAAATTGTTTTTCTGATCTCCTCTTCCACAAAAAACAATTGAATTGTCAAAGTCTTTGGCGTTGACTCGCACCATGATGCTGTCGTTTTTGTCAAAGTATACATATTGGTATTCTGGATCATTTTTAAACGTGTACAAACCAGGGGTTAATGAGTCAAATTTGATAAAAAAGCGGTTATTTTCGTCTAGCAATACACTGTCAATTGCCACATTATCACGGCAAAATAAAACATATGGATTAGTTGGATTAGAAACTTCACCACCAAAATAAGCAGTGTAATTATCGCTTTTAAATTTCTTGTTACAAGAACCCAAAAGGATAACCATCGGCAAAAGTAGAAATGCAACAATATGTTTCTTGAAGTCAGACATTTACACAAAAATAGTGAGCAAAAATATCGAGTCTATCCCGAGTATTGTGTTAAGGCCTCGTTAAATAAACTTTTGTTGTCGAAACCCATGATTGCACCTACTAATTTTATACTTTTGCGCAAATTTTAATACCACATTTTAGCTATGTTAACAGTCAATAATTTATCGGTTCAATTTGGAAAACGCATCTTATTTGATGAAGTAAATACCACTTTTACACACGGCAATATTTACGGTGTGATTGGTGCAAATGGTGCCGGAAAATCTACCTTTTTAAAAATTATTGCAGGCGATATCGATCCTACTTCAGGTCATATTCATTTGGAACCGGGTAAGCGTATGTCGGTATTGAACCAGAACCACAATATGTTTGACGAGCACACTGTATTGGAAACCGTAATGATGGGAAACAAAGTGTTATTTGCTGTAAAAAAGGAAATGGACGAATTGTATTTGGATTACAATGACGCCAATGCCGATCGAATAGGTGAATTGCAAGTACAGTTTGAAGAGATGAATGGCTGGAACGCCGATTCGGATGCGGCAGCCATGTTGTCTAATTTAGGTATCAAAGAAGACAACCACTACACCATGATGGCCGATTTAGATGGAAAACTAAAAGTACGTGTGTTGTTGGCACAAGCGCTTTTTGGTAATCCCGATGTACTAATCATGGATGAGCCCACCAATGACTTGGATTTTGAAACCATTGCGTGGTTGGAAAACTTTTTGGCTAATTATGAAAATACCGTTATTGTGGTTTCACACGACCGTCACTTTTTGGATGCCGTATGTACGCACATTTCGGATATTGATTTTGGAAAAATCAATCACTATTCAGGGAATTATACGTTTTGGTACGAGTCTTCTCAATTAGCAGCCAAACAACGTGCCCAACAAAACAAAAAAGCCGAAGAAAAGAAACAAGAATTAGAGGAATTTATCCGTCGATTTAGTGCGAATGTTGCTAAGTCCAAACAAGCCACTTCGCGTAAAAAGATGATCAGTAAATTGAATATCTCTGAGATCAAGCCTTCAAGACGACGTTATCCGGCGATTATTTTTGACCAAGAACGTGAAGCGGGTGATCAAATATTAAATGTAGAAAACCTAAGCGCCTCTATTGACG
>VEQT01000078.1 GCA_018883065.1 Flavobacterium sp.
CCACTTTCAAATTCATGAACAATAGACTTTTTAAAGTCCTCAGAAAACTTCCGTTGTTTGCTAATTAATTTAATATTTGCTTTCATATAAATTGACTTAAGTGGTCAACCTATGTCAGGGACGTACATATGATTTAGCAATGTAGATATAAGCAATGAAAAAAATATTTCCAGATTTTTCTAATTTTATAAATCTGTGTTCAATAAAAAGAAAATGAACACTTAGCCAATTTAGATTAGCAACACAGATCTATAAAATCGAAGAAATGAATTAAAATGTGTTAAATTTTCAAATTCCAATTTCCAAATTTCCAATTAAAAAAAGAGCACTCGAATTAGGAGTGCTCTTTGGTATTAAAGCGTTTCGTTTCGGAAAACCAACTTCCCATCAAAGGCGTCGAGCAAAATGATGCTTTCGGCTGTAATTGAATTACCTAGAATTTCTTTGGACAGCTGGTTCAATACTTCACGTTGAATCACCCGTTTTACCGGTCGAGCGCCAAATTGCGGGTCATATCCTTTTTGTGCTAAATAGGCTACGGCTTCGGGTGTTGCATCGAGTGTGATGTGTTGTTGCGCCAGCATTTTGATGATGCCTTTCAATTGAATCTGTACAATTTGTGTGATGTTATCAGAGGTGAGTGGCGTAAACAAGACAATTTCGTCAATTCGGTTAATGAACTCCGGGCGAACCGTTTGTTTCAATAAGCCCAAGACTTCAATTTTTGCTGCCTCGGCTGCTGCTTCGATAGATCCCTTCAAATTTTCGAATTTCTCCTGAATAATGTGGCTCCCCAAATTAGACGTCATGATGATGATGGTGTTCTTGAAATCAGCCAATCGTCCTTTGTTGTCGGTGAGTCGACCTTCATCTAATACTTGCAACAAAATATTAAAGGTATCAGGATGTGCTTTTTCTATTTCATCTAAAAGGATCACTGAGTAGGGTTTACGTCGCACGGCTTCAGTGAGTTGCCCTCCTTCGTCATAGCCAACATAGCCCGGAGGAGCACCTACCAAACGGCTCACACTATGACGTTCTTGGTATTCACTCATGTCAATGCGTGTCATGGCATTTTCATCGTCAAATAAATAACCTGCCAAGGCTTTGGCCAATTCGGTTTTCCCGACTCCGGTGGTGCCCAAAAACAAGAAGGTGCCAATCGGTTTCTTCAAATCTTGCAGACCAGCACGACTTCTTCGCACAGCGTCACTTACGGCTTCAATGGCTTCTTCTTGGCCCACTACACGTTTGTGTAATTCATCTTCCAAGTGCAACAATTTTTCGCGTTCACCTTGCAGCATTTTAGTCACTGGAATTCCAGTCCATTTGGCCACCACTTCGGCAATGTCTTCACGAGTAACCTCTTCTTTAATTAAGGAATTCCCCGATTGGTTATGGGCCAAATCAGTTTGTAGTTGGTCTAATAGCGCTTGAGCTTCTTTGATTTTTCCGTAACGAATCTCGGCTACTTTTCCGTAATCGCCTTCGCGTTCGGCCCGTTCGGCTTCGTATTTGTAGTCTTCAATTTTTTGCTTTTCGGCTTGTATCGCATCCACCACATCTTTTTCGGCTTTCCAATGCGAATAGATTTCGTTGCGTTCTTCTTTTATATTAGCCAACTCCATACCCAACACCTTTAGCTTGCTTTCGTCATTTTCACGCTTAATGGCTTCGATCTCAATTTCTAATTGCATGATTTTTCGATCTAACACATCCAGTTCTTCGGGTTTGGAATTGATTTCCATGCGCAACTTAGATGCGGCTTCATCCATTAAATCAATGGCTTTGTCTGGCAAAAATCGATTGGTAATGTAGCGCTGTGACAATTCAACAGATGCAATTATTGCATCGTCTTTGATTTGAACTTTGTGGTGCGTTTCGTATTTTTCTTTAATACCTCGCAAGATAGAAATGGCACTTTCGGTATCGGGTTCGTCTACCAAAACCTTTTGAAAACGTCTTTCTAAGGCTTTGTCTTTCTCAAAATATTTTTGGTATTCGTCCAAGGTAGTGGCACCAATGGCGCGTAGTTCTCCTCTAGCTAAGGCCGGTTTTAGTATGTTGGCAGCATCCATGGCGCCTTCACCACCTCCGGCACCAACCAAGGTGTGAATTTCGTCAATAAACAAGACAATATCTCCTTCGGCAGCAGTGACTTCTTTTACCACCGATTTGAGTCGTTCTTCAAATTCTCCTTTGTATTTTGCTCCGGCAATTAGGGCGCCCATATCGAGCGAAAACACCAATTTGTCTTTTAAGTTTTCGGGTACATCGCCATCGACAATTCGGTGTGCCAATCCTTCGGCAATGGCTGTTTTACCCACGCCTGGTTCTCCGACTAACATAGGATTGTTTTTGGTGCGACGGGTTAGGATTTGCAACACACGACGTATTTCTTCGTCACGTCCAATAACCGGATCGAGTTTGCCATTTTTGGCTAATTCGTTGAGATTCTTGGCGTATTTTGACAAGGCATTGTAGGTTTCTTCGGCCGAAGCAGAAGTGACGCGTTCGCCTTTTCGCAATTCGTCAATGGCCGCTACCAATGATTTTTCAGAAAGGCCTAAGTCTTTCAATTGCTGGCTAAGTTTGCTCTTGGTTGTAAATAAAGCATACAGCAAATGTTCGATGGCTACAAATTCATCTTGGCGTTTTTGTGCATACAATTCGGCTTCGTTGAGCGTGGTATTTGTGGTGCGTGACAGCTGTAAATTACCGCCAGTAACTTTGGGATAGCTACTTAAAGTAGTTGTGATTTGGGTATTCAATGCGGCAAGATTAACTTGCGTTTTTTTGAGTAAAAATGGCGTCACGTGTTGATCTACTTCCATAATTGCGCGCAATACATGCTCGTTTTCTATTTGGGCATGTTCCATTCCTTGAGCCAGTAGTTGAGCCTGTTGAAGGGCTTCTTGTGATTTGGTTGTAAATTTTGCTAAATTCATGTTGTTGTAGGTTTAGAATTGGGTTTATTCAATTAGTTTTGCTTTGCATTCGACAAGTTTTGTTCCAATGCGAAAAATCAGACAACTTGACTACTTTAGAGCTGTTAAATAGCACCAATTCAGTCATTTTGTCTTAAAAGTAAAAGCAATGAGTTTATTTTCCGGCCTTTTTGGCTCAAATACCACATCAGAATCTTCTAAAGTGCCTTGGATTCCTCTTTTTTCTATGGAGCAATTGGCCGAGTTAACGAAACAATCTTTTGTAAAACCCGTTTTCATATTTAAACACAGTACCCGATGTGGAATCAGTCGTACTGTGTTAAAACAATTTGAAAACGAATATGATAGTAATACACATGTTGATGCCTATTACCTTGATTTATTAGAATATCGCCCAATTTCCAATGCTATATCCACCCAATTTTCAATAGAGCACCAATCACCACAATTGATTGTATTGAAAAATGGATTAGTTGTTCACTACTCCTCGCATTCAGACATTGATGCGTTGGTGCTAAAAAAGTTAGTTTAGATTATTTACGCACAAAAGGTGGCAACAGTTTACTAGAAACTTCTCCAAATCCAATGCGCACTTCTTGGTTTTCGCAATAGCCTTTCATGATTACGGTGTCGTTGTCGTTGATGAATTTACGCTCGCTACCATCGACTAGTTTAACTGGGTTTTTTCCACCCCAGGTGAGTTCCAACATGGATCCATAACTAGATTGCGTAGGACCCGAGATGGTTCCCGATCCCATCATATCGCCAGAATTTACCCGACAACCGTTGGAAGTATGGTGCGCCAATTGCTGACTCATTGACCAATACAGGTATTTAAAATTGGATTCAGAAACTACAGTAGCAGGCGCATTTTCTGGCTGGATAGAAACTTCAAGCTGAATGTCAAATGCGTATTTTCCTTTCTGTTGCAAATAGGGTAGCGGGGTAGGATCTTGTTTAGGACCTTTTGTTCTAAACGGTTCCAAAGCATCCATGGTTACAATCCAAGGTGAAATAGATGTAGCAAAATTCTTCGCTAAAAATGGTCCAAGCGGCACATATTCCCATTTTTGGATATCTCGCGCACTCCAATCGTTGAGCAGCACCATTCCAAAAATATAGTCTTCGGCTTCGTGAACGGGTATGTTTTCACCCATACCATTGGCATCGGTAGTAATAAATGCCATTTCGAGTTCAAAATCAATTAAACGCGAAGGACCAAATACAGGGCTATTTTCTCCAACGGGCAAAGTTTGTCCCATGGGCCTATGCACGGGAATTCCTGAAGGAACTATGGTGGAACTGCGTCCGTGGTAGCCTACCGGAATGTGTAACCAGTTGGGCAATAAGGCATTTTCAGGATCTCGAAACATCATGCCCACATTGGTAGCATGTTCTTTGCTGGAATAAAAATCGGTGTAGTCGCCAATTTGAACCGGCAACTGCATTTCAACTTCAGAAACGGGGCATATAATTTGTGCTCGATGTGCTGCATTGTCTCGTAGTGTAGGATTATTTAGATCAAAAATATCCGCGATGCGGTTGCGAACCAATCGCCAAGTAATTTTTCCAGCCGAGATAAAATCATTCAGATTGTCTTGTAAAAACAAATCTTCTGTGAGCTCAATGCCTTCAAAATAATGGAGTTGTTGCAAAACACCTAAATCAATTGCATAATCACCAATGCGTGTGCCAATGGTAATCACATCACTGCACGTAATATAAACGCCAAAGGGTATATTTTGAATGGGAAAATCACTGTTTGCAGGAATATCTAACCACGATTTTCGGGCAGGATTATTGGCACTTATGGGCATAGGAA
>VEQT01000005.1 GCA_018883065.1 Flavobacterium sp.
TCAAATTCTTTTTCGAACTCCATGATAAGCTCAACAGTGTCTAATGAATCGGCTCCTAAATCGTTAGTGAAGCTTGCTTCAGTTACAACTTCATTTTCGTCAACGCCTAATTTGTCTACGATAATCGCTTTTACTCTTGATGCAATGTCTGACATAATCTTTAATTTTAAAATTTAATTTGATGGCAAAAATAAAAAACTTTATTTTAAAACCACGTTTTAGTTTATAAATGTGAGGGCGAAATTATAAAAATAAATTAACAAAGGCCTTTTAAATGAATTTAATATCATTTATTATTCTTTTTTTTGCGCTCTGAAAGTCAGCGTCTCCATGAAAAAAATCATCCTCTTTGCCTCGGGTTCTGGAACCAATGCCGAAACGATTATTCGGCATTTTGCTACTCGTGAAACGGCCAAAGTAACTGGGGTGTATACCAACAATCCAAATGCAGGGGTGATTAAAAAAGCAAACGACCTATATGTGCCTGCCGTGGTATTTAATCGAGTTGAATTTGAATCAAGCGAATTCCTTGATAATATCAAGCAGCAGCAGCCCGATTTAATTGTATTAGCTGGTTTTTTATGGAAAATACCGGCTCACTTTATTGCTGCATTTCCGCATAAAATACTCAACATTCATCCGGCTTTATTACCCAAATATGGCGGAAAAGGCATGTATGGCATGCATGTACACCAGTCCGTTTTAGACCAAAAGGAAACCGAAACCGGCATAACCATTCATTTGGTTAACGAGCATTATGATCAAGGGGCTTTTGTGTTTCAACAAAAGGTTTCAATTGCAGCATGTAAAACCGCCGAGGAGATCGCACAAAAAGTACACGAATTGGAACACACCCACTTTCCAACTGTAATCGAAACCCAATTATTATCGCAACAAGCCAACTAATGTCAACTCCTCAAGTACATATTTACACCGATGGCGCAGCTAAGGGAAATCCTGGTCCGGGCGGCTATGGTGTGGTTTTAGAATGGGTGGGCAAACCCTATCGTAAAGAACTTTCAGCAGGTTTTCGGCACACCACAAACAACCGCATGGAACTCTTGGCGGTTATTGTGGGCTTAGAACAATTAAAGAACCCCAACACTAGTGTTTTAGTGGTGTCTGATTCCAAATATGTAGTGGATGCCGTGACTAAAAATTGGGTATTGGGATGGGAAAAGAAAGGCTTTGCCGGGAAAAAAAACCCCGACCTCTGGAAACGATTTTTACTCATTTATCGCCAACATCACGTTACTTTTCAATGGATTAAAGGCCACAACAACCACCCGCAAAACGAACGATGTGATGCATTGGCGGTAGCCGCTTCGCTGCAAAAAGATTTGATTGTTGATACGGAATATGAAAAAGGCGGGATGGAATGAAATTGAATATCAAAAGCTTCAATGATTTAAAAGATTGAATGATTTTTACTTATTAGCTTGATCGGATTGCTGATCGCTTTACTTATTCAATATGTATTCTTACTTATTATTTTACAGAGAAAACCTATCTTTGCGCCTCTAATTTGAGATTGCTAGATCTCGTAACTCACATATAATGAATAAGCTTTTAATTGTAGGAACTGTAGCCTTTGACGCCATTGAAACGCCTTTTGGAAAAACAGATAAAATTTTGGGTGGAGCAGCCACATTTATAGGGTTAGCCGCCTCGCACTATTCGCTTCAATCGGCTATTGTGTCAGTGGTGGGCGATGACTTTCCGCAAGCACACCTTGATTTACTTAAAAACAGAAACATTGATCTCTCTGGATTGGAAGTGGTACCTGGTGGTAAAACTTTTTTTTGGAGCGGCAGGTATCACAATGATATGAATTCCAGAGATACCTTGACTACCGAGCTCAATGTGTTGGCCGATTTTAACCCAAAAGTACCTGCTCATTTTACCGATTCAGACATTGTAATGCTTGGCAATTTGCACCCAATTGTACAAAGCAGCGTGTTGAATCAACTTACACAAAAACCAAAACTTGTCGTGTTAGATACCATGAACTTTTGGATGGACTGTGCTTTGCCTGAGTTGATGGATGTGATTAAACGGGTTGATGTAATTACCATTAACGACGAAGAAGCCCGACAATTATCGGGGGAATATTCCTTGGTTAAAGCCGCCGAAAAAATCCACACAATGGGACCAAAATATGTGGTCATTAAAAAAGGGGAGCACGGCGCATTGATTTTTCATAATGAGCATATCTTTTTTGCGCCAGCATTGCCCTTGGCCAATGTTTTTGATCCAACCGGTGCAGGCGATACTTTTGCAGGCGGATTTGCTGGATTCATTACCCAACAAGGAAATAGTTCCTTTGAAACCATGAAAACGGCGATTATACACGGGTCGAATTTGGCTTCTTTTTGTGTTGAACAGTTTGGCACCGAGCGCATGCAAAAGCTCACACAAGCTGAGGTGCAAAACCGCTTGAAACAATTCAAGTCCTTAACACAATTTGAAATAGATTTATAATACCTTTATGCCTCGGTTTTCGGGGCATTTTTTATGCCGAAACACAACTAACTACAACACCAAAACACACTTTTTTTCATGAGCGACGCCATAAAACACGAATGTGGGATAGCCCTATTGCGATTAAAAAAACCCTTATCCCATTACAAAGAGAAATACGGATCTGCCTTTTACGGAATTCAGAAAATGTATTTGTTGATGGAAAAACAACACAACCGCGGCCAAGACGGAGCTGGTTTTGCCTCCATCAAATTGGATGTCTCTCCAGGAGAACGTTACATCAGCCGTGTACGTTCAAACGACGCTCAACCGATTCAAGATGTTTTTGCTCAGATCAATGCGCGTATCAATGAAAAATTGGTGGCGCATCCAGAATTTGCTGAGAACGTCGATTTGCAAAAAACACACCTTCCTTATATAGGGGAACTTTTTTTGGGTCATGTGCGCTACGGCACCTTTGGCAAAAACAGCATAGAAAGCGTGCACCCATTTTTGCGTCAAAACAATTGGATGCACCGCAATCTGATTGTGGCCGGAAATTTTAATATGACCAATGTAAAAGAATTGTTCAGCAGTTTGGTCGAGCTGGGACAGCACCCCAAGGAGATGGCTGATACGGTAACTGTAATGGAAAAAATAGGCCACTTTCTTGACGACGAGGTTACTGAATTGTACCAAGAATGCAAAAACAATGGTTTGTCTAAACAAGAGGCTTCGCCCATAATTGCAGAGAAACTCGACATTGCTAAAATACTAAAACGCGCCTCCAAAGGTTGGGACGGAGGCTATGCCATGGCTGGACTTTTTGGACATGGCGATGCTTTTGTTTTTCGCGATCCAGCGGGTATTCGACCGGCCTATTATTATGATGATGACGAAATTTTGGTTGTAGCTTCTGAGCGTCCAGTTATACAAACGGTATTTAATGTGCCTTTTGAAAAAGTACAGGAATTGAAGCCAGGACATGCGGTAATCATCAAAAAAAGTGGTCACGTTTCTGAAGAAGAAATTATCGTTCCGGTGGTAAAAAAAGCATGTTCGTTTGAACGTATTTATTTTTCACGTGGCAGCGATGCTGAAATTTACCAAGAACGAAAAGAACTCGGCAAATTGGTTTTGCCAGCCGTTCTCAAATCCATCAGTCACGATACTGACAACACTGTTTTTTCGTATATTCCTAACACAGCCGAAACGTCGTTTTATGGCATGGTCGAGGCGGCTCAAGATTTTTTAAATCACCGCAAAAACCAATACATATTAGATAACCGCAAAACCCTCACCAAAGAAAAATTGGAAGAGATATTATCGGTAAAAATTCGCACTGAAAAAATCGCCATCAAAGATGCCAAGCTCCGTACCTTCATTACCGAAGATAGCAGCCGCGACGATTTGGTTGCCCACGTTTACGATGTAACGTATGGCGTGATCAAACCCACCGACAACCTAGTCATCATTGACGACAGCATCGTGCGCGGCACTACGCTAAAAATGAGTATCATCAAAATGATGGACCGTTTAAATCCCAAAAAAATAGTGGTGGTTTCGTCGGCACCACAAATTCGTTACCCTGATTGTTACGGCATTGATATGGCCAAATTGGAAGGATTGGTAGCATTTCGAGCGGCTTTGGCATTGTTGCAAGAACGCGATAAGTATGCCATAGTCGATTCGGTGTATCAAAAATGCAAAGCGCAAGAAAACCTGAAAGATGCCGATGTAGTCAATTACGTAACCGAGATTTACGCGCCTTTCACTCCCGAAGAAATATCGGCCAAAATAGCACAGATGTTGTGCTCAAGCGATATTAAAGCTGAGGTAGACATCATTTTCCAAACCGTTGAGGATTTACACCAGGCCTGCCCGAAAAATCTGGGTGATTGGTACTTTACCGGAGATTATCCCACACCTGGCGGAAACCGCGTAGTAAACAGGGCGTTTATCAATTTCTATGAAGGCCTAAATGAACGCGCGTATTAACAAAAAATGCACTTTATCGATTATAAGTGTAGTTCATCTAATAATTTTGTTTGCAACAGTTTAGTTCCATTATATTTGGAGAACCATAAGATTAGTAGGTTAAGTTTATGGTAGATTTGGGGCAAAAAGGGTGAAAGAAATTTCACCTTTTTTATTTTATCCCGGTTTGGTTACTTATCAATTCACATAAAAAAAGGCGATCAGATTCTGATCGCCTTTTTTGTTGCTTGTTCGTCTATTATTTTTCTAATGCATACCTGCGTGCTACCTCAGTCCAATTAATTACATTAAAAAAGGCTTCAATGTAATCGGGACGACGGTTTTGGTAATGCAAATAGTAGGCGTGTTCCCATACATCCATTCCTAATATTGGCGTTCCTCCGCAACCCACTTCGGGCATTAATGGACAATCTTGGTTTGGGGTGCCACACACCTCAAGTTTTCCGCCTTTGTGTACACACAACCAAGCCCAACCTGAGCCAAATTGCGTTGCACCTGCCTTAGAAAAACGTGCTTTAAATTCGGCAAAATCACCAAAATTTGCTTCGATAGCATCCAGTAAATCACCAGTAGGCATTCCGCCACCGTTGGGTGACATTACACTCCAAAATAAATTGTGGTTGTAAAAACCGCCCCCGTTGTTGCGTACGGCAGCATTTTTTTTATCCAAGTTAATCAAGATGTTCTCAATGGTTTTGCCTTCCATGTCGGTTCCGGCAATGGCAGCATTGAGATTAGTTGTATACGCATTATGGTGTTTGCTGTGGTGGATTTCCATGGTGCGCGCATCAATGTGTGGCTCCAAGGCATCATAAGCATACGGTAATTGAGGTAATTCAAAAGCCATAACAATAAGATTTAATGATTAAAAATTTTCACCAAAATTAATCATTTAACTTTGGAATAAGTATAGGTAAATTGGAATATTTCTAATAAATTAGTTCCCGTTTCTAGATTTTTTTTGAAGCTATTTCCCGCTGTTCGTTTCAATTTTTTGTGAGTCCTTGCTGCTGCTATCCCCACAAAAAGATTTTCACTGCCATCGGGGCTAATCCACAAATTATAGTACCCCTACATCCCCACTAATATATGTCAGCTACCCAAACCATCCCTGCCAGTTTCTCCATTTACAATGCCTCTGCCGGATCGGGGAAAACTTTTACGTTGGTTAAAGAATATTTAAAAATTATTTTAACGGCAAACAAACCCGATGCCTATAGAAACATCCTCGCCATTACCTTTACCAATAAGGCGGTGCACGAAATGAAAAGCCGAGTTATCGAAAATTTGTCTCAATTTGCTAGTAAAACTCCATCAGATGATGCGGTCACATTGCTGCAAATTATCTCAAAAGAGACAAAGCTTCCCGTGCATAAAATGCAAGAAAAGGCCCAGCAAATCATCAAACACCTCATTCATAATTATGCGGCATTTGACATTTCAACGATCGATAAATTTACACACAAGGTAATTCGCGCTTTTGCACACGATTTGGAATTACCCGTTTCTTTTGAAGTTTCGCTAGATACCGAAAATTTGGTCATGGAAGCAGTAGATGCACTCATTTCTCAAGCCGGTGATGATCCAGCACTTACCAAATTGCTCATCGATTTTACCATGGAAAAAACCGACGACGACAAGAGCTGGGATATTTCTCGTGAAATTGTAGAAACGAGTAAGCTCATTGTTAACGAAAACAACCGTCAGGAAATCTCCTTGCTAAAAGACTATTCTATAGAGCAGTTTGCAAGCTTGAAACAAGATTTGCTCAACTTGTGTTCAGAAATTGAATCGAGTAATCAAACCATGGCAATGCAATTGATACAAAGTATAACCGCCATGGGCATCAGTTTGTCGTCTTTTTCTGGAGGCTATTTCCCCAAACATTTGCAGTCCATTGCAGGCGGAAATTTTACTTCCAAAAACAAAATGTATCGCGAAATAGATGACATTAAAATACTGAAAGCTGCAGCAGATCAGCACCTCATTTTACAAGCAATCCCTACATTTCTTGATGTTTTGGCTGTGATTTATGCGCAATACGAACGTCATGATTTTTACAAAGCTTGCATCAAAAATAGCACACCTCTTTCCTTATTGAATAAAGTTAGTCAAGAATTAGAGGCTATACAGCTCGATCAAAATGTGTTATCTATTTCTGAATTTAATGCGCTAATCCATAAAGAAATTCAAAACCAACCCGCTCCGTTTATTTATGAACGTTTAGGTGAGCGTTATCGTCATTTTTTTATTGATGAATTCCAAGATACTTCCGAGATGCAGTGGCAAAATTTGATTCCGCTAATCGATAATGCTTTGTGCAGCGAGGACCTCAATGGTCAGCGCGGATCGTTAATGCTGGTAGGCGATCCCAAGCAATCCATTTACCGCTGGCGCGGAGGAAAAGCCGAGCAGTTTATTGCGTTGAGCAAACAGCAAAGTCCCTTTAATGCACCTGTTTTGGTTTCCAAGTTAGATACCAATTACCGCAGTTATTCTGAGATTATTGAATTCAATAACGGCTTGTTTGCATTTTTGGCCCATGAATTTACTCATCCCGATTACAAGGATTTGTATGCAAAATACAGCCATCAACATATCAATTCCAAACAGGGTGGTTATGTATCCATTCAGTTTTTACCAGAGCCAGAACAGGCAGGTCCTGAATCTACAGCTGATAACCCGGATAAAGAAAAACAGCAGGTATTGGCAACCTATGCTGCCATTCAAGAAGTATTGGCCAGCGGTTATTCATACCAAGATATTGCCATACTTACCCGTAAACGCAACCAAGGCGTGGCAGTTGCTACCTATCTCACAGCCATGCAACTTCCGCTGTTATCGTCTGAAACCTTACTCTTGGACAATGCCCCAGAAGTTAAGTGCTTGTTACAGGTTTTGCGGTACATCAACAACCCGAATAACAAAGAAGCAAAAGCACATTTCTTGCTGTATTTGGCTCAAGAACTACCTAATCAATTCACAATTCATGATTTTGTTGCTGCTGGAATGGCCTGCATGCAGGAGAATGAATTTGAAGCCTGGCTACTTCAAAACGGAGTCCAACTTTCCTTTTCAGCTCTGCGAAAAAAATCGCTCTACGAATCAGTTGAGTTATTGGTAAACCAGTTTCTTAGATTGAAAAAAAGCAATGCCTATGTGCAATATTTTTTAGACATTGTACTTGAGCGAGATGTGCGTAATCAAGCTGGAATTGTTTCGTTTTTGTCTTTTTGGGAGAAGAATGCCAGTAAATTGAGTATTCCTTCGCCCGAAGGCACCAATGCCATTCGCATTCTAACCATTCATAAAGCCAAAGGATTGGAATTTCCAGTTGTAATTATGCCATTTGCCGATGAAGATTATAGCCGAAAACCCAAAGATAAATTGTGGCTCGACACCGATCAGAATGAATTTGTTATTCCTAAAATTTTAGTTGATAATACGGCGGCTGTAGCTAATTTTGGCGAAGCAGCTAAGGCGGTTTATGAGCAAAAAAAGGAAGAAGAATTACTAGACAACGTAAATGTATTGTATGTGGCACTCACCCGAGCCGTAGAGCAACTATACATTATTTCACAAGCAGTAAAGCCCAAATCTGACGGTACTTTTCCGTATACCATGTCGGCATTTTTTGCAAAGTATTTAACGCAACTAGGTTTATTTAACACCAACATAGGGCAATACGAGTGGGGAAATAAATTGAAGATATCAAAGCCCAGCACAACCAAAACAGTACCTGTTCCAATTGAATTGGTAAACGAACTCATTCATCCTTCAAAAATTAAAATAGCCCAACGCGAGGCCCTCATGTGGAATTCGCCACAGCAAGAAGCCATTGCATATGGTAATGTAATCCATGAAATAGCCGCGTCAGTATACACAGCGGATGATTTATCAGACGCCCTCCAAAAAGCCATCGAATCGGGGCTAATAGCGCAAAATCAGCTTCAGCAAGTAAGGCAAACACTCACTCAATTGCTCCAACATCCAGAGGTTGCTGAGGCATTTGCTGCCGGAAATAAAGTATGGAATGAACAAGCTATTTTGCAGCCATCTGCAGCAGTAGTTAAACCCGATCGAATTGTGCAACTTCCTTCAGGGGCTGTAATCTTATTGGATTATAAAACAGGTGCACCCAAACCGCAACACGAAAATCAGCTGGCCGAATACGAAAATGTATTAGTCAAAATGGGATTTGTGGTTTCAAAAAAACTCTTGGTCTATTTGGGTGAAACGCCCAATGTGATACATTTGTAAACGCTTACTAAAACTCAACAACCACATGTACGGAAAAATTCAACAACACCTTCAAGCCGAATTAGACACCATTGAAGCCAATGGAATATTCAAAAAAGAACGCATCATTACGTCGCCACAAGGAGCCGAAATTACGATTTCAACCGGAGAAACAGTATTGAATTTTTGCGCCAATAATTACTTAGGACTTTCTTCGCATCCTGAGGTAATTCAAGCAGCTAAAGACGCATTAGACACCCACGGATTTGGGATGTCGTCTGTGCGGTTCATCTGCGGCACACAAGACATTCACAAAACCTTGGAGCACAAAATTGCCAACTTCTATGGAACGGAAGACACTATATTGTATGCAGCTGCTTTTGATGCCAATGGGGGTGTATTTGAACCCTTGTTGGGCGAGCAAGACGCCATCATCTCGGATAGTTTAAATCACGCGTCGATTATTGACGGAGTGCGTTTGTGTAAAGCAGCACGCTACCGGTACGAAAACAGTGATATGGCCGATTTAGAAGTGCAATTGCAAAAAGCCAATCAAGCAGGTGCTCGATTCAAATTGATTGTAACCGATGGTGTGTTCTCGATGGACGGCGTAGTTGCACCCTTAGATAAAATATGTGATTTAGCCGATAAATATGATGCCCTAGTTATGGTAGACGAATGCCATGCAGCTGGCTTTATAGGTGCGACAGGCAAGGGCACTATGGAGGCCAAAAAGGTAATGGATCGCATTGATATCATAACCGGAACGTTGGGGAAAGCACTAGGTGGAGCGATGGGCGGATACACAACTGGAAAAAAAGAAATTATTGAACTGTTGCGCCAACGCTCACGACCATATTTGTTTTCAAACTCTTTGGCGCCAGCTATTGTAGGCGCTTCTATTAAGGTATTTGAGTTGCTTGAAAACGATACAACTTTGCGTGATACACTCGAGTGGAACACAAATTATTTCAAGTCCGGCATGAAAAAAGCAGGCTTTGATATTGTAGAGGGTGATTCGGCAATTGTACCAGTTATGTTGTATGATGCAAAATTATCGCAAACCATGGCCAATGAATTGCTTAAAAACGGCATTTATGTAATTGGTTTCTTTTTCCCTGTTGTCCCAAAAGACAAAGCACGAATACGGGTTCAGTTATCTGCGGCCCATACACAAGCCCATTTAGATAAAGCCATTGCGGCTTTCATCAAGGTAGGAAAAGAATTAAACGTAATTTAAAGCAAACCCGCTCAGTCATATTTTTTTAAATTCGTTTTGATTGTAATGTTTAACCGCTTACTTTTGGGGCTAATTATTGTAATTTAACAAAAATTTTAACTATGAAACACCTAAACAAATTAGTTGTTGCGTTAGTTCTTTTCTTAGGACTTAATGCTCAAGCACAAGACAGCAATAATCCTTGGGCCATTTCCTTTGGAACCAATGCTGTAGATACTCGCGTTAGTGCAGCATCAAAAATTCAAGATCAATTTTCTCAATACTTCAACGTAAAAGATTACTGGAATGTATTGCCTTCAGTATCTTACGTAACAGTATCGAAAAGTGTTGGGGGTAATTTCACATTTGGAGTTACTGGATCAATCAACAAAATCACTCGTTTTGTAGAAACGCGTGTTGTAGCTCCGGGCCCATACGAAGTAATCAACCCAGGAGATTTGAGTTACTATAGCGCAGATGGAACCATCAAGTATAGCTTCATGGAAATGCTTGGATGGAAAGTATTAGATCCTTCTGCTCACGTTGGTGGAGGGTATACTTCATTTGGAGATGCCAGTTATGGTACCTTTAATGGTGGTTTTGGACTAACTGTTTGGTTTACTGAAATGGTTGGTTTCTCATTGCAATCTACCTACAAAAATTCATTGGATAAAGCAGATCGCGTAATCAATGCTGACGTTCCATCACACATGCAACATTTGGTTGGTTTGACGTTTAAATTTGGCGGAAAAGACACGGATGGCGATGGAGTATATGACAAAGATGATGCTTGTCCTGAAACAAAAGGTCTTAAACAATTTAAAGGATGTCCAGATAGCGATGCAGATGGAATTATTGATGGAAGTGATGCTTGCCCGGATGCAGCAGGTTTACCAGAATTCCAAGGTTGTCCTGACATGGATGCCGATGGCGTTGCCGATAAAGATGATGCATGTCCAGATGTAGCTGGTTTAAAAACACTTGGTGGTTGTCCAGATGCTGACGGCGACGGAGTTACTGATAAATCTGACAAATGTCCTCAGGTAAAAGGACCGAAAGACAATGCAGGTTGTCCTTGGCCAGACACAGACGGAGATAGCATATTAGACAAAGATGATAAATGTCCAGATGTAAAAGGAACAGCAGCTAATAATGGTTGTCCAGAAGTTACAGAAGTTGCAATCAAAAAATTGAATGAGTACGCTAAAACCATTTTGTTTGAATCAGGCAAAGCGTCTTTCCAAAAACAAACGTTTGCTGTTTTGCAATCAATTACTTCAATTTTGAAAGAGTATCCAACAGCTAAATTTAGCATCGAAGGACACACGGATGATTCGGGTTCTGTAGCATTTAATCAAACATTATCTGAAAATAGAGCATCTGCCGTGAAAAACTATTTAGTAGAAAATGGAATTGACGCGAATCGTTTAACTTCTGCTGGTTATGGTAAATCAAGACCAATTGACAAAACCAAAGGTGGTAAAGCAAATAACCGTAGAGTTGAGGTGAAATTAGCCAACTAATTCTTCACAAAATACCAATTGAAAACGCCCTGATTATCGGGGCGTTTTTTTTATTTTTATAGCATGATGAACACTTCTTTCTTAGATCAATTGGCCCAGCAACTTGTTCATGACTATGCCGCTAATTTTGATCAACTTGTGGTTGTATTGCCCAACAAACGGGCTAAACTATTTTTAATTGCTGCACTCCAAAAACAGCTATCGACTGCCGTTTTTGCGCCCAAGATATCAAGTATCGAGGATTTTGTTCAAGAATTATCGGGCTTGCATCCTGCAGATTCAATTACTCAACTGTTTGAGTTTTATGACGTCTACTGCCAATTGTCACTCAAGCCCCAATCGTTTGAACTATTTGCCAATTGGGCCAAAACCTTGCTGCAAGACTTCAATGAGATTGATCGGTATTTGTTAGACCCACTGCACGTGTTAACGTACATTAAAGATATAGAAGACATCAAGCGATGGGGCGTGGAGGTTGCCGATAAAACAAAGTTGTTGGAGAACTATGTGGATTTTTGGAAGCAATTACCCACCTATTATCAAGCCTTGAAAACGCACTTGTTGGCCAAAAAAATGGGGTATCAGGGATTAATATACAGAGAAGCCGTTCATCATTTACCCGATTTTTGTGAGGTTATTTCAGGCAAAACGTATGTTTTTGCTGGTTTTAATGCGCTTAATGCCGCCGAAGAAAAAATTATACAGACGCTACTTTTACATAATCGTGCACGGGTGTTCTGGGATGCTGATGAAACTTTTTTAAATGATCCAATGCATGATGCCGGTTTGTTTTTGCGACGATACAAAGCTACTTGGCCTTACTACAAATCACATCCCTTTGAGTGGATAACCAATGATTTTGCTCAACCCAAAACCATTCGATGCATTGGCACACCCAAAACAGTAGGTCAAACTAAAATTGCGGGTAGTATACTTGAAGACATCGTAACTACTTTTCCCGATACACCTTTGAATTCTATTGCAGTGGTTTTGGCGGAGGAGCAGTTGTTAGTCCCCTTATTGTATGCATTACCCAACGAACTATCGGCATTGAATATCACTATGGGTTATTCCAGTAAAAACAATCCGGCACAATTGTTGGTTGCACTACTCTTTAAAATGCATCTGCACGCACACTCCAGAGGTAGAAATACCTATGTGTATTATTACAAAGATGTATTAGCGGTTCTCACACATCCTATGATTGCACCCTATGCAGATGCCAATGAGTTGGTGCACACCATTCAACAGTATAATTATACCTTTATTAGTCATCAAAAGTTAACCCAATTACATCCCCAACCCACAGCTCTTTTTGAGTTGTTGTTTAATCAATGGGAAGATGCGGCTATGCCGGTCTTAGAACGCCTTAGTGCCTTGTTGCTACTTTTAAAAACCAAGTTGTCTACTCAAAAAGAGGACGAGAAATTGCAGCAAACTTTTGTATATAGTTTGTACAAAATGCTCAATAAATTATCCAATTATTTCACACAATATACAGCTGTCCATTCGCTTTCTACCTTGCATTCGGTATACAAGCAAGTAATCGATTTGGCCGAAGTTTCATTTGAAGGGGAACCACTGCAAGGACTTCAAATTATGGGTGTGTTAGAAAGCCGCGTCCTTGATTTTGAAACGGTGATTATTTTGTCGGTTAACGAAGGAAAATTCCCAGCAGGAAAATCAAACAATTCCTTTATTCCGTATGATGTAAAGCGCGAGTTGGGCTTGCCTACCTTTAAAGAAAAAGACGCCATTTACGCCTATCATTTTTATCATATTCTTCAACGCGCCAAGCAGGTGTTTTTATTGTATAACACCGAAAGTGATGGGCTTGATGCCGGTGAGATGAGCCGTTTTATTACACAAATGGAGGTTGAACGCCCCGATTCGCATGTTTTTACCAAAGCAATTCACAACCCAATTGTACCAAATACAGTTTCGGCATTGCAAGTGATTCCGAAGTCTGAGTCGGTAATGCAACGCATACATGAACTGGCAAATTCGGGCTTTTCGCCATCGTCGCTTAGCAGCTATATTCGTAACCCTTTACTTTTTTATTTTCAACGGATTCTTCGTATTCGCGAAACGGATGAGGTAGAAGAAACAATTGCGCTAAATACATTAGGCACAATCATACACGAAAGCTTGTTCGAGCTTTACACTCCATTTGTAGGAAAGGTATTAACAGAACAGCAACTCACGAGTTGCTTTACACAAATTGAGTTTGTGGTAACCAAACATTTTAAAGCCGTTTACAAAGAGGGTGAGATTAAAAAAGGCAGAAATCTTTTAGCATTTGAAGTAGCCAAACGCAACGTACATAATTTTTTAACCTACGAGTTAGCCCAACTAAAAAAAGGAGATGTAGTTCAGATTTTGGCTTTAGAAACCAAATTATCCCGCACGCTTTCCCATCCCGCTTTGCCGGTTGATGTTATAATAAGCGGAAATGTAGATCGCATAGAACAACGCAATGGCGTGGTACGAATTATAGACTACAAAACCGGAAAAGTTGAAAAGAGCAGTTTAGTACTCAAAACCTGGCAAGGTCTTACCGAAGATATCGCCAACGACAAAATTATTCAAGTGTTAGCCTATGCATTTATGTATGCCGCTAATTTTAACGAGCCACGTATGGAAGCTGGAATTATCTCTTTCAAAAACCTGAAAGAAGGGTTTATGCCATTTACAATTAAAGCCGACAAAGTTTCAACATGTTTCATCCATCAAGAACAACTAGATGAATATAAAGAGCAATTGGTCTTACTGTTGGTAGAATTGTTTGACGCAACTATTCCATTTACAGAAAAACAGCCCTAAACTGATTTGAAAAATGCAGTTAAGGCGGCGCAAAGTTCATCTGGGTTTTCTAGTTGAGTCATGTGCCCACCTTCAAAACACACCAACTTTGTATGTGTTTGCTCCACTTGGTCCTTGGTTGATTCAAAAGGCAATACCGGATCTTGTGTGCCCAATATGAGTAGCATTGGAAACGGTGCAAAATGCAACAAGACTTCTCGATCTTTCCTGATTTTCATGCCTTCAAGTGCAGCTATAATACCCTGAAGAGGGGTTTCCAGCGCAGCTTTTTTTACGAGTTCGATGGTTGGGGCCAATCGTTCTCTATTGGTTTCACTAAATAAATTGGCAATGGATAGATTTATAAATAACTGATGGTCTTTTTTGACCGCCTTCACCGCCCGATCGCGATTGAGTTTGCGTTCCGCCGAATCAGCCCGTGCAGTTGAATTGAGCAAGACAAGTCCTTTGAATATTTCGGGATAGGCTTCGGCCAGTGCCAAGGCCACATATCCGCCCATGGAATGACCCACTACAATTGCTTTTCGGATGCGCAATTGCGAAAGTAATTCGTGCACCACATCGGCTTGGTCTTCCATGCTGTGCACATACCCCAAACAGCCGCTGTTTCCGTGACCCAATAAATCGAGTGTAATTACCCGGTACTTTTGCTTATAAACAGCAACGAGTTCATTCCACATGCCTTGATTTTCTAAAAAACCATGCAACAATACAAGCGCACTCCCTTTGCCCGAATCGGTATAGGAGATGGGAGTATTTTTATAGTAAAAAGAGACTGGAGTTGGCGTCATAAAACTAAAAAACGACTCACCGTAGCAAGTCGTTTAGGTTGTCAAGTTTAATTAGATTAGGCGTTCATTAGGCTTTCAATTTCGTCAATTTCAATAGGAATATCGCGCATCAAATTGAAAGGATCGCCTTGTGCTTGCACCACCACATTGTCTTCCAATCGAATACCAAAACCTTCGGCTGGAATATAAATTCCCGGCTCCACGGTAAACACCATATTGGCTTCAATCGGCTTGTGCAACAATCCATAATCGTGGGTGTCTAATCCCATATGGTGTGAGGTGCCGTGCATAAAATATTTTTTGTAGGCTGGCCATTCTGGGTTTTCATTTTGCACATCGGCTTTGTCAATTAGGCCTAAACCGAGTAATTCGGCGGTCATGATTTTACCCACTTCTTGGTGGTAATTTTTCCAAAACTCACCAGGCACCAACAGTTTAGTGGCTTCATTTTTTACGCGTAATACGGCATTGTACACCGCCTTTTGACGGGGCGTAAATGTACCCGAAACGGGAATGGTACGCGTCATATCACTCGAATAATTGGCGTATTCGGCGGCTACATCAAGCAACAACAAATCACCCGCTTTACACGGTTGGTTGTTCTCTATATAATGCAGCACATTGGCGTTATTTCCCGAGGCGATAATGGGGGTATAGGCAAATCCTTTGGAGCGGTTGCGCACAAATTCGTGAATCAATTCAGCTTCAATTTCATACTCCATTACGCCAGGTTTTACAAACGGCAACAAACGACGAAATCCTTTGTTGGTAATGTTACAGGCCTGTTGAATCAAGGCTATTTCTTCGCTCTCTTTAATCGAACGAATGTGTTGCAATATCGGATTACTTTTGGCTACTTGATGTGCCGGATATTGGGCTTTCCACCATTTTACAAAACGGGCTTCTCGGGTTTCGGTGGTCACCGATTGGCGGTAGTGCTCATTGGTATTAACATACATCGTGTCGCAATAGGTCATCAACTCAAACAAGATTTTCTTGAAATCCTGCAACCAATACACCGTTTTTACTCCCGATACCTCAAAAGCCTTTTCTTTGGTTAATTTTTCGCCTTCCCAAATGGCAATGTGTTCGCTGGTTTCTTTCAAAAACAGAATTTCTTTCTGGTGCGCATAGGGTGCGTCGGGAAATAACAACAGGATGCTTTCTTCTTGGTCAACGCCCGATAAGTAAAAGATATCACGGTGTTGAGCAAAGGGCAACGTACTGTCGGCCGAAACCGGATAAATGTCGTTTGAATTGAAAACCGCCACGCTGTTGGGCTTCATATGGGCCGTAAATTTGGCGCGGTTTTTTATAAATAACTGACGGTCGAGTTGGTGGTATTTCATGTGAACTGCAATTTAGTCCACAAATCTAATCAATCCATTTGTAATATCGCGCACCGATGAGGTGGGGAATTTCGGCTTCTATGCGGTCCAATACCCATTCGTGTTTTGGCTCGCGAACGGCAATTTTTTGTTCTTTTTTGTGTAATTTTTCGTAGGTGTCAAAATCAATTTCTTGGCTTTGGGCTAATACTTCAAATAACTTCACCTTTTTAATTTGTGACTGCCAGCCGTCTTGAATAATCCCCTCAAAGACTTTTGATTTGGAGCCACTGCCATAGGCCATAAACCCAAATTTTTTAGTATTGATTTTTTCGTCACGCATTTGCGCTTGGGAGAGTGCCGAAAGCAAGCCCATAAAAATAGAGCCCGTATACAAATTTCCAATAAGCGAAGAAGCTTGTTCGGCGTCTTGCAATTTTTCAGTTACAAATTGTTTGTAGGCTTCTGACTTACTCACTTCTTTGAGTTTATTTTGATAATCGGCTCCCGATACTGTCTCGTTTAAAAGCGGCTCGGTTGCATCCAAAGCATAAATCTCACTCAACATGCGTCGCCCTTGAAAGGCATAAGGCAAATGCATGATAATTTGCGACCAACGGTTGTATGCCGAATCCGAAATTCCTGCTTTGGTTTTAAAGGAAAAATAGGCCGCTTTGGTTCTATCCATGTAACATTGGTTAGAGTATTGGCCATCAAAAACCGGTTGGTCTTTGTGTATTTCGATTTCGGCCTCGAGTTGACCCAACCATGGTTTGTTTTGCTCGTTGCCGGTGATTTCATTTTTGCTTAGGCTGCGGTAGGGTTTAAAAAAATCAAACACGCCTTTGCTGCTGGTGGCCCAATTGGCGTCAAAGGCAATGATGCGCGGATGAGCCGAAATTAGTAAGGCGGTGGCTCCGGCTCCTTGGGTATATTCGCCCGTAGATTCTAAATCGTATTTGGCCAAATCGGTGGTAACTACAATCGCTTTTTGGGTTGGATTTAATCGTACAAAATCCAAGCAGTTTTGCAGGGCATCCACACCACCGATGCAGGCAAAAGTAAAATCAACGACATCGCAATGGGAAAGGCAATCGGCGCCAAATTTTTGCTCCATTAATTGAATCAAAAAAGAGGCAATCGGTTTAGAGTTGTCGATGCTGCTTTCGGTGCCCACATAAATGCGCGCCACTTGAGCTAAATCAACCTGGTTTTGCTCGATGAGTTTGGTCAAGGCATTAGCGCCAAAAACAACCGGATCCTGATAGACATCGGGTAGGGTCATTTTGAGCAATCCCAAGCCTTTTTCTAGTTTTTCGGCTTCTATATTTCGTTGAGCTGCCAAGCTCGCAATGGGCAAATGCAGTGGAGCTACGTCAAAGGCAAGGGCATCAATTCCTGGATTCATAGGTGAAATTATTAAGCAGGTAAAATTATAATTAACTACATCTAGTAATGCACCATTTGCAGTTGAAATTGTACTACGCAGTGATTTTTATGAAATTCAAACTTTATGGGCCGTAATTTTGTTTATTTCAATTTTTATCCTCGGTTATCCCTCTAAATTTTGGTAAATTCGCGGTATAAATTTGTATCCATGCGTATCTTATTCTTCGTTTTGCTTGTTCCAATTTTGTTTTTTGCTCAAGAAAAATCTCCCTATGCACTATTTACCTTATCGGGAAAGCAAACTAGCTACGCCAATCTTTTGGATGCAGCGGCTAAATGTGATGTTGTCTTGTTTGGCGAATACCACGACAATTCGATAGTGCATTGGCTCGAGTTGGAAT
Organism: Flavobacterium sp.; assembly: GCA_018883065.1. GTDB lineage: Bacteria > Bacteroidota > Bacteroidia > Flavobacteriales > Flavobacteriaceae > Flavobacterium. Next base: position 18,172 of record VEQT01000005.1, read on the forward strand.
TGGCCAAAGATCTTGCTGCAAAAACCACACTCACCCTAGGTGCCGAAATGCTTGAAGCGGATAATCAATCTCAGCTTAATGCCTATTTGGCTGGAACCATCAACCAAAAACAACTGGATAGTACCGCTCGCTTGTGGCCCAATTACAAAACCGATTATAAGCCATTGGTCGATTGCGCCAAGGAAAAATCGTTGTCATTTATTGCAACCAATATACCCAGAAAATACGCCAGTTTGGTCTATAAAAAAGGATATGACGCTTTATTGGATTTGCCCGAACAAGAAAAAGCTTGGATGGCGCCTTTGCCCATTTTTTATGACGCAAGTTTGCCTGGATATGCCAAAATGCTTGCTGAAATGGGCGGACATGGCGGTGAAAATTTACCCAAAGCACAAGCCATTAAAGATGCAACGATGGCCTATTTTATAAGTAGAAACCTGCCTGAAAAGGGTGTGTTTCTGCATTATAACGGAACCTACCACAGCGATAATTTTGAAGGCATTGGGTATTATTTGAAACGCGCAAGGCCTGCAATAAAAATGCTCACCATTTCTACAGTTACCCAAGCTGATGTAAACGCATTGGCTCCAGAACATCTTTCAAAAGCTGATTTTATTTTGGTCGTTGACGAGGATGCAACCAAAACCTATTAATTTATTGGCGGTTGTTTAAGTAGACTACGGCTGTAAAAAGCTGTTTTTCAACACGTATTACTTGCGAGCAACCAAAATTAATAAACATTTTATAATCATTATAAATTAGAATAAAAGGGTTGTGGAACAAGCTAAGAAGACTTATTTTTGTTTGATTTTTAAAACAATACACACAATCTTATGGCAAATACGATAGTACAGTCATCCATCGGAAAAAAAGTCGCTATGGCGCTTTCGGGACTTTTTTTAGTTTCATTTTTATCTCTTCATTTCTTCATCAATTTGATGTCCGTTATTAGCGCTGAAACCTTCAATGAAATGTCTCATTTCATGGGGTATAATCCCGTTATTCAATTTGTAATGCAGCCCATTTTAGTGGCTGGCGTTATTTTTCACTTTGTAATGGGGTTTGTTTTGGAAATAAAAAACCGCAATGCACGTCCACAAGGCTATGCCAAATACAATGGTGCAGCCAATGCGTCTTGGGCCTCGCGAAACATGATTATTTCTGGAATTGTAGTATTGGCTTTCTTGGGCTTACATTTTTATGATTTCTGGGTACACGAAATGACGTATAAATACATCCAACAAGCTCCAATTGACGCCGAACGTTATTTTCCAGAATTGGTGGCTAAGTTTCAAAACCCAGTCCGAGTAGGAATTTACAGCCTTTGCTTTGTGTTGCTCTCTTTGCATTTATGGCATGGCTTTTCCTCTTCGTTTCAATCGGTAGGATTCAACAACAGATATTCTTCCTCCATTCAAAAATTGGGTTACGCATTTGCGGTAGTTGTGCCATTTGGTTTTGTGTTTATCGCGTTGTTTCATTTTTTTAATCAGTAATTGCTCCGAGTATGATATTAGATTCAAAAATTCCACAAGGCCCATTAGCAGAAAAATGGACATCTCATAAGGATCATCTTAAATTGGTTGCGCCAAACAACCGTCCAAAAATTGATATTATTGTAGTAGGAACTGGTTTAGCAGGGGCTTCGGCAGCTGCTTCATTGGGTGAAATGGGCTACAATGTAAAAGCGTTTTGCTTCCAAGATTCACCAAGACGTGCGCATTCTATTGCTGCTCAAGGAGGAATCAATGCAGCCAAAAATTACCAAAACGACGGCGACAGTACGTACCGTTTGTTTTACGACACCATCAAAGGAGGTGACTACCGCGCCCGTGAAGCCAACGTACACCGTTTGGCCGAAGTCTCGAGCAATATCATTGACCAATGTGTGGCTCAAGGGGTACCCTTTGCCCGTGATTACGGCGGATTGTTAGACAACCGATCATTTGGTGGAACACAAGTACAACGTACCTTTTACGCCGCAGGACAAACCGGTCAACAGTTGTTGTTGGGCGCATACTCAGCCTTGTCAAGACAAGTAGGATTGGGGCGTGTAGAGATGTTTACTCGCCACGAAATGTTGGATTTAGTTAAAGTAGACGGCAAAGCCCGTGGAATTATAGCCCGTAATTTGGTTACCGGAGAATTGGAGCGTCATTCAGCACATGCTGTGATCATTGCATCAGGAGGATATGGAAATGTATATTTTCTATCCACGAATGCCATGGGAAGCAACGTAACTGCTGGCTGGAAAGTACACAAACAAGGGGCCGCTTTTGCCAATCCGTGTTTTGTTCAGATTCACCCCACTTGTATTCCGGTACACGGAACCAATCAAGCCAAATTGACCTTGATGTCGGAGTCCCTTCGAAATTCGGGTCGTATTTGGGTTCCCAAGAAAAAAGAAGATGCCGAGGCCATTCGTGCAGGTAAATTAAAACCTACCCAATTGGCTCCCGAGGATCGCGATTATTTTTTAGAGCGCAAATACCCTGCTTTTGGAAACTTAGTACCGCGTGACGTAGCCTCAAGAGCTGCCAAAGAAGTGTGTGACGAAGGAAGAGGAATTGAAGCTAACGATACCAATGAAGGTGTGTATTTGGATTTCTCTACCGAGATCCAAAACAAAGGAAAACAAGCGGCTTATGCTAAAGGTAATCACCACCCATCAGCCGAAGAAATTATAGCCTTAGGCAAACAGTGGTTGAAAGAAAAGTACGGGAACTTGTTTACCATGTACCAAAAAATAACCGATGAAAATCCGTACGAAACCCCAATGAAAATCTATCCTGCGGTGCACTACACCATGGGCGGTGTATGGGTGGATTACAACTTACAATCTACAATTCCGGGTTGTTTTGTGGCAGGAGAAGCCAATTTCTCTGATCACGGAGCCAACCGTTTGGGTGCCTCTGCTTTGATGCAAGGGTTAGCCGACGGGTATTTTGTGTTGCCGTACACGGTTTCAGATTACTTGGCTGACGAAATTCGTACCGGAAAAATCTCTACCGATTTGCCCGAGTTTGCCGAGGCCGAAAACCGAGTAAAATCAACCATTGAAAAATTCTTGTCCAATAAAGGAACCAAATCAGTAGATCATTTTCACAAACGCTTGGGCCGCATCATGTGGAACAAAGTAGGAATGGGTAGAAATGAAGCGGGATTAAAAGAAGCGATTGCCGAAATAGCGGCGTTGAAAGACGAATTTTTCAAAGACGTATATGTTCCAGGAAGTGCCGATGAGGTAAACCAAGAATTAGAAAAAGCACTTCGTGTAGCTGATTTTATTGATTTGGGCCAATTGATGGCGAAGGATGCCTTGCAGCGCAACGAATCGTGTGGAGGTCACTTCCGCGAAGAGTACCAAGACGCAGAGGGTGAAACCTTGCGTGACGATGAAAACTTCAAATATGTAGCCGCTTGGGAATACCAAGGAGATGACATTAATACAGAGGTGTTACACAAAGAAGTATTGAACTATGAATTTATTAAAATAGCAGCCAGAAATTATAAATAAAATAGGCATTAGGCATTAGCCAATAATGACTAGTAATTTACCTAAATATACACCCATGAGTGCAGCAAAAAACATCAATATCAACCTTAAAATTTGGCGCCAGAAAAACGCGAAATCAAAAGGAAAAATGGAAACATACAAATTAGACAATGTATCTACTGCCAGTTCATTTTTAGAAATGTTAGATCAATTGAACGAACAGTTGATCAACGAGCAAAAAGAACCCATTGCCTTTGACCACGATTGCCGCGAGGGAATTTGCGGGATGTGTTCGTTATTCATTAACGGAAGAGCCCACGGACCAGATACCGGAATCACTACCTGTCAGTTGCACATGCGTATGTTTAACGACGGTGATACTATTTTTGTGGAGCCATGGAGAAGTCGTGCTTTTCCAGTGGTGAAAGACTTAATGGTTGACCGAAGTGCATTTGACCGAATCCAACAAGCGGGAGGATTTGTATCGGTAAACACCTCTGGTAGAACCATTGATGCCAACGCTACCCCCATTCCAAAAAACGATGCAGACAAAGCGTTTGAAGCCGCAGCTTGCATTGGATGTGGAGCTTGTGTAGCGACTTGTAAAAATGGATCAGCCATGCTATTTGTGGGGGCCAAAGTTTCGCAATACGCGTTGTTGCCACAAGGAAAAGTTGAAGCTACTAACCGTGTTTTAAATATGGTTAGACAAATGGACGAAGAAGGATTCGGAAACTGTACCAATACCGGTGCTTGCGAGATTGAATGTCCAAAAGGAATTTCTTTAGAAAACATTGCCCGCATGAACCGCGAGTATTTGAAAGCCAGTATTATCTAATACAAGCGTAACAACATACTACAAACGCATCCCTAACCGGATGCGTTTTTTATTTAGTAAAGCCAAATAAATTATATTTACATGACGCTAATTAAGATGCATGCACATGAAAAACATTTACAATGTTCTGCTATTATTATTCATTATAGGGAGTAGTTCGCAGGCGCAAGATTTGGCTGTCATGACTTATAACATTCGATTGGATGTTGCATCAGATGCCGACAACGATTGGAACCACCGCAAAGCTTTTTTAACGGATCAATTGGCCTATTATGCACCCGATATTTTTGGGATTCAAGAAGCTCTTCCACATCAGGTGGTAGATGTCCAATTGGCTTTGCCAGCGTACAAACACATTGGCATTGGTAGAGAGGGCGAAAACCAAGGCGAGGCGTCGTCTATTTTTTATCAGTCCAAACAGTATGCAGTGCAAAATGAAACTACCTTTTGGCTGTCGCCAACGCCCGATGATGTATCCAAAGGCTGGGACGCTGCCTGCTTGCGCGTGTGTACGTTTGGATTGTTTACACAACTAAAAACGGGAAAGCAGTTTTGGGTGTTTAACACGCACTTGGATCATATGGGTGAAGAAGCCAGAACCAACGGTCTGCAGTTGATTTTGGCTAAAATCAAAGCCGTAAATACACAGAATTATCCAGTAATTTTGATGGGGGATTTTAATTCGACACCCAACCATTTACGCATTCAAAACTTGAAAAATAGCTTGAATGACAGCAGAGATTATTCTGAAACCAAGCCATTTGGTCCTTCGGGAACCTTTAATGGATTTGCTCACAACAAGCCCGTGACTGATTTAATTGATTATGTTTTTGTCTCGAAATCGGGGATTGAGGTAAAAAAATACGCCGTATTGAGTGACGCCATCAACATGCATTATCCTTCTGATCACTTGCCGGTTTTTGTGCACTTGGAACTAAAATAATACGATTAGCACTATGAAAAAAAGTTTGTACGCACTCGCATTTTTGGCATTTACTTTTTCGGGTATTGCACAATCGCTTAGCCAATTTGTAAATCCCATTATCGGAACGGGTGGACATGGACACACCTTTCCCGGTGCAACAACACCTTTTGGTATGGTACAATTATCGCCCGACACCCGCATTGATGGTAGCTGGGATGGTTGTTCGGGCTACCATTATTCGGATTCGGTCATTTATGGATTTTCGCACACCCACCTCAATGGCACAGGCTGCTCTGACTTTGGCGATATCATGCTCATGCCTACTATGGGCGAGCCTTCGTTGGAAAATAAAGTGTATGCATCCAATTTTTCACATGCCAACGAAAAAGCTTCGGCGGGCTACTATGCCGTGAAACTAGACAAGCACAACATCGACGTGCGATTAACCGCTTCCACTCGAGTTGGGTTTCATGAATATACCTTTAACAAAGATGGTCAAGCCAATATTATACTCGATTTGAATCACCGCGACAAACTACTGCAAGGCGTAATTCGGGTTCTCGATGATAAAACTATTGAAGTATTACGCAGAAGCGAAGCTTGGGCCAAAGACCAATATGTATATGCCCGAATCGAATTTAACCAACCCATGCTCATTTCTAACTACACCGGTGATTCCCGCTATAATCAAAACGAATATTACGGTTCTAAACTGGCCATGAGTTTCTCCAAACAAGTGCATAAAGGCGAAAAAATCCTTATGAAAGTCTCGCTTTCACCCACTAGTTTTGATGGGGCAAAGCTTAACAGTACTGAAATTAAGGATTGGGATTTTCAAAAAGTCCAGCAAGCTGCTGTAGCACTTTGGGACAGTGAATTAGCAAAAATTGCTGTGAATACCAATGACAAAGACAAATCTACTATTTTCTACACGGCTTTATACCACACGATGATGCAACCCAATATTGCCCAAGATCTCGATGGCAGTTACCGCGGAAGAGACAACAAAATGCATCATGCCGAGGGCTTTACCTACTATTCTGTCTTTTCGTTGTGGGACACCTTTCGAGCCGCTCATCCATTATATACCTTGATCGATAAAAAACGTACCGCCGACTTCATCAACACTTTTTTGGCCCAATACGAACAAGGCGGCCGCTTGCCTGTTTGGGAATTGGCTTCCAATGAAACCGATTGTATGATTGGCTACCACTCCGTTTCAGTCATTGCCGATGCCATGGCCAAAGGCATCACGGGCTTTGATTACGAAAAAGCATTTCAAGCTTCCAAACACAGTGCCATGTTGGATCATTTGGGATTGGACGCCTACAAAAAACAGGGATTTATCTCGATGGATGACGAACACGAAAGCGTATCCAAAACCTTAGAATATGCTTATGATGATTGGTGTATTGCCCAAATGGCACTGATACTAAACAAAAAAGAAGACTATGAATATTTCATGAAACGGTCTCAAAGTTGGAAGAATGTAATTGACAATACATTGGGGTTCATGCGTCCCAAGAAAAACGGAGGCTGGGATAAGCCCTTTGAGCCTCGCGAAATCAACAATAATTTTACCGAAGGCAACAGCTGGCAGTATTCATTTTTTGTTCCTCAAGATATTGACGGCATGATACAAGCTTATGGTGGTCGTGCTAAATTTGAAGCCAAATTGGATGAACTATTCAATAGCGAATCTAAAACTACCGGTAGAGATCAGGCCGATGTTACCGGATTAATTGGGCAATACGCACACGGAAACGAGCCCAGTCACCACATGGCTTATTTGTATAATTATGTAGGTAAGCCCGAAAAAACGGCACAGAAAGTGAAGTACATTTTGGACAATTTTTATAAAAATGAACCCGACGGGTTAATCGGAAATGAAGATTGCGGACAAATGAGCGCTTGGTACGTGTTGAGTGCGATGGGGATTTATGCAGTAACGCCGGGAAATCCAGAGTGGACTAGCACTAAACCCTATTTTGAACGAATTAAGGTGAATTTTGAAGACAGAAATCCCGAGGAAATCAGTGCTACGAGCACAGGTGAATACAAAAAATATTTTGGACTTAAGCCTGAGAAAAGAACATACGGATTTGCACATCAATTACTAACTCCAGTTCCCGTAATTCAAGCGGCGAGCAAATCATTTACCGATAGTTTGAAGATCGAATTAGTAGCACAAAACCCAACAGATGAAATCTATTATTCCATAACCACAAAGGATGAACCAAAAATTGTAGGCGTGTCATTCCTGTATACCCAACCGCTTACCATTTCAAAAACGTCGACGATTAAAGCATTTTCTAAAAACAAAGCCAATCAAAGCGCTACGGTTGAAGCTCATTTCTTTAAAAAGCCAAATAACTACAGCATAAACATCAAATCGAAATATAATCCACAATACCATGCCGGGGGACCTGATGGGTTGTTAGACGGAATATTGGGTTCCGAAAATTGGCGAAAAGGCGACTGGCAAGGCTACCAATCACAAGATTTTGAAGCGACGATAGATTTGCAACAAAATAAAACAATCACTCAAATCAGCGCGCGCTTTTTACAAGACATGCGCTCTTGGATTTTGATGCCTACCAAGGTTGATTATTTGATTTCGGAGGACAACGAGCATTTTAGTTTGTTTAGAACAGTAGAAAATTCACTCGATCCCCAAACCGAAGCCACCACGATTTTGAGTTTCACCGGCACACAGTTTCCGGGAATGCAAGCCCGTTATGTAAAAGTGGTGGCCCATAATTTTGGGGTTTTACCCAGTTGGCACCAAGGGGCAGGTGGGGACGCCTTTATTTTTATTGACGAAATTCAAATTGATTAAGCCGCCATGCAACCTGAAACATTAAAAATCGCTTGGATACAAACCGATTTGGAGTGGGAAAATCCAGCTGTAAATTGGCAACGAATGGGCCAAAAAATAGCCGAAATCACTACGGCTGTTGATCTGATTGTGCTACCCGAACTGTTTACCACAGGCTTCACCATGAATGCCCAAGCGGTAGCTGAAACCATGCAAGGCGATACAATAGCCTGGCTCCAACAGATGGCAAAAGTCAAAAACTGCGCGATTACTGGCAGTTTAGTGATTAAAGAAAAAGGTAATTTTTACAACCGGTTGGTTTTTGTTTTTCCGAATGGGGATTTAAAAACCTACGACAAACGCCACTTGTTTACCTTGGCTGGAGAGGATAAAGTGTACACCGCCGGGAGGGATAAATTAATCATTGATTACAAAGGATTTAAGATTTGTCCGCTTATTTGTTACGATTTGCGTTTTCCGGTATTTTCACGCAATACAGAAAAATACGATTTGTTGCTGTATGTAGCCAATTGGCCCTCGCCCAGAATTGCAGCCTGGGATGCTTTGCTCAAAGCCCGCGCCATCGAAAATTGTTGTTATGTAGTGGGCGTAAACCGCTTGGGTATTGATGCCAATGCGTTGGACTATCCGGGTCATTCGCAGGGAATCGATTTTGCAGGAAATTTGTTGCACGATTCAGCCTCAAAAGCAGAACTAGCATGGGTAGAAATCAATAAAAAAGAATTGCTTGATTTTAGAACGCGATTTGCTTTTTTGGCCGATCAAGATCGGTTTACGGTTGAAGATTAACCATTTGCTCTATATCCCAGTTGGCGCGCACATCTATTTCTTTCGGAAAATAAAACACCTCTTCAGATTGCCTTTTGGCCAAGAAATTCCCGGCATCCCAGGCCTTGTTTTGGTTGTCATCGTAAATCACGCGTAGCGTATATTTTTCAGGTTTGATTAAGGAAAAAGGAAGGGGTTCTGGGCTTGCTAGCACCGCTTGTTCTAGCACCTCTCCCGATTTGTCCAAGAGTTCAACCAGCAGGGGAAAGCGCTTGGCATTGCTAATAGTCAATTGCAGATTTCCATATTCGGACGTGTTTTTGGTTTCAACTTTATAAACTACAGTGTCATTTGTTTGTTCCATAAAGTCAGTTAATGCGCCAGGCAGTAATTGAATGGTGTATTTTTCGAGGGGTTCTTTGGCAAAGGCCAAGGTCAGTTTTTGGTTCCAAGTATCGTTTACTACGCGAAATGTAACTTGCGTTGAATCTTTTCGTTTGATGCTCATTTTGGACGCATCCCATTTTACAATAGGGGTAGATGTCTCTAGTTCAAACTCGTTTTTCAAGGGTAAAACACCACTAAACACAGGTTTTATACTCAACGAATCGACTTTCTGCCCTTTGAGTTTTACCATAAAATTTTGCATGGCAATCCCGTTAGTTACATCAACCGAAATCGAGTCGATTTTTGCTTTTTCTTCTTTGGTTTTCATAGACCATTTGATGGGTTTATGCCAAATTTGTATGGAGTCTTTTTTAGGAAATTTAGAAATAAGCACCGGGTAATTTTCGCCTGCTTTGGTTAGATTGACTTTAATTTTACTCGGTTCGCCTTCGTAGCCCAACAACAGTCGATTGGCCGAAGCTTGTGATACTTTTACGGTTTTATTGGCAGGAACTTCTTTAAATAATTTTAGATTAAACACACTATCAGTTGGCACAGTAATGAATTGTTGATGAAATCCAATTTTATCTTCTTTGGGATTGAAACGGTAATTGCTGTTTTCGTCTTTTAATGCAACTAATAGGTATTTTCCGGCTTTGAGGTTCGCCAATTCAAAGGTGGTTGCACTGTCTAGTGTATTGGTTACATAGCGCGGATTTTCCTTGAATACGATTGAATCCGTGTATTTTTCATTGGCCTCGTAAAGCATCACCGATACAAAATGATCTGTTTTTGTATTGAGCGCATCGGCAATAGTGCCTTTAATCGACAGGGAATCGATATAACTTCCCGTGGAGCACAAAAACTTAAATTGGCGCAACGGATTGCCCTCGTTGTTGTCTTGAATGCTTTCGCCAAAATTAAAACTGTAGGTGGTGTTGGGCGCTAAGGTGTCTTTTATTTTTAATATAATGGTTTTACTTGCGGTAGATGGAGTAATTTCCGGTTGGTATTTAAGTGGAGGCGAAATGATGAGTTGTTTGTTGACGTTTTTCAATTTCACATATTCGTCAAACGTAAACTGTACCGTTTTTGTAGAAAAGTTGGTCGTGTAATTTTTGGGGATACAAAATTTAAGCACCGGAGCCAAGGTGTCTTTCAATCCGCCAGAAATCGAACCGCGCTTGGCACAACTGCAAAAGACTAGTAGAGATAGAACTAGAACAATACCGGTTTTTTTATACATGTTTGGGTTCATTAATTTGCATGGCAAAATAACAATATTATATGCTGTAACCGAAACATTTTACCCAAATCTTCTACAATCAAGCCGAGAAGGCCATGCACACTACCGACACCTTTGCCCCCGGAATTTTAAGCAAAGCATGTGTACAGGCCTCAAGTGTAGAGCCTGTTGTGAGCACGTCGTCAACCAACAAAAAATGCAAGTTTTCATCAGCTAGCGTGGGGTGTGCTTCAAAACGGGTTTCTTGCACTATAGTGGTACGTGAACCTAAGTTTTTTTTTGTTTGGGTAGATGAATAAGTGTTTCGAAACAACAATTGATCGCGATAGGGTATTCCAAAAGATAATGCCAATGCTTGCCCAAACTTGGCCACTTGATTATATCCGCGTTCGTTTAATCGTTTGGTGTGCAATGGTACCGGAATTACCACATCAAATGTTTGATTTTGGGCAATAGCATGCAATTCATGGGCATACCAAAGACCAAGACATTGGCCTATTTGGGGTTGATTTTTATATTTCAAATTTTGAATTAGGGTTTGCACAATCCCTTTTTTATGATAATACAAAAATGCCGCAGCAAATTCAATTGGTACTTTTCCATAAAATTTTTGAAGTGCTTCGTTATTGGAAATGAGGTGCTGCTGAGTTTGGGGAAGTTGGTGTCGGCATCGCACACAAATAATGAATTCTTGGGACAGTAAAAGCTGGGCACATCCGGCACAGATTTTAGGAAAAAACAGGTTTACAATCGATTCAAACATAAGGCGTATAATTAGAGCATTAAAAGTATAAAAATCCCGAATTAGTTGTGTTTTTATTTTAATCCATCTCAATCCTTTTTATATTTTTGCAGCATGGCAAAACAAGAAGATTTATTTAAAAATGTCCTTTCGCACGCAAAAGAATACGGGTTTATTTTTCCGTCAAGCGAAATTTATGACGGACTGAGCGCAGTATATGATTATGCGCAAAATGGAGTTGAATTAAAGAAAAACATCCGCGAATACTGGTGGAAATCGATGGTGCAAATGCATGAAAACATTGTGGGACTGGATTCCGCTATTTTGATGCATCCCACCACTTGGAAGGCTTCCGGACACGTGGATGCGTTTAATGATCCGTTAATTGACAACAAAGATTCCAAAAAAAGATACCGTGCCGACGTCTTGATTGAAGACTATGCCGAAAAATTAAACCTCAAAGCCAAAAAAGAAATCGAAAAAGCACGTGAGCGTTTTGGTGAAAGCTTTAACGAAGAACAATACAAAACCACCAATCCCCGCGTAATGGAATACCTTTCTAAGGAAAGAGAGATTCTTGAGCGCATGGGCCGTTCCTTAGGAAACGGTGATTTAGACGATGTTAAAGCACTCATCGAAGAACTCGAAATTGCCGATCCCGAAACCGGTTCTCGCAACTGGACCGAAGTGCGTCAATTTAACTTGATGTTTGGCACCAAACTGGGCGCTTCGGCCGATAGTGCGATGGACTTGTACTTGCGACCAGAAACTGCTCAGGGAATTTTTGTCAACTTTTTGAATGTGCAAAAATCGGGCCGCATGAAGATTCCTTTTGGAATAGCACAAACCGGAAAGGCCTTTAGAAATGAAATCGTAGCGCGTCAGTTTATTTTTAGAATGCGCGAATTTGAGCAAATGGAAATGCAATTTTTTGTGCGTCCGGGCGAAGAAATGAAGTGGTATGAGTACTGGAAAACCACTCGATTAAATTGGCACTTGTCTTTGGGCTTGGGTAAAGAAAATTACCGTTTTCACGACCATGAAAAATTAGCGCATTACGCCAATGCCGCTGCAGATATAGAATTTAATTTCCCTTTTGGGTTCAAAGAATTAGAAGGCATTCACTCCCGCACCGATTTTGACTTGAAAGCACATGAGGAGTTTTCGGGTAGAAAGATGCAGTATTTTGACGCCGAGCTCAATCAAAATTATACGCCCTATGTTGTCGAAACTTCAGTTGGATTAGACCGAATGTTCTTGGCCGTTTTTGCCACTGCGTTAAAAGAAGAGGTTTTAGAAGATGGTTCAACGCGCACCGTGTTGCAGTTGCCTTCGGTGTTGGCTCCCACCAAAGCAGCCGTGTTGCCCTTAGTCAAAAAAGATGGCTTACCCGAATTGGCTCACGAAATCATCGACGAACTCAAATGGGACTTCCATGTAACCTATGACGAAAAAGATGCAGTAGGCCGTCGTTACCGTAGACAAGATGCGTTAGGCACGCCATTTTGTATTACAGTTGATCATCAAACCTTAGAAGACAAAACCGTAACCATTCGTCACCGAGACAGCATGAAGCAAGACCGCGTAGCGATTACCGAATTGAAAGCCATCATAGAAAATGAGGTTTCCATGAAAAATTGGTTGCTAAAAACGAAATAACGTTACCTATAACTTATTCAATGGCTCGCTGAAAAGTGAGCCATTTTTTTTACTGAAGACACAGAAATTTAGCCCTGTAATTGTTAATAATTATTGAATTTCTTGTGCATAAGTCTAGCATTTCTCGTTGGCTAATGGTCTAATTTAGCCCTTGACTAGGTCTGTTTTGTAGATAAAGCCTAGCCTGCAAGCAAATGAAGCATACTTTCATCATTGTGGATGACCAGCCTGAAAGTATTGAAAATGTGATGGCCATCGCCAGTCATTTTCAGCAGCTGGTTTGTTTGGCCTCGGCCACTACTTATAAAGACGGCTTGAATGCTATTTTGGAGCACAGCCCGCAGTTGGTATTCTTGGAAATTTCTCCCGATGACAAAAAAAGCAATTTATCCTTGCAACTCATCAACGAATTGCACCGCTTTTTGCGAATTGTACCCGAGATCATCGTCATTACCAAGAACAAAGACCTGGCTTTTGAAGCCATGAAATATGAGGTATTGGATTATTTACTTAAACCACTAGACGTAAACGAGCTGCGCAAAACGATTTTAAAATACGAGAAGTTTGTATTTGATAATCCGCGACTTTTTACCCAACCCAAAACATCCCGAACGGCGATAGAGGTGGTTGAGCCTGAGATCATTTCGTCACCGCCTGCTGCAGAATCACCTGATTTACAGAATTTGACTTCAGCCAAAATCATTGAAGCTATACCCGGGATTTCATTAGCCCAAGAAAAACCCTTGATCATCTGTGTGAAATCCTATGGGGATTACCGTTTTATCGAAGCACGTGACATTTGTTATTTGCAGGCCGACAACAATTCTACCGATATTCACCTCAATACAGGCGAGATGATTACCGCCTTCAAAACGCTCAAGCATTTTGAGAGTGTGCTAACCAATCCTTTTGTGCGCATTCACAACAGCTATATTGTAAATGTTGATTATGTATCACGCATCCACACCGGAAACTCGGTGTGCTACATTAAAAACACCGCTACCAAACTGCCATTTTCCAAGTCTTATAAGGAAAATATAGATGGAATTATTGCCGCAATTACCAATGGCAATTATTTAGAAATCTAAAAAATGCCATCCACTCAAATTTGGCTATCATTCACTATCAAACGGCCATCATCTACCACAAACGCCCAAAAACAGTAGATTTCAAGAGACATGCTATATAGTTTTACACCGTGAATCTCCAAGATTTACGTCACAACAAGAAGTAAAACATATAACAATAAAAGTCTCAAATTATGAAAAAAACAGTATTAACTTTAGGATTGTTCTCATTGATGATGATCCTAACTTCGTTCACTAGCCCAGAGATTGGGGGACAAGAATCACGAGGAAGTAGAAGAATTGTTGAAATAGGTGGACAAGAATCACGAGGAAGTAGAAGAATTGTTGAAATAGGTGGTCAAGAATCACGAGGAAGTAGAAGAATATTCGAAATAGGTGGTCAAGAATCACGAGGAAGTAGAAGAATAATTGAAAATGAAATTACACTTTAGTTGATGTAATTTTAACTATTTTTAATATATTGCCCGATAGATATCTATCGGGCTTTTTATTTGTAGTTATCACCAATTCTTAATAAAACAAAATTGAAAAGGATATTTTTTTTCATTTTATTTCTTTCTTCGATTAGTTGTACTAAAAAAAAAGTACAAAAAACTAATTCAATAAATGAATCATTATCACAAATACAGAATGTAATTGAGTCTGATTCATTATCAAATGACCAAATGAATGATCTTTATAAGAAGTCATTTACAATTATAAAGAATGAAAATTATTCTTCTTCAAATAAACCATTATTATTAAAGTCTATTAAGTTCTATTCTGAACAAAGCGATTGGGAAAATTTAAATAATGTAAATAAGTATTTATTAGATAATTCAATTGTTATAAAAGATACTGCGACAATAGCACTATGTTTTTTTTATTCAGGAGAACGTTGTTATAATAACGATATTTTAGATAGTGCATTCTATTTTTATTCAAAAGCGGAGAAACTTTTATCAAAAAATTTGAGTTCCAAAATTCGACCAACTATTTTTTTAAACAAATCCACCATTCAGTTAAATATTAATGACTTCTCTGGTGCAGAATATTATGCATCTAAAGCTTTAAAGAGCTATAGAATTGATAGTGATTACCTTGGACAATACGATTCATATACTAACTTAGGGATTGCATCTTTTGGTAAGGAAAATTTTATTAAAGCAATTGAATATCATCGTAAAGCATTAGATATTTCAATAAAAAATGATATAAATAAAGATTTTTTTTTAAAGGAAATTTCAAGAAATAATATTGGTAATTGTTATCAAAATAATGAAGATTATAGAAAAGCAATTGTAGAATTTGAGTTAGCTCTACAGAATAAAAGTTTAGTAACTTTAAAACCTAGTTTGTATGCTACTCTTATTGACAACGTTGCCTATTCAAAATTTAAAATATCAAACGACCCAGGAACTGTCAAGTTATTTTTAAAATCTTTAAAAATACGTGATAGTTTGAAATTAACTTCTAGAGTTATTTTGAGTAAGTTGCATTTATCGGAATATTATCTAATTAATTTTGATACTATTACTTCTCAAAAGTATGCAAATGAAGCTCTCTCGCTTGCAAAACAAACAAATATTCCTAATGATTTACTAACTTCCTTAAAACAATTGTCTTTAGTTGAGCATAAAAATGCAGCGAAATATTCCAAAGAATACATTAAGATTAGTGACAGCATTCAATTGGAGGAGCGAAAATCTAAGGATAAATTTGCACGGATTGCTTTTGAAACGGATGAAATTATATTAGAAAAAGACAAATTAGCCGAGCAAAATCGCAGCTTACTTTACTTTTTTGTGGGTACACTATTTGTAGGAGTTTTATTATTTGTGATCCGTACCCAACGGGCCAAAAATATGGAATTGATTTTAAAACAACAGCAGCAAAAAGCCAATGAGGACATCTATAATTTAATGATTTCTCAACAAGCCACTATAGAAGAAAGTAGAGAAAAAGAAAAGAAACGCATTGCGCAAGAATTGCATGACGGGGTTTTGGGCAGGTTATTTGGTGCCCGTCTTAATTTAGACAGTTTAAACCGATTTACGGATGATGATTCAATTAATAGTCGGTTTAATTACCTTAACGAATTAAAAAACATTGAACAAGATATTCGCGAGATATCACACGACTTGAATCGTGAAAAATATGTTTTAATCAATAATTTTGTTGCCATTGTAACCAATTTAATTGAAGAACAAAAAAATTCCTTTAGCGCTCAAGTTAATTTTACTATTGATGAAAAAATTAAGTGGGATCGGGTAGCCAATACCACTAAAATAAATTTGTATCGCATGCTTCAAGAAGCGCTTCAAAACTGCAATAAATATGCAATCGCGACTAGAATTGAAGTTGTTTTTGAATTAATCCAAGACAGTATTCAATTGACTATTTCAGATAACGGAACCGGTTTTGATGCCAAATCAAAGAAAAAGGGAATTGGATTGCAAAATATGGTTTCTAGAACAAATGAATGCAAAGGAAAATTAGACGTTGATTCGACTAAAGGACTTGGCACAACCATTAAAATTTTAATTCCACTAACTGAAAATACCGAGAGCAACTGATGAGCAAGGAATTACATTTTTTATTTGTAGATGATCACCCCACCATTATTGAGGGGTATAAAAGCATGTTGTATGAGCGATATTCAACCGAACAAGTGCACGTGCATGCCGCATTTTCAAGCGAAATGGCCTATGAGAAACTGTTTACTAGCAACCGAGTTTTTGACATAGTTATTTTAGATATAGGTTTACCTCCTTTTCATGAAAAGCGAATTCAATCAGGAGAGGACCTTGCTTTTTTGATTCAAAAACAGTTCCCTACAACCAAAATTCTCATATCAACTTCCCACTTAGAGGCATTTATTTTATACAATATTGTAAAAAAAGTAAATCCTGATGGCATGATGATTAAAAGCGATTTTAAATCGTCAGAATTTATTTTGGCAATAGAAAAAGTGCTTGCTGGACATCAATATTATAGTCAAACCGTTCGGAATGCAGTTAGAGAAGTGGCCGATCAGCAAGATGCATTGGATGCTATTGATCGTAGAATTGTATCGTTGCTGTCAAAAGGCATTAAAACCAAAAGTATTCCTTCGCATATAGGCATTTCATTAAGCGCGGTAGACAAACGCAAGGCACAAATCAAAGATTTCTTTAATATTGTGAAAGGCACCGATGAAGATATTATTCGTGAAGCGACTAAACGCGGATTGGTGTAATAAAAATTTAACGTTTACTGCAGATTTTCTGCACCGTTTTGTCTAGAAGCCCATTTACTTTTATGCTAAATAAAACAATTGTGTATGAAATGGAGTAGTGTACTATTGGTGTTCATCTTGTTTTTTGGCTGCACCTACCGAGAAAAAGAAAATACAAATCATGATAAAATATCCGAATTGTTAGTCAAAGCAACTGACCGTAACCTTAATTATAAAGAGCGTAGAAATATAAGTTTACAAACATTAAAAATCTTAAATGCCCAAAAGAACGATTCAGTTAATAGAGAACAATTAAATAAGTTATCGTATAATTTTATTGTAATAAATGATTGGAATAATTTTCTAATATCCAACAAAATAGCATTTGAAAGAGCTTTTAATTCAAGTGATTTAATGCAAATTGGATTGTGTAAAAACTATAAAGGAATTTATTTTGAAAACATTAGTAATAATGATTCGGCATATTATTACTATTTGAAATCTGAAAAAATATTTAAAAAAATTAATGCTCTTAGAGAATTATGTTCAGTATATCGAGATAAAGCCCAAGTGCAATTTTACATAAATGATTATCTTGGGAGTGAGGAATCATTGGTAGATGCTTTGAAAATAGCAAATACAAATAATTTTGTGATAGATCAATATTTGATTTATACATTTTTAGGAATAAACTCAAACGAACTTGGAGATTATTCCATGTCCTTCAATTATCATTTTAAAGCAATAAAGCTCATTGAAAATAATCCTGAGTTATTTGATAACACCGATTTAGCGACTTGCTACAACAATATAGGCTACAACTATTTATCGATTTGCAATTACAGAAACGCAATTAATTTTTTTGATAAAGGGCTAAGGTTAGATAATATTAAAGTCACTTTTCCATATTTGTATTGTAAGTTAATAGAGAACAAAGTCTATTCAAAATTGAAACTAAATGATTTTGATAATATAGATTCAGATTTAAATATTACTTTGAAAATCAGAGAAAAATACAATGTTCTCAACGGCAAAAATTTCAACAGGCTCTACCTGTCCTACTATTATGCCGATATGAATGATCTTCCAAAAGCCAATCAATATGCACAAGAGGCGTTGGCCTTATCCAAAAGTTTCAAAGCTCCCAAAGACCAACTCTTGTGTTTAAAGCAGCTCATAAAAATTAATCCAGAAAAGGCCTTAGCTTATAGTAGTCAATACATTTCACTTACCGATAGCATGCAAAAAATGGAACGGCAAACCCGAAATAAATTTGCCAAAATTGCTTTTGAAACCGATGAAATCACAAAAGAAAAAGCAGCTGTCGAGGAGCAATATACCCGTATTGTATGGGTGTGTTTAATTATTAGCGTCATTTTAATTTTGTTGTTTGTTATAGGAAAACAACTCCTCAAACAAAAAGAATTTCGCTTGCAGCAAGTGCAACAACAAACCAATGTTGAAATTTACAATTTGCTTTTGGCGCAACAAAATAAAATTGATAACGCCCGAAATAGCGAAAAAGAACGCATTTCAAAAGACCTTCACGATGGGGTGCTCAATCGCTTGGCTTCAACACGCATGAATCTCATCTCGCTTATCAGTGCGCCCACGACAGACAATATAAATAAATCAAAAGGATTGATTGAAGGTATACAAGAGGTCGAAAAGGAAATTAGAAACATTTCGCATGATTTAAATAAAGACATTCTTATAAAGTCAGTGAGCTTTGTGAATGTAATTACCACCTATATGGAGGAACAGTACGAAGCTACACAAATCAAAAATTTCTTGGAATTTGACTCAAAAATAAACTGGGACCTTATTCCCGGCATGGTAAAAATTCACTTGTACCGTATTGTGCAAGAATCGATGCAAAATATTGCCAAACATGCACACGCTAGTTCCATCATACTTAGTTTTCTGTCTGTAGAGGGAGGCCTTCGCCTAGAAATTTTTGACGATGGTGTAGGATTTTTGTTAAACAAAAAGAAAAAAGGAATAGGTTTGCAAAACATTTATAGCCGCACTGCTTCGTGCAATGGAACGGTAATTATTGAATCAAAAAAAGGGATAGGAACAACAATTAAAGTAGTTGTTCCCTACCAAGACTAGGAAACACAAAATAAAATTATGGCACAATTGGTTCGTGTATTAATGGTTGATGACCATCCGTTTATTATTGAAGCCTATAAAAACGCCATAAAAGGGTATAATACTAAAGGGGCATACGAGTTTACAATTACACAAGCCAAAGATTGCAAAACGGGTTATGAAGCCATTGTCAACGAAGCCAATGCGCAGTACGACATTGCTTTTTTTGATTTGAGCATGCCTATCTACGAAGAAAAAGGAATTCATTCAGGCGAAGACTTAGCCTTGTTAGTCAAAGAACGCATGCCCGCTTGCAAAATTATTTTGCTGACGATGCACTCCGAGATGCTAAAAATCAATACCATCATTAAAAACATCAACCCCAACGGGCTTGTGATTAAAAACGATTTGACCTTTGATGAATTGTTGTTGGCTTTTGATAAGATCTTAAAAGATGAAAATTACTACAGCCAAACCGTAGTAAAATTGGTAAGTCAAATCCAGTTTGACTCAAACGAAATGGATGTGTTTGACAAACAACTGTTGTTTCATTTATCAAAAGGAGTGCGTATTGCCGAACTGTCTCAATATGTTCCGTTGGCTCCAGCTGCGATAGAAAAACGACTAACCAATCTTAAAGAGGTACTTGATATGAAGCATGCATCCGATACAGAGCTAGTACAAGAAGCCAAAAACAAAGGAATCATTTAAGTTTATTCTTCAGTCAATGCATTCCAGCCTCTGGCTTTCAACGGAATTTTGGTATTGGCTCGGGTAATGAGGTGCATGCCTTGGGCGGCTTCAACCATATGCCCAATAATGGTAAAATTGGGATTGCCTTTTAGTTTATCAAAATCGTCCATTTTTATCGTAAAGAGCAATTCGTAGTCTTCGCCACCATTAATTGCAACGGTTGTACTGTCCAATTGAAATTCTTCGCAAACCGAAATCAACTGCGGATCCAGTGGCAATTTATCTTCATATAAATTGCAACCCACTTCCGATTGTTTGCACAAATGCATTATCTCGCTCGACAATCCATCAGAAATATCAATCATCGAAGTAGGCTTGATTTCAAGGGCGTGCAAAAGGGTGCGCACATCGGTTCTCGCTTCGGGTTTGAGTTGGCGTTCGATAAGGTAAGAATAAGCTTCTAGATCGGGCTGCGAATTGGGGTTTACATGAAACACTTGTTTTTCGCGCTCCAAGACTTGTAAGCCCATATAGGCCGCGCCCAAATCGCCACTCACCACCAAGAGATCATTTACGTTGGCTCCGTTTCGGTATACCAATTCATCAGCCGAAGCTTCACCTATAGCGGTGATGCTCAAGATTAATCCTTTTTGAGACGAAGTAGTGTCGCCCCCAATTACATCAACTTTATACGCTTTGGCAGCTAAGGCAATTCCGGCATACAATTCCTCCAATGCTTCCAACGGAAATCGATTGGAAACCGCTACCGAAACCGTAATTTGGGTAGGCTTGGCATTCATGGCACAAATGTCAGAAACATTTACCACCACGGCTTTGTAGCCCAGGTGTTTGAGTGGCATATAGGCCAAATCAAAATGCACCCCTTCAATGAGTAAATCGGTAGAGATTGCTGCTTTTTTGTTGGCAAAATCCAATACCGCTGCATCGTCGCCAATGCCTTTGAGGGTTGACGCTTGCGAAATTTCAAATTGATTTGTCAAGTGTTCAATTAAGCCAAATTCGCCCAATTGTGAAAGGCTGGTGCGTGCCGGTGATTTATCTTCTAGCATGGAAATAGTTGGTAAAAACCTTAGTCATTCAATTTCAAAACGGCCATAAACGCTTCTTGCGGAATTTCTACATTCCCCACTTGTCGCATGCGTTTTTTTCCTTTTTTCTGTTTTTCGAGCAATTTTCGTTTACGCGAAATATCCCCGCCATAACACTTGGCCGTTACGTCTTTACGTAATGCTTTGATAGTTTCTCTGGCAATAATTTTTGCGCCAATGGCAGCTTGAATCGGAATGTCAAATTGTTGTCTTGGAATTAATTCGCGTAGTTTCTCGCACATTTTTTTACCAATATTATAGGCGTTGTCTTCGTGAATTAAAGCCGATAAAGCATCCACCGATTGGGCGTTGAGTAGCACATCTAATTTTACCAATTTTGATGTTCGCATACCAATTGGCGAATAATCAAATGAGGCATACCCTTTGGAAACCGTTTTCAAGCGGTCATAAAAATCAAATACAATTTCGGCCAAAGGCATATCAAAATTCAATTCCACGCGCTCGGTGGTGAGATACGTTTGGTTGGTAATCAAGCCTCTTTTTTCGATACAGAGCGACATTACATTGCCCACAAAATCGGCTTTGGTAATGATGGTCGCTTTGATAAACGGTTCTTCTACACGGTCCATTCGGGAAGGCTCGGGCAAATCAGAAGGGTTGTTTACCACAAAACCGTTGTCGGGATCTTTTTTGGTGTAGGCCAAATACGACACGTTGGGAACAGTTGTAATTACGGTCATGTTGAATTCACGTTCCAAGCGCTCTTGGATAATTTCCATGTGCAACATACCCAAGAATCCGCAGCGGAATCCGAAGCCCAATGCAGCCGAACTCTCGGCGGTAAACACCAAGGAAGCGTCGTTGAGTTGTAATTTTTCCATCGAGTTGCGCAGCTCTTCGTAGTCTTCGGTATCTACCGGATAAATCCCAGCAAACACCATGGGTTTAACATCTTCAAACCCCGTAATCATGTTGGTTGTTGGTGTTTTGGCGTCGGTAATGGTGTCGCCCACTTTTACTTCTTTGGCCTCTTTGATGCCCGAAATCAAGTAGCCCACATCGCCAGCCCCAATTATATTTTTAGGCACTTGATTGAGTTTCAACGTGCCTACTTCATCGGCAAAGTATTCATTGCCAGTAGCCATAAATTTAATTTTTTGCCCTTTTTTGATCTCGCCGTTTTTTACACGAAAGATTACCTCAATTCCGCGGAAGGGATTATAAACACTATCAAAAATCAACGCTTGCAAGGGCTCTTGCGGATCGCCTTGTGGCGCGGGAATTTTCTCTATTATGGCGGCCAATATATTTTCAACACCAAATCCGGTTTTGCCCGAGGCGTGGATAATGTCTTCTAGTTTACAACCCAATAAATCAATAATGTCATCACTCACTTCTTCGGGATTGGCGCTAGGCAAATCAACTTTATTTAAAACAGGGATTATTTCTAAGTCATTTTCTAAAGCCAAATACAAATTCGAAATAGTTTGTGCCTGAATACTTTGCGCGGCATCTACAATGAGTAAAGCTCCTTCACAAGCCGCTATGGATCGGGAAACTTCATACGAAAAATCGACGTGCCCGGGGGTGTCAATTAGATTCAAAATATATTCCTCACCCTTATACGTATATTCCATCTGAATCGCGTGACTTTTAATGGTAATCCCGCGCTCGCGCTCCAAGTCCATGTTGTCGAGCAATTGGGCTTTTTCTTCGCGCGCCGATACGGTTTGCGTGGCGCCCAGCAGTCTATCGGCGAGGGTGCTTTTTCCGTGATCAATATGGGCAATAATGCAAAAATTTCGAATGTGTTTCATGAGTGTATGCGTGTGTTATTTTGGGCAAATCCCTGCCTTGCAGTTCGGGTCGGGCTTTTCGCATTGCGCGGCAATTTGCTGCAATCCCTTTTGCATTTAAGCTGCAAATATAAAGCAAACTTTTCATTAAAAATTTGGTTTTCCCACAGCCCAAAACAAACCGACAAAAAAGTGTAATTTTGGCGCAAATTTGAACGATGATTAAAATTGGCCCCATAGAACTCCCCGATTTTCCGCTGCTTTTGGCACCCATGGAAGACGTAAGCGATCCGCCGTTTCGACGCCTGTGCAAAACCCATGGTGCCGATTTGATGTTTAGCGAATTTATTTCCTCTGAGGGGCTCATTCGTGACGCGATCAAAAGCCGTCAAAAACTCGACATTTTTGATTATGAAAGACCAGTTGGCATTCAAATTTTTGGAGGTGACGAGGAAGCCATGGGCTTATCATCCAAAATTGTGACTACCGTACAACCCGATATCATCGACATTAATTTTGGTTGTCCGGTCAAAAAAGTAGTGTGCAAAGGCGCCGGCGCTGCTGTTCTTAAAGATGTTGATTTGATGGTGAAACTTACCCAAGCTGTGATCAAAGGAACCAATTTACCCGTTACTGTAAAAACCCGTTTGGGTTGGGACGAAAATTCAATTAACATCGATGAGGTGGCCGAGCGTTTGCAAGACATTGGTGTGCAAGCTTTGTCCATTCATGGCCGAACGCGCGCTCAATTGTACAAAGGCGAAGCCGATTGGTCGCACATTGCCCGCGTAAAAAACAACCCGCGCATTACCATGCCTATTTTTGGCAATGGCGATATTGATTCGCCCGAAAAAGCCTTGGAATACAAAAATAAATACGGCGTAGACGGCATTATGATAGGTCGTGCCGCGATAGGCTATCCTTGGATTTTTAACGAGATCAAACACTACATGGCCACTGGCGAGCATTTGCCCAAACCCACTATGGCCGATCGTGTAGTAGCGGCCAAAAATCACCTAAGCTGGGCCATGGAATGGAAAGGCGAACGATTAGGGATTGTAGAAACCCGCCGACATTACACCAATTATTTTAAGGGAATCCCCAACTTTAAAGATATTCGTTCGCAGTTGGTCACGGAAGATGAGCCAGCAATTTTATTTGGTTTATTGGATCGTGCGGCCGAAAGCTACCGCGATTTGGTGTTGTAGTCGAGTGAGCGGGTGGAGCAGCATCCTTTTGCTAGGCGTTAGCAGGCAAAAGATACCGCGAAAAACGCGACCCAACGGGGCACTCCCAACTTTAATCCAGCATTTTTTTACTCACTCTGCTCGAGGCAATCCAAGAGGCCAATATGCCCAAAATACAGATTGTGGCCATCACTATTGCTGCGTTTTCAAGTGAACACACCACCGGATAAGCCAGCGTGGGTGTGATCATGATGAGCTCAAAATGCTGTTGAGCCAAGACCAACACTACGCCCAACAACAAACCAAACAGTCCGCCAAATACACTCAAGAGCGTGCCTTGCCAAAAAAATATGCGCCGCAAATCGCGCACGGGTGTGCCTAAATTGTATAAGGTTTTCAGGTTATTTTTCTTGTCGAGGATCATCATAATGAGCGCACCTATGAGGTTAAATAACGCAATAATGATTACTAGTGTAAAAATTAAATAGACGGCTACATTCTCGGTATTGAGCATTTTGTATAAGCTGTCGTTGAGTTGCGCTCTATTTTTTACGCGCAAGGGTTCTGGAAAAAGGGCGAGTAGCTGTTTTTTAATTGTGGCTTCGTCGGCTTGGGCACTCAGTTTTAATTCAATACTGCCAATTTGGTTTGACGGATATTCCAACAAGTTCTGCACCAATTCTAGATTTGCAAACACATATTTTCCGTCTAAATCTTCGCTAATGGCATATACGCCTACCGGCGCTAGCGTAGTTTTGTTGAATGCTTCGTCGGGATTGTCAATGGCGCCTTTGCCCGGACGCGGCACAAAAAGTTCGAGTGGATTATTGAAATCATACAGCCCCAAGGATAACTTTTGACACACACCATATCCAACAACTACTTCATTGGTTTGTGGCATTAACCAATTGCCTTGATACAATAGCTTTTGTAGCGGAATTACCTGACCAAAACTGGAGTCAACCCCTTTAATATGGGTAACCATTTCTTTCTCATCAAAACGAAATAGCACCCGTTCTTCAATGATTTTGCAATAGGAAGAAATGCCCTTAATTTTGGAAAGTTTACGTTCTTGTTGCGGGTTAATGCTAAACGATTTACCAATACTGTTTTCTACTTTAATATCGGGATCAAAGGCGGTACTAAATGACAAGCTAAATTCTTTGAGTCCACTAAACACGGACAATACCACAAAAAGTGCCATAGAACCGGCTACAATACCCAATGAAGCAATCCGATTAATGATGTTGATTGCTTTGTTTTTGCTGGCGCTGCGCAAATACCGTTTGGCTATGTAAAGGGCAAAACTCAACTTAGAATTTTCTTCGACGTTCTAACAATTCGCGGTGTTCGATGGGGTTTTCTTTGTCAGACAAGGCGCGGTCAATTTTTTCGATGTAATCGAGCGAGTCATCGATAAAGAATTGCAAGTTAGGCACTTTGCGCAATTGCAAACGCACGCGTTGCGAGAGGTCGTGTTTAATTAAGGCCGAATTGGACTTAATGGCTGCCAAGGTTTCGGGCCCTTTTTCGGGCGGAAAAATGCTGAGGTGAACAGTAGCAATTGATAAATCGGTGGTTACGCTCACTTTAGAGACCGAGATCACCAAATTGGCAATATTGTTTTTACGAATTTCTCCTTGTAAGATATCTACTAAATCTTTTTGGATTACACCGCCGATTTTCTTTTGTCTGTTTGTTTCCATGCGGCAAAAATACGATATGTGTTCAATTAATAATTAATAATTAATAATTAAAAATGAGAGTATTGAAAGGGAGCTTCTTCCTGCTCTACGCTATAAGCTGTTGTGCCTAACCCCGGCACAACAGGCTATCCGCTTCGATCAGGGCTAGGCTTTGCATAAAATGCACTTTTTTGCCAACCATCCCAAAAACTTTGCGAAATTTGACGCAAAAGAAATTCCATGAGAAAAATAGAGCATATCGGCATTGCCGTTAAAGATTTGGCCGCTTCTAATCTGGTATTCGAAAAATTGTTTGGCGCGCAGCCCTACAAACAAGAATCAGTTGAAAGCGAAGGCGTAAACACGTCTTTTTTTGCCAGCGGGCCCAATAAAATAGAATTGCTCGAGGCCACTCATCCCGATAGTCCCATTGCTAAATTTATCGAGAAAAAAGGCGAAGGCATTCATCACATTGCCTTTGATGTGGCCGACATTCAGTCAGAAGTAGCTCGGCTGCAAGCCGAAGGTTTTGTGCTGCTCAATGAAACGCCTAAGCGTGGCGCTGACAATAAGTGGGTGGTATTTTTACATCCAAAATCAACCAATGGCGTGTTGATTGAGTTGTGTCAGGAGATCGAATAAACGGGTATTTGGAATTACAAATTCCTTTTATTATTATTGATAGGAATGCAAAAAATGTTTGCAACCCAAGATTTTTTATCCTAATATTGCAGCCTCCAAATAAAGCCGAGGCTATATTTGCTGAACTCCAAAATCAATAAAAGTCAGCGTAGTATACTGGTCCTATAGCTCAGTTGGTTAGAGCACCTGACTCATAATCAGGTGGTCCCTGGTTCGAGCCCAGGTGGGACCACTAACAAAAGCCTTGCATTGCTGCAAGGCTTTATGTTGGGTTTTTGGAGGGAATTTAAAATAGATTTTAAAAAATTTTGAAAGAACAATTTTTTAATTACTTTTACACACTTATGAAAAAGGCCCCTAACAACCTCGCTCTATGGATGACACTATTATGTGGTGTTTTTTCTGTTGAGGCTCGTAACGGACCGCCACCACCAGGCATACCGCCGCCTCCAGGATTGCCAATTGATCAAGGCACTTTAATTCTCCTTTTTGTAGGAATTGCAATTGTTTATTATGTGTTCGCACACAAATCAAATAGAAAAACTTCGATGTAAATCGGAGTTTTTTTTGAGCAGTTTTTGAGCTATCAGCGGTTGGCTTTTATCCACAAAGCATTAAAATTTCAATTATTTTAAATTCCAAATACCAATTCCGACGCTTCGGGACCCCATGGCCACTATTTTGGTAAATCATTCAATCTTTCAATTCTTCAATCTTCCGGAAAGCGCGGATTTCCTTCGGCAGTCGCTTCGCTCGTGTGCAATACGTGACCACAAAGATTATTGAATTCGTTTCTACCTAAATTCTTTATAACTACACGAAAGGATTTTAGTTTCTCGCAAAGTCGCAAAAAAACCTTTGCGTCCCGATTTATCGGGATTGCGAGAGAAACAAACCAGACTGAGAGTCAAATAGAAGAGAGATAAGAGACAGTTCTGAGAATCCCAAAACTTCGGCACCAAACGGTTACTAAAAGTGAAATCTTTCAATCTTTCAATTCTTCAATCTTCCAGACCGACAACTGCCAACCGACTTCCGCCAACCAAATAAATCAGTATCTTGCGGCCCCAATTTGTTACTCGCATTATGTTTTTTAATTCCTTGGCCTTTGCGCTTTTTTTACCGCCGGTTTTTGCCTTGTATTGGTGGCTGTGCGCCAAATCGGTGGCCAAGCAAAACGCGCTGTTATTGCTCGCCAGCTATGTATTTTACGCCTGTTGGGATTGGCGATTTCTCTTCCTGCTCTTGTTCTCTACGTTTTTGGATTATTTTACCGGTGTGCAAATACACCAAAGTGAGCGTGTCGCCAAAAAACGGTTTTGGTTTTGGCTGAGCATAGGCGTCAATTTGGGCTTCTTGGGCCTTTTTAAATACTACGATTTTTTTGCGGTTTCCTTTGCCGAATTGTTTCAAGGATTTGGCTTCAATGTGAGTCCCATTTTGCTCAAATGGGTATTGCCCGTAGGGATTTCGTTCTATACTTTTCACGGCTTGTCGTATGTGATTGACATCTACAAAGGCCGGATTCCCGCCGAGAAAAACCCAATTGATTACGCCCTGTTTGTGAGTTATTTTCCGCTATTGGTGGCCGGCCCTATTGAGCGTGCCACGCATTTGTTGCCGCAAATCAAACAAACGCGCAAATTTTCGTTTTCCCAAGCCCAAGAAGGGGTGTACTTGATTGTTTGGGGATTGGTCAAAAAAGTCGTCATTGCCGATACCTGCGCCACCTATGCCAATGCTATTTTTGATCATGCCAATACGGTCAATACGCTATCTTTGGCTTTGGGCGCAATCTATTTTGCTTTTCAGATTTACGGCGATTTTTCGGGCTATTCGGATATGGCCATTGGTATTTCGAAACTGTTTGGCCTAGAGCTGTTGCGCAATTTTAACTACCCCTATTTTTCACGCGACACCGCCGAATTTTGGCGCCGCTGGCACATTTCGTTGTCGAGTTGGTTTCGCGATTACGTATACATTCCGTTGGGCGGAAGCCAAGGCGGCAAATGGATGCAACTGCGCAATGTGTTTGTCATATTTATCTTGAGCGGCTTTTGGCACGGGGCCAACTGGACTTACTTGTTTTGGGGATTCTTGAACGCGCTCTACTTTTTGCCTCTGTTGTGGCAAAAAAAGAACCGCACCAACTTAGACAGCAGTACTGTTCCATTCACACTTGGCGGTTTGCGCATTGTGCTCAATATACTCGCAACTTTTGCACTTACCTGTATTGCTTGGGTATTTTTTAGAGCCCAATCGATGACTGCGGCATTGGATTATTTGTACCGATTAGTTTCTAACGGAAATTGGACTTCCGAATTTTTGGCTAATCGCCGTTACAATTTTGAATTGCTTTCCTTGATCTTGTTGTTTGTGGCTGTCGAATGGCGTAACCGCAACCAAATGCAACCCATTTCGGGCAAATATGCTTGGTTCAAACTGGGCTTGTGTTTTGCTGCTTTATTGGCCTTGGGCACCTATTCGGATTATAAATCATTTATCTATTTTCAATTCTAATGAAGTCCTTTTTGCGCTACATAGTTTTTGCATTGTTCCTGCTTTTGGGAATCGCCATGCTCTTGGATGTAGTATACACCGTGATTTATTCCCAAGCCAAAGACCGTTGGAAAATGGAATACGTGTTACATGCGCCACCACAAGACTATGATGTAGTGATCCTTGGCACCTCGCGCGCCAACAATCATTTTGTACCTGAACTATTCGAAAAACATGGATTGAAAACCTTCAATTTTGGCATGAGTGGCTCACATTTGTTTGAAGACGCTTTGTTGTTTCAACTCTTGCTCGAGCAAAAAAACAGCATTAAGTATGTGCTGTTAGAAGCCGATTTAAATCTGAGCAATGAAAAGCGCGACGACGGAACCACCGCACGATTTTTGCCTTATTTACACAGTAATTCTACCATCCGTTCGCATTACCAAAACGAACCTGAATTTCCGTACTGGTATTATCTGCCTTTTTACCGCTATACGGCTTTCGAATCGCAAATAGGGTTTCTCGAATTGATGAAAACGCTTGCCCACGAACCCAGTACCACCTTGGCTTATCAAGGATATTATCCGCTGCCTACAAACAAAAAAGGCAACATGAAAAACGATTACCGCGCCCTCAAATTGCGGCCCAATCGCTACTACGAACAAATCAAAAAACGGTGTGCGCAACACCACATTCAGCTCATTACGGTAACCACGCCGGTTTGTGAAAACGTGAAAGGCATGGATTATTTTCAAAAAGTAAAATCCCTGTATCCCGAAATCTACAATTGCGAAGATTTTGTGCAAGACGACCGCTATTTTTCGTCTTGTGGCCACCTCAATGATGCGGGAGCGCGACTTTTTACCCAAAAAATAATAAACGAATTCTTCCCTAAAAAATAAGCGCCAATCTCCACTAAAATAGGATTAGCAATTCGCGGCAACCAAGTCTTTTATTTTATTATTTTTGCCCTTTGATTTATTCCATGGAGAAAATTATTTCCTATCCGTTGTCGCTTGTGGCGATGCTGTTATTCCTCATCACTTTATTGGTTTTTCACCCCATTCAGTGGATTTGTCTCCGTTTGTTTGGCTACCAAGCCCACAAAAAAAGCGTGGATTACTTGAATTTTTTATTGTTGCGAATTGCTCATTTATTAGGTACACGATTTAGTCTTGAAAATAAGTATAAATTACCCAAAGGCGTGCCATTTATTTTGGTAGCTAATCACCAAAGTTTATATGATATTATAGGCATTATCTGGTTTTTGCGCCGTATACATCCCAAATTTGTGAGCAAAAAAGAATTGGCTAAAGGCATACCAAGTGTCTCGTTCAATTTGCGTCATGGCGGTTCAGTAGTCATTGACCGAAAAGACCCCAAACAAGCCATACCCGAGATCAAAAAGTTGGGCGAATACATCGAAAAACACCAACGCACTGCTGTAATTTTTCCCGAAGGCACCCGCAGTAAAACTGGCGTTCCCAAAGAATTTGCCCAAAGTGGCTTAAAGATTTTATGCAAATATGCGCCATCGGCTTACGTGCTTCCTGTAACCATTAATAATTCTTGGAAATTTGTAAAATATGGGTTTTTCCCTTTTGGTTTGGGAAATCGTATTATCTTTACCCTCCACGAGCCGATACCGGTGAAAGATTACTCGTTTGAGGAGCTCATGGCTCGCACCGAAAGCACCATAAAAAACGCAATAAACGAAGTAAAGATGTAACGCTTAGCGCCAAATTTTTACCAAAAAACGCAAGCATGTCTATAAAAAACATCCGTCTAGAAGTGATGCAATTTCTAGAAAACAAAGTCGAAGGCTTCATGGATCAATACTTGATTCCCGTTGAAAAAATTTGGCAACCCACTGACTTTTTACCCAATTCCGAAAGCGAAACCTTTTTTGAAGAAGTGAAAGAATTACGCGAATTGGCTAAAGATTTACCCTATGATTTTTGGGTAGCCATGGTAGGCGATACCGTAACCGAAGAAGCCCTTCCTACTTATGAATCCTGGTTAATGGACGTAGAAGGCGTTGACAATGTAGAACGCAACGGCTGGGCCAAATGGGTGCGCCAATGGACTGGCGAAGAAAACCGCCACGGCGATGTGCTCAATAAGTATTTATACCTTTCAGGGCGTGTAAACATGCGCGAAGTAGAAATAACTACCCAACACCTCATCAACGATGGCTTTGATATTGGTACTGGACGGGATCCGTACAAAAACTTTGTATATACCTCGTTTCAAGAGTTGGCTACCTATGTATCGCACAACCGCGTGTCACAAATTGCCAAAAGCTATGGCGACCACAAGTTGTCCAAAATGTGTAAAATGATTGCCGGAGACGAAATGCGTCACCATCATGCCTACTCGGAGTTTGTAACCCAAATTTTTAAAGTTGATCCAAGTGAAATGATGATGGCTTTTTTATACATGATGAAACTTAAAATTACCATGCCAGCTGTATTTTTAAGAGAGTCAGGAGCAGCCATGGGATCAGCCTTTGAGCAATTTTCGAATTCTGCCCAACGCATTGGGGTATATACCTCACAAGATTATGTGGAGATTTTACAAAAGCTCATCGAAAAATGGGAAATAGATAAAATGACGGGTCTCACCGACGAAGCCGAAAAAGCCCGTGATTATTTGATGAAACTACCCGAGCGAATGGCCAAAATTGCCGAACGATTGGTGATTCCGCCTGATCCGTTTGTGTTCAAATGGGTGCAACCGGCCATCATTGGTTAATTGTAATTCAACCTCATTATACTACATATGTTGCTCGTTGATTTTGTTCAATGGGCAACATTTTTACTTCTAAATAAATCCCATGATCAAATCAACCTTAGTGCATGCTACGATTAGTTTTGTAAAAAAACAACTCGAAAACGCCGAAGGAGGCCACGATTGGTTTCACATTGAGCGCGTGTACAAATTGGCACTTCGTATTGCAGAGAATGAAGCCAATATAGACGTTTTGGTGGTTCAATTGGCGGCCTTGCTGCACGACATCGCCGACAGTAAATTTTATAACGGAGATGAGACCATCGGCCCACAACTAGCGCGTGAATTTTTAACTGAACAACAATTGCCCGAAAACCAATTGGAACACGTAATTGCCATTATTGAAAATAGTTCATTCAAAGGAGGCAACGTAACTCAAACTTTTTTCTCTAAAGAATTAGCCATCGTGCAAGACGCTGATCGCTTAGATGCCATTGGCGCCATTGGCATTGCCCGCACCTTCAACTACGGCGGATTCAAAAACCGCCCGCTGTATGATCCAACCATTCCTCCTAATTTACAATTGAGCAAAGAAGAATACAAAAGCAGTACAGCCCCCACTTTGAATCATTTTTACGAAAAATTACTGCGTCTCAAAGAGTTAATGCATACGCAAACCGCACGTGAACTAGCAGCCCAACGCCACCAATTTATGGAACAATTTCTTTCCCGTTTCTATGCCGAGTGGGAGGGTGAAGCATAAAAAAAGAGGACCTAAGTCCTCTTTTTTATTTAATTGGTTTTGCGCTTACAAACTCACACGCAACAATTGTTTTTTCTTTCCTTTACGGCCAATGAAAAACACCGATTCTTTGGTTAAAGCACCATCAGACACCATGAATGGCACTTCTGAATCTTTGTCATCCAAAATTTCTTGGTAATCAAATTCGCCATTTGGTTTGATGCGAATAATGTTTAGGTTTGATTTTTTTGTACTGGTTTGTCCAAACTGAATGCGGTCGTTGCTTAGTTTTTTTACTTTTTCTCCTGTATTGATAAAGAAATAGGTATCATCACCTTTTACAGTAGAAGTATACGAAATGTAGGAGCTGTCGCCCGATGTGGCTTGTCTTTTGTTGATGTTACGTGCCCAAACGATTTCGCCCGAAGGACCAATTTTGGCGCTCACAATATCATCGTAATGATAAATGGTTTGGGTAGTTCCACCACCATTTCCGTTGGAAACATAATGCGTAGTGATGTAAAACTCTTCGGCATTGAACACAATTTCATTGGATGAGGTGATCAATATTTTACGGAACGATAAGTTTTTCAACTCCTTGTCTTTGTCTTTACCATATTTGTCAATCATGAATTGCTCGGTAAATGGATTGAATTTAGACTTTTTGATTTCTAAGGTTACCGGATCCAATTCAAAGTACGAAATTCCTTTAAATCGGTTGTCATTTCGCGCCGAATAAAACCCGATGCACGTAAGACGATCTTGGAAAATGATGGTTTTTAACGAAGCCGCAAAGTTGTCATTGGTATCAAATACCTGCGTTTTCTCTGAATCTTTGGTGATACGTGTTAGTTCATATTGGTATTTTCCGCCCTCTTTTTTCTTTTTGGCTTCTTGCGTATACGCTTTGCCCAAAAGATATAAGGTGTTTCCGTCTTTGGATACATCAATGTTTTCAAAACGGAATTTTTTGTCTTTGATGTTGCGTTTAAACGTGTGCTCAAATTTTTGATTCAATTTGTTGTCATACAAATACAATTTATGCGTTTCGTTGTCTTTGTCTTTGATGTCCACGGTAATAGCAAACGCATTACGGTCTTCGTTTACAATCATCGAAGCGCCCCAGTCACCATCAAACCCGCCCATTGAGAACAAGCTAAATTGTTTAATTTCTTCACTTTTTAAACGGAATAATTCTTTTTTAGAGAATTTAAAATCGTTGATGTTGGCATTGATCGAGGAACAGATATATGATTTTGCATCGCGGTTGTATAAAAACTCCACAATGTTTACTTGTTCTCCATCCATGATTACGCCCAATACTGAACTTTGTTTTTCGACATCTGAGTACTTCATTTCGTATTCATATTCTTTGATGAGTTTCATATTGGCATCGTAATGTTCAATGTAGTAGCCAATGCCGGAAGAGAAAACACCGCCTTGATAGGAACGAACTATTACTACACCACCTTTACTGTCATCTTCTACCAATACAATTGTAGATCGTTTGTATTCGTCTTTAAAAACATCGCTGATTTTAAGTTGGAATGGAATTTGTTGGGCCTGCACGCATGAAGTGCTCAGCAGCAAAGCCATGGCGATGCTTTTAAAAATGTGTTTCATGTAAAAGTGTTTAAGTATTAAATTAGGTTTCGTTGTCCTGGCGATTACCTTCGGAACTCACCCTTGAATAGATTACTGCTTTTATCATATTATCCCAATTTTATCCTTTGAATTTCATTTAAGCTAACATACAGCGAGAAATCAATAAGTCGGCGCCGATATTTTCAATTTTTTTGAGGCAGTAATTTAATTGATACAACTTAGTATGATATGTGATGAGGTTAAATAAAAAAACCTCCGAAAAGGAGGTTGATTATTATTTGTGGGAAGATTAGAGTATTTATAATTCTATTTGAATTTTAACTTTACCTCCTAAACCTTTTTCTACAATATCATACAAGGTTTTTAGGGTAAGATTGCTCCCGTTATTTTCAATTCTTGATATGTATTCTCTCTTTTTTAATATAAGTTCCCCAAGTTCAGTTTGGGTTAAATGTTTATCCTCTCTTGCCTTTTTTAATTGAAGTCCAATTTTAAAACCTTCAAAATCTCTTTCAAGTTCATCTCGCCTATCGGTGCCTTTTGCACCATAAACATTATCTTTAATATCTTTCCAACTTTTAGTTTCCATAATTATTTATTTTTTTCTTGGTAATATTCCTGCATTAGACGCAACGCTTTTTCTAATTCATTCTTTGGTGTTTTTTGAGTTTTCTTTTGAAATCCATTTAACAAAATAACTAACTTTCCATTATCAAAAAAACAAAACACTCTCCAAATATTAGAGGCAAGCTGTATTCTTGCTTCATATAACCCATTAGTTCCTTCCATCGCCTTCAAATAATTTGAAGGAACTCTTTCAAGCGTTTCAATGGCTTCAATTATTTTAAAGATTTTGTCTTGAACTTTTCTTGGCTGTCCAAGCAGGAAATCTTCAAAGTAATTCTTATACGCTATTACCTCTCTAATTTTCATTTTACAAAAGTAACTTATAAGTTACATATAATCCAAATTATTTTATAAAAATTATATCAATCCATTGACTTTTTTAAAATAATACTATATTTATTATAGTAATAGATAATGATGGGTCTTATAGACCGGCAAACCCCACCAAGAGAAGAAGAGGATATGAAGTGGGGGAATATGAAATCTATATATACAATACAAATCCTCATTGAACGGAGCCGGATAAATGAGGTCGGAGATTTTCTCTGTAAAAACTTGTGGGACTGAAAAATCAGTTGAGCAACCAGGTCTGTTAATATCAGACGGAAACTTAAATCCTAGTTTCCCCCAGCCCAGCTCGGAACAACAAACTTTCCATTTTCTTAACAGAAAATAGAAATCAATTACACCCGCAATCTTTTATCTTGACCTTCAAGTTCCTTTTCAACGATAAATTTATTTCATCGGCATCTTTCATATCTGATAAAAACTTTTTATCGTCATTAAGTTCCAATGAAGTAGTTACTGCTTCTAATAAGTAGTTAATTATTTCCTCGTTATTGGAATAATCTTTAATGTTAATCGTAAACGATAGATTAGAGTTGTTTTGTTTTTTCATTTTGGTTTTATTTATAAATATTACCTAACAAAAAACTACACCTAAATAAGTTAATAATATTTCCATTATTTATTTGATACCGGAGTAAGGAAATAGAGTAAGGAAAAGTTATAAAAACGAACAATATCATATGAAGTGTGCCGTGATTATTGAGGATTTCAAAGGTTTAATTATTTTAGTTTCCCTGAAAATCAGGTTTTCTTTTTTCTAAAAAAGCGGTGGTACCTTCTTTGAAATCGGCGGTACCAAAACAGGTACCAAAGGAGTTTATCTCGGCCGAAAACCCATTTTGATTTTTATCAA
Source organism: Flavobacterium sp. (assembly GCA_018883065.1). Classification (GTDB taxonomy): domain Bacteria; phylum Bacteroidota; class Bacteroidia; order Flavobacteriales; family Flavobacteriaceae; genus Flavobacterium. The sequence goes on from VEQT01000005.1 coordinate 53,927, forward strand.
AACTAGCATTTACAGCTTGAATGGCATATTGAATGGCTACTGGCGAATTTTTGCTTATTTTTTCAGCTAGGGATTTAGCCAGTTCGAGTAATTCGGTTTGTGCCACCACCTGATTCACCAAACCACAGTCCAGCGCTTCTTGGGCCGTGAGCATATTGGCAGTAAGAATGAGTTCCATGGCGCGACCTTTGCCAACCAATTGCGGCAAACGTTGGGTTCCACCATAACCGGGAATGACGCCCAAGGTTACTTCGGGTAATCCCATTTTGGCATTGTTTGATGCAATCCGAAAATGACAGGCCATAGCCAATTCTAATCCGCCGCCCAACGCAAACCCATTGATGGCTGCAAGTACCGGAGTGGTACACTTCTCAATAAAGTCAAATACTAATTCCTGTCCTTGAGAAGCCAATTCGCGTCCTTGCTCTACCGAAAAATTGGCAAATTCAGCAATATCAGCTCCAGCTACAAAGGCTTTTTCACCCGAGCCTGTCAGGACAATTGCCCGTACAGTGGTGTCGGCATCCAATTTACTGAACGCTTGGTGTAGCTCGTTCAAGGTAGCTTTGTTGAGCGCGTTCAATTTGGTAGGGCGATTGATCGTTACAACTGCTACAGCATCGACTTGATCAACTAGTATATTTTCAAAATTCATAGCTAGGAATTTAGGATGGGAAGCGAAACTGTAAACTGCGTTCCTTTGCCCAATTGGGAAGCAAATGTAATTGTTCCTTTGTAATTTTCAATGATGTTTTTTATTATTCCCAAACCCAAGCCCATGCCGCTGCTTTTGGTGGTAAATTTGGGTTCAAAAATATAGGGCGTATTTTGTTCTTCGATGCCTACTCCATTATCTGCTACAGTAATTTCAACATCGGAACCTTGCCGATTTACAGTAACCAGTACCCATTTATCTTGTTGATTTTCTGGAATCGATTGAATGGCGTTTTTCACCAAATTGGTTAAAATTCGGATAAGTTGGGTGCGGTCAATTTTGGCAATAATTTCTTTTTCCGAACATTCAAACTGTAAATATTCTTCATTAAAAATATCCAAGGCCAATTCTACTACTTCTACCACATTCAAGTTTTCGTTTTGTTGGGCTGGCATCGATGCAAAATTCGAAAAAGCCGAGGCTACTGCGCTCATCGTATCGATTTGCTGAATCAATGTCTCTGAATAATCGCGCACTTTTTGCCGCAAGTCGGGATCGTTCGGATCAAATTTGCGCTGAAAACTCTGAACTGTAAGGCGCATGGGCGTGAGCGGATTTTTGATCTCGTGGGCTACCTGTTTTGCCATTTCGCGCCAGGCATCTTCGCGTTCACTTTGGGCCAATTTGATGGCGCTTTCTTCCAATTCATCGACCATGCCGTTGTAGGCCCGAATGAGCAAGTTAATTTCTTTGCTATTGGCCTCCAATACAATTTTCTCGTTCTTTTGGGTTAAACTCGTTTCGCTCAATTTATCCGAAATGGTTTTCAACGATTGGGTAATGTAGGACGATAAAAAATAGGCGAGCCCAAAAGCAATCACCAACATAAAGGCATACACTTGTCCCAGCTTGAGTAGGAAATTTTGTAATTCGCGCTCATAAAAACCGTCGTCTTCTACATAGGGAATATTTAAGATACCCAGGGGTTTGAATTTGGCATCCTTGATCTGGCTGTACGATGAGCGATTTTTTACCCCGTTACTATTTTTGATGTCTACGTAGCGTTTGTCAATCGACGATTGTACTAGCTTGATGATGTATTTGGGAATGGGTGGCGCGTCTTTGTCAACCGAAAAAGAAGCTTTAGACGATTTAAGTAATTTGCCGTTTTGGCTGTAAATGTTTATCTCAAGTTGATGAATTTGCGCTAATTCGTGAATCTTATCTTTAAATATATGCCTAAGATTTGCTGTTGTTAAGGCATATTTAGTATTGGCTAACACATAGTTTATATGTTCTTTGATGGCTGTTTCTTTGCGCTCTAAGCGCTCTTGGTGGTACTCTTTGGCTTCGTTTTTAAACTGAATAATTGAGATGGAAGCCATTAAAATAGAAGCAATCAAAATGAGTACAATCATGGAGAAAAATATCCGCAATTGCAGGGAAACGCGCTCCAGCTTTAAGATTCCAGCCATAGCTTTTTAGGAATTTCGTTCTCTTATTTTTTTATAAAACCGGAAACCCAACATGATCAATACTGAAAATAAAACAATGCCAATCACCCCGTAAATCCAGTTGAATGCGTTTTTCAGGATAACCAAAAAGACAACTGCAAATAGAATAATTGTGGCGCCCTCGTTCCAAAGGCGCATAAAATTGGAACTGAATTTTACCACTCCATTTTGCAACTCCAGATACATTACATGGCACTTAAAGTGATAGGCAAACAAAAGCACAACAAACCCAAGTTTTACTTGCATCCATGAAACATAGATCAAGCCAGGATTAAGGTGCAACAACCACAAGGCAAATAGCGTTGCCAATACCGCGCTAGGCCAGGTAATTATATACCACAAGCGAAAAGTCATGATTTTATATTGTTTTTGTAAAATTTCTCTTGCTGGCGAATCGAGCTCGTGGGCTTCAATTTGGTACACAAACAAGCGCACAATATAAAACAAGCCCGCAAACCAAGTTATGACAAAAATGAGATGCAAGGATTTAACATATTCGTACATGGTAATGCAGGTTGTTTATTTTATTTTTTGTTGAAAGCTTCAATCCAGTTGGCTACTACTTGGCACCACTCTTCCTCGTCGTTTAAGCAGGGAACGGCCATGAATTCTTCTCCGCCGTGGTGCAAAAATTGTTCGTTGGCTTCCATGGCAATTTCTTCCAAGGTTTCCAAACAGTCGCTTACAAATGCGGGTGTAACTACAGCCAATTTCTTGATGCCTTTTTCAGGCATTTTGTTGATTTCGACGTCGGTGTAGGGGGTAAGCCATTTGTCACCGGCCAAGCGAGATTGAAAGGTTTGGCTGTATTTACCTTCCGGAATGCCCAGTAATTTTACAACCTGTTTGGTGGTTTCGTAGCATTGGTGACTGTAGCAAAACTCATGTGCAGGTGAAGGCGAGGCGCAACAGGTACGATCCATTTTACAGTGCGATTTGGTTACGTCTGTTTTGCGGATATGACGCTTTGGAATGCCGTGATACGAAAACAACAAGTGGTCGTAATCAAATCCGTTGAGGTGATTTTGTATAGAATTGGCTAAGACCTGAACATAATCCGGTTTGTTGTAAAAAGCGGGAACAATGGTAAAGGTCATTTCCGGGAAATACTGCTGGCGCAATTCCTCGGCCAAGACCAAAATAGTAGTGGTTGACGCCATGGCGTGTTGCGGATACAGCGGGAATAGCATCACTTCAGTTACACCTTTGTCTTTGAGTTCTTGTAACCCTTTTTTGATGGTTATGGTGCCATAACGCATAGCCAAGGCAACCGGAATACTAACTTTGGCTGCAACCTTTTGATGCATTTTTTTAGAGATTACAATCAGTGGCGAGCCTTCATCGGTCCAAATTCGGGCATAGGCTTCAGCTGATTTTTTTGGTCGGGTTTGCAAAATAATGCCACGCACCAATAATGCCCGTAAGATATACGGCACATCGATTACATATTTGTCCATTAAAAATTCATCCAAATATGGCTTTACAGCTGCCGGCGTGGGGCTTTCTGGGGAGCCCAAATTGACTAACAATACTCCTTTCATTTGTTTTTTTTAAGGATTCAAAAATACGAATTCTAATTGGTATGCGATTCAGGAAACGGCTACATTTAATGATAGCAAGTATTTTTTGGGCGTAGTGCCAAACTTCTTTTTAAAGGCAGCAATAAAATGACTGCCTGTGCTGTATCCAATTTTTAATCCCACTTCATTCACGTTATAGGATCCTGAGTCCAACAGCTTTCGGGCGTATTCCATTTTATAATCAAATAGAAAACCATATACCGTTGCGCCATATATTTGTTTGAAGCCCATTTTTAGTTTTTTGAGACTCAAATCAACCTGCTTGGCCAAGTTAATTAAGCTGGGAGGTTCGGCCATGTTGGCCAATAGAATTGCTTTTGCTTTTTTTATTTTCAATACGTTTTCTTCATCATTCAAAAACGGACAATGCTCTATGGTGGGGTCGTCCGAACGGTTAAAATACAGACTCATCAATTCATATCCTTTGCCTTTGTAATACAAGTTTTTGATGGACGGATTCAAGCTGTAATGAAAAAGTTGATTCAAAACGATAGCCATTGAGGGGCTAATGTCGCTTTCGTTGTAGTATTTTTTATCCCGGTTTTCGTCAGATAAAAACGGTATATAGCTCGCCTCTGTAGAAAATAAGGCATGAAATTTTTGAATCGAAATAATCACAGAAATAGCCCATGAATTAGGCATTAGCTCTAAATGAAGTGGCAGCTCTTTTTCTGGATTGTACAACAACAGCACTTTTTCTTCTTTGAGATCTAAGGTGTAACTACCTGCATTAAACAAGAATTTACCGTGTCCTTTTAAACCAAAGTGAAACTGTAGTAGCCCTTGTTTAATTTTTCGTTCGGCCACCAACAAATTAGGGGTGTCATTTTGAAACCGAATTAGGGTAAAATCATCTTCAATGGCAATAATTTCTTGTGCACTCATAGCGATATTTTTATTTACTCAAAATTTGTGACGGTTAGCATTTAACCAACACATTGTCTTATTGTTAGCCTAATAAACAAAGCAAAAGTAGCTGAATTTGTTGGAAATACATAACGAAAATTAAAAATCCCATAGCGTTGTAAAAAGTTCCTTAATCGTTATTTTTCCCCATAAGGGTGTTTTACTTTTGTCACACTTTGCGCAAAGTACATCCCAAAATGAAAAACGGAAACCTGAACAAGCACCTCTATTTTTACGCCATTGGGCTAAGCTACAAAAAAGCGGATGCCACACTACGTGGACTATTTGCCATTGATCAAGACGCGCGTACTTTAGTTTTACAACAAGCCAAAAACGAAGGCATCGAGCACTTGCTTTTGAGTTCTACCTGCAATCGAACTGAAATTTATGGTTTTGCCGAACATCCGTATCAATTAATTAAGCTCCTCTGCGACAACAGCAAAGGCAGTGTTCAAGCTTTTCAAGAAGTAGGTTATATTTATAAAAATAAAGAAGCCGTACATCATATGTTTCGAGTGGGCACTGGTTTAGACAGCCAGATTTTGGGCGACTTTGAAATTATCAGTCAACTCAAACTTGGTTTTGCCGCTTCTAAAGCAATGGGTATGGTAAATGCCTATCTCGAGCGACTTGTTAATGCAGTAATCCAAGCCAGTAAAAGAGTAAAAACCGAAACCGAAATTTCTTCGGGCGCTACGTCGGTTTCTTTTGCTTCTGTGCAATACATAATCAAAAATGTATCCGACATAGGCTCAAAAAATATCTTGCTTTTCGGAACTGGAAAAATAGGAAGAAACACGTGTGAAAATCTGGTTAAACACAGCAAGAACGAACAAATTACCCTAATCAATCGCACCAAAGACAAAGCAGAACGCCTTGCTCGAAAGCTCAATGTAGTAGTAAAAGATTATGCAGATCTACACTTGGAATTGCAAAATGCCGATGTAGTAGTGGTAGCCACAGGCGCTCAAAATCCAACCGTTGACAAAACCCTTTTGAACCTAAAAAAGCCGTTACTTATTTTAGATTTGTCGGTGCCCAGAAATGTACACGAAAATGTTCAGGATATTTCAGGAGTGAGCTTAGTAGATTTGGATCAATTGTCGCAAATTACCGACGAAACACTTGAAAAAAGAAAAGTACATATTCCAGCTGCCGAAGCCATAATAAATGAAGTAGAAAGTGAATTTATAGATTGGACCAAACAACGCAAATTTGCGCCAACCATCCATGCATTAAAACAAAAATTAAACCAAATTAAGGAAAGTGAATTGATGGTTCAACGCAAAAAAATGAACGATTTTAATGAAGAACAGGCCGAACTTATTAGCGCTCGTATTATTCAAAAAATCACCAATCACTTTGCAAGTCACCTCAAAGATGACGATACCCTTGTGGAGGAAAGCATTGAATGGATAGAAAAAATCTTTCAACTATCATCCCCACAGAAGCAAAAACAATCCCATTAAATCTAGGGTTCATGGCTGATAAAATTATACGTATTGGAACACGAGACAGCGCATTGGCATTGTGGCAAGCCAAGACAGTTGAACAGCAACTCAAGAATCTAGGAATTAAAACCAAGATCATTGCCGTAAAATCGGAAGGTGATCTTGTGCTTGACAAGCCCTTGTATGAAATGGGCATCACGGGTATATTCACCAAAACATTGGATTTAGCCTTGCTCAACGGCCAAATCGACGTTGCCGTTCACTCGATGAAAGATGTGCCTACTGCTTTACCCGACGGTCTTGTGCAAGCAGCTGTATTAGAACGAGCATCTAATATGGATGTGTTGGTACATAAAGGAAATACTGATTTCAGTGCAGTAACTGCAACAATTGCTACCGGAAGTTTGCGTCGTCAAGCCCAATGGCTCAATAAATACCCAAAGCATTCGGTTGTTGATTTACGCGGAAATGTAAATACGCGATTGCAAAAACTAGCTGATAATGAGTGGCAAGGCGCAGTTTTTGCCGCTGCGGGTTTAGAACGTTTGGGCTTTATGAGCGATAAAATTATTAAAAGCCCTACGTTTGAAGGCATTGTCGAAGTGTTGGATTGGATGATTCCTGCACCGGCTCAAGGGGCTATGGTTGTAGTGGCTATGGCCAACGATTTGTTTACGTTAGATGTTTTATCGCAACTCAACCACATTGAAACCGAAATTTGCACCTACATCGAACGCCAATTTTTGCGCACTTTAGAAGGCGGCTGTACGGCTCCAATCGGAGCAATTGCTCGCTATAACGAAGCGGAAGACAAATTTGATTTTACTGGCATTTTGTTGTCTGTAGACGGCCAGAAAAAATTGGAAATCCAAAAAACTGTAGACGTTTCTGAGTGGAAAAAATTGGGCTATCACGCTGCCCAAGAATTATTAGCCCAAGGTGGAGCTGACCTCATGACCGAAATCAAGAATTCTTTGCAGTAACTCCCCTCTTGAGAGGGGTAGGGGGTGTGTAAAAAATGAAAAGAAAAATAATACCATATAATCCAACGCTAAAAGAATTAGCTAGAGAATTAAGAAATAATAGTACAAAAGCTGAAATAATTCTTTGGTTAAAATTAAAAAACAAGCAGTTGTTTGGATATGATTTTCATAGACAAAAACCAATAGATAATTATATAGTTGATTTTTTTTGTCACGAATTAATGTTAGCAATTGAAGTGGATGGTTATTCTCATCAATTTGAGGATGTATATGTTAAAGATATTACTAAAGAAAATAAGTTAAATGAATTTGATATTACAGTTATTCGGTTTACTGATGATCAGGTTTTAAAAGATATGGAGAATGTATTAAGGGCTATAGAATTTTATATTGAAGAATATGAAAAACACACCCCTAACCCCTCTCAAGAGGGGAACTAAAAACAAATTATGTTAAAAGAAATCAACATACTATCAACCAAAGCACTTTCGTTAGTAGAAATACAATTTTTATTAGATGCAAATATTGCGGTAGATTCGGTAGATTTTATTGCAATAAACCCAAAAAAATTTACCTTAGAAACAGTGCATGACAACTTGATTTTCACCAGTCAAAATGCGGTACGTTCGGTTTTGCAGCATCCCGAATGGGAGCGACTCAAAAGCAAAAACGCATTTGCCGTGGGCATTAAAACTAAAAATCTATTGGCAGCAAACGGATTTAATGTAATCGCCTACACCGGCTATGCATCCGATTTGGCTGAAATTATTTCTTTGGTCTATGGCAAAGAAAGCTACACCTTTTTTTGTGGAAATTTGCGGCGAGATGTTTTACCCAACACGTTAAAAGAAAACGGAGTACAAGTCAACGAAATTGAAGTCTACGAGACCAAGCTCACGCCAATAAAAAACACTAAAAAAGTAGACGGAATATTATTTTTCAGTCCGTCAGCCGTTGAAAGTTATTTAAAAACAAATACCCTAAAAAACGAAATATGTTTCTGTATTGGCGAAACCACGGCAAAGGCATTAGCGTATAAAAATACCATTACAGCTGCCCACCCAACCGTGGAGTTGCTTCTGCAAGAAGTTGTAACACATTTTTCTGGTAAATAGTTGGTTAAACAAACACGACACATGAAACATACATCATATGAAACGGAGAGACTGATTATTAGGCCAACAGACGAGGTTGACGCAGGGTTTGTTTTTGAACTAGTAAATACACCAAAATGGCTCATGTACATTGGCGACAGAAACATCAAAACCGTTGAAGATGCTAAACAGTATATACAAGTAAAAATGACTCCCCAATTGAAAAGACTGGGCTACTCAAACTATACAGTGATTACCAAACTTGATGATAAAAAAATAGGAATTTGCGGACTATATGACAGAGAAGGTCTTGAGGGCATCGACATTGGATTTGCCTTTTTGCCTGAATATGAAAAAAATGGATTTGCCTTTGAATCATCCAATAAATTAATAGCAGTTGCCTTTAGTGAATTTGACGTTAATGCGATTAGCGCTATAACGGTAAAAGACAATAGATCTTCACAGCTACTTTTAGAGAAACTAGGCCTGAAATACACGGGAACCACCAAAATGCCAAATGAAGATGAAGAAGTATTAGTTTACAAAATTGAACGTCCCACAGTTTAGAACCCCACATAAATTATATCTCATACGTCAACAGATAATACCCAACAAAATGATCAAGAACGACCTTTTTTTAAGAGCCCTAAACAACGAGAAAGTAGAGCGTCCACCCGTTTGGATGATGCGTCAAGCAGGAAGATATTTGCCCGAATTTAGAGCCCTGCGTGATAAATATGATTTCTTTACCCGCTGCGAAACGCCCGAATTGGCCGCCGAAATTACGGTACAACCCATTCGAATTGTACAACCCGATGCGGCTATTTTATTTTCGGATATTTTGGTTGTGCCTCGCGCAATGGGTATACCTGTTGAATTAAAAGACAATTTGGGTCCGATAATTCCGAATCCCATTCGCAGCATGGAACAAGTGAACCAAGTTATTGTGCCAGACGTGAACGAAACGTTGGGTTATGTGTTTGACGCCATCAAATTGACCAAAGAAATGCTCAATGATGAGGTGCCATTGATTGGCTTTGCCGGATCACCTTGGACGATTTTTTGTTATGCGGTTGAAGGGAAAGGCTCCAAAAGTTTTGATACAGCCAAAGGATTTTGTTTTTCAAACCCAGTAGCGGCGCACACCTTATTGCAAAAAATAACAGACACTACGATTTTATATTTAAAAGAAAAAGTAAACGCAGGATGTAATGCCATTCAGATTTTTGATTCGTGGGGCGGCATGTTATCTCCTGCAGATTATCAAGAATTCTCCTGGAAATACATCAACCAAATTGTAGAGGCCTTGGCTTCGCATACCAAAGTGATCGTGTTTGGAAAAGGATGTTGGTTTGCACTAAACGAAATGGGCAAATCAAAAGCAAGTGCGTTGGGCGTAGATTGGACGTGTTCGGCGCGTAATGCCCGCTATTTGTCTGGCGGAAAAATCACGTTACAGGGTAATTTTGATCCGTCCCGTTTGTTATCGCCTATCCCCACCATCAAAAAAATGGTACACGAAATGATTGATGAGTTTGGCAAAGACAATTACATCGTTAATCTAGGACACGGTATTTTACCGAATATTCCGGTGGATCATGCGAAGGCTTTTGTAGAGGCAGTGAAGGAGTATTAATAGCCCTTCCTAACCTTCCAAAAGTGAACAAATAAATTATTAATTTAAAAATTTTCCACTCCACTCTCATTTGGATAGGAGTTGGGATCAGGCCAATGAAAGATAAATTCTCCCAATATATACAAACGCTACAAGATCAAATCTGTAAAGGATTAGAAGATGTAGACGGTGTTGCCAAATTTCGTCAAGACCTATGGGAAAGACCAGAAGGTGGTGGCGGACGAACTCGTGTGATTGAAAACGGTCCCGAAGGGTCGGGAGTTTTTGAAAAAGGAGGTGTGAACATTTCCGCCGTTCACGGAAAATTACCCGACAGCATGCAAAAATTATTCAACGTGGGCGAAGCCGATTTTTTTGCCTGTGGCTTGAGTTTGGTTATTCATCCCAAAAGCCCGATGGTACCCACGGTACATGCCAATTGGCGTTACTTTGAAATGTATGATGATCACGGAAATGTAATCAATTCCTGGTTTGGTGGTGGTCAAGATTTAACGCCCTATTATTTGTTTGAGGAAGATGCGATTCATTTTCACCACACCTGCAAAACCGCTTGTGACAAACACAATCCAGCGTTCTATCCAAAATACAAAAAGCAGTGTGATGACTATTTTTGGAATGCACATCGAAATGAAGCTCGTGGAATTGGTGGATTATTCTTCGATTATTGCAAACAGACTAGTGAAATGAAAATGGAAGATTGGTACAACTTTGTTACCGAAGTGGGCAACAGTTTTCTAGAAGCGTATGTTCCTATTGTAGAAAAAAGAAAGAATTTAGACTATTCGCCAGAACAAAGAACGTGGCAAGAAATACGTCGAGGACGCTATGTTGAATTTAATTTAGTCCATGACAAAGGCACACTATTCGGACTCAAAACCAATGGTAGAATTGAGTCTATTTTGATGAGTTTGCCTCCACGCGTTCAATGGCATTACGATCATCAGCCTGTTGCTGGAAGTGCCGAAGAAAAATTAATTCGCATATTAGAAAATCCTGTAGATTGGCTTTTGCTATAAATGCACGGATGGGATTAATGATCAACGATCAACGATTTTTGATTGCTTCACCAGTTCGAGCAAATCTCTCATGTAACGCGTGTTGATATGCGATTTTGATTTGAAGCAGGATTCTAAGAACTTCTGTAAACCTACAACCTAATACCTACAACCTAATACCTACAACCTAATACCTACAACCTAATACCTACAACCTAATACCTACCCTAACAATATTCTATCCCCTCAATCCATGCAATCGACTCACGTACTTGCCAATCACGTCAAATTCTAAGTTTACCTGGGTGCCTATTTTAAACGTATGAAAATTGGTGTGTTCGTAGGTGTAGGGAATAATCGCTACGCTAAAGGCATTGGCCTTGGAATTTACCACGGTAAGACTCACCCCGTTTACTGTAATGGATCCTTTTTCGATGGTGATATTGTGTAAACTTGGATCGTATTCAAAGCTAAAATACCAACTGCCTTCGGCCTCTCGAATTTCGGTACAAAAACCCGTTTGATCAACATGTCCTTGTACAATGTGGCCATCAAGTCGAGCCCCCAAAAGCATCGCGCGTTCCAAATTAATGACATCGCCTACGCCCCACGATTCAATATTGGTTTTTAGGCAGGTTTCCCGAATGGCAGTTACGGTATAGGTGGAATCGGTTTTAGAAACGACTGTAAGACATACGCCATTGTGGGCTACACTTTGGTCTATTTTGAGCTCTGGGGTTAAAGCCGATTGAACCGTGAGATGCAGGTTTTCTTGTTCTTTTTTTACGTCAACTAGCGTGCCTAGGGTTTCTATGATTCCTGTAAACATTGTGGTTTTATTTTACTAAATTTGCCCGTCAAAATTAGCAATAAATACCCGGTAGTACCCATGAAAAAAGCAGAAAATATATTGGTTGGAATTTCCATCGGAGATTTGAACGGGATAGGCAGCGAAGTGGTTTTAAAAACCTTCGAGGACTCACGCATGTTGGAATTGTGTACGCCAGTTATTTTTGCTAACGTGAAATTGCTTTCTTTTATTAAAAAAACGATTGAAACTACAGCTATGTTTCACGGTATAGATAGCCTTGATCAAGTGGTAGTAGGTAAAATAAACGTGCTCAATGTGTGGCGCGACACTGTTGATTTAACGTTTGGCGAAGCCACCGAATTGGGCGGAAGCTTCGGTATAAAATCATTTGTGGCAGCAACAAAGGCGTTGAAAGAAGGGAAAATAGATGTATTGGTTACGGCACCAATTAATAAATACAATGCGCAATCGGATGAATTTACATTCCCAGGCCATACCGATTATTTGGCACAAGAATTAGACGGTAATGCCTTAATGCTCATGGTGCAAGATCAGTTGCGTGTCGGTTTGCTCACCGATCATGTTCCGGTAAACGAGGTAGCTCAGCACTTAACTGAAAAATTATTAACCGAGAAAATCGAAACCATTCGCAAAACTTTGGTGCAAGATTTTAGTTTAGTAAAACCCAAAATTGCTATCTTGGGACTCAATCCACATAGCGGAGACAATGGCGTGATTGGCAAAGAAGAAGAAACAATTATAAAGCCAACCATCAAAAAAATTGCGGCCAAAGGCACGTTGGTGTACGGTCCATTTCCTGCTGACGGATTTTTTGGCAGCAACCAATTCGAGAAGTATGATGCGGTTTTGGCAATGTACCACGATCAAGGTTTGGTGCCATTTAAAACCTTATCCTTCGGAAGAGGCGTAAATTTTACGGCGGGATTAGCTAAAATTAGGACTTCTCCCGATCACGGAAC
>VEQT01000006.1 GCA_018883065.1 Flavobacterium sp.
GCGCTATGAATTAGAAGCTGTTCAAACAGGTGTTAATGGAACCTATTTAATTAAAGTTTGGTCGTATTCAAAAAAACCAGATGTAGCCATTGAACAAGCCAAAAAGAATGCCGTTCACGGAATTATCTTCAGAGGTTTTGCTGGAACTGACCGTGTGCCTGGACAATCTCCATTGACCAACAACCCAAACATCGAAGAGGAAAAAGCTGATTTTTTTGACGCCTTCTTCGCCGATGGTGGTAAATACTTAAAATTTGTATCAACAACTAATGATGGTGCTGTAGCGGCTGAGGACCGCATGAAAGTAGGAAAAGAATACAAAATTGGCGTACTTATCTCTGTTCGTAAAGAAGAGTTGCGAAAAGACTTAGAAAACGCTGGTATTGTTAAAGGTTTGTCTGCAGGATTTTAATACTCATCAATATGAAAAATATACTTGTAACCTTATTTGTGTTTGCGCTTACACTTAGTGCTACCGCACAGAAAAAAACGGCTGGTTTTTATTCTTACAAAACCGAATGCATGGGCGTGGAACTTGACGGATCACAAACATTAAAGGCATGGGGGAACGGAAGAAACCGTGCCGATGCCGTTGAACAAGCTAAAAAGAATGCCATGCGTGATGTGATTTTTAATGGCATACGCGAAGGCAAACAAGAATGCAACCAAAAACCACTGATTTTTGAGGTAAATGCACAAGAAAAATACGAAGACTATTTTAATGCATTTTTTGCCGATGGTGGGGAATACAAAAACTACGTATCCTTACGCGACGAGCGAATTGGCAATAAATTGAGCCGTGACCGCAAAAAAACGTCTGAAAGTGTAACCAACGGCTTAATTGTTCGCATATTACGTGCCGAATTAAAAGCCAAATTGATTGCCGACAACATTATTAAACAATAACCGAAAAACGTATGAAAATTAATTTTAAATATTTAATCCTTTCTCTTTTTGCTTTAGTAGCAATAGAATCTATTGCACAAGCAAAAAAACCGATCATTATGGTAGTACCAAGCGATAACTGGTGTATTAGTAATGGTTTTTTTATGGAATTTGACAACCAAGGTTCCAAAATGAAAATTTGTGATTACAAACGTGCGGTGCAAGAAAACACTGAGTTGACGTTAGTAATGAATAAATTAGGTGAATTAATGGCAGCTCGTGGGTTTCAATTGAAATCATTGGAGCAAACATTAAAATCAATTGAATCTGAAGCAGCTGAAAACGCGATGACAACCAGTAAAACAGGTGCAGGAGTGAGCGAAAGTCCAGTTGACAAATTGAAAAGCGTTGCTAAAGCTGACATCTGGATGCAAATCAATTGGAAAATCAACTCATTTGGTCCTAAAAAATCAGTGACTTTTGATTTGGCTGGATTCGATGCCTATACTGACAAAAACGTAGCAGGTGCATCAGGAACAGGAAATGACTTAATTGGTGCGCCACTACCTGTAATGTTGGAAACTGCTGTTTTATCTCACTTGGATAACTTTAATGGATTGCTTCAAAAACACTTCGAAGACATGTTCGAAAACGGAAGAGAAGTTACTTTGAGAATCAAAAAATTCGACTCGTTTGATGGTGATTTAGAATCAGAATACGAAGGAGAAGAATTGGGTTCAATTATTGAAAAATGGGTTTCTGATAATACTGTAAAAGGAAGATTCAGTACAACCGAGTCATCTGAAAACAAAATGTTCTTTGAGCAAGTTCGTATTGCCTTAATGGACGCCAACGGAAAAGCTCAAGATACAAGAGGATGGGCCAAAGGCTTACAAAAATTCTTAAAAGAAAAATACCAAATTACAGCTAAATTAACCATGAAAGGATTGGGTCAAGCTTCGATTGTAATTGGTGAAAAATAAAAATTAGAACTTATGAAAAAACTATTTTTAGCAATCTGTGTGTTGGGTATGACATTGTCATCCGCTGCACAAAACTCAGTGGGTAAATCGGATGATGGCGCACGTATTGCCCTAACTCCTTATATTCCTGCACAAATTGAAGGTTTAACTCCTGCTGTTAAAGCAAGTTTATCGAACAAATTGTCGCAAATCGCAACAGCTAATGGATTGGGAGGTTCTTCAAATTCAAGATTCATTATTACAACCAATGTGTCGGTTTTAACCAAAGACATTACGCCTACTGCACCACCGATGCATGCGTATACTTTAGAAGTAACCTTATACATAGGTGACGGTTTAGAAGGTACATTGTTTTCAAGCCAATCCGTTACACTTAAAGGAGTGGGCGTAAACGAAACGAAAGCCTATATTGCTGCATTAAATGGTTTGAAAACAAAAGATCCTGTTTATCAAACTTTTATTGAAAAAGGAAAAAATAAAATCATGGAGTACTTCAACTCTAAATGTGATTTTATCTTGAAAGATGCACAAACTATGGCTGCTCAAAACAAATATGAGGAAGCCATTATGAAATTAACTAGTGTGCCTGAAGTGTGCAAAGCTTGTTATGACAAAGCGATGGATGCCGTAGCGCCTATCTATCAAAAACAAATTGATAGACAATGCAAGCAACGTTTAATGGAAGCCACAACAGCTTGGAATGCTGCACAAGATTTAGCTAGCGCCGAAAATGCTGGTGGAATTCTTTCTCAAATTGAACCAGGTGCGTCATGCTACAAAGAAGCGTTGGCCTTGTCAAGTAAAATTGCGCAACGAGTAAAAGAGTTAGATCAAAGAGAATGGAAGTTCCAAATGAAACAACAACAAGACGATGTTGACATTCAAAAAGCAACCATCAAAGCGGCGCGCGACATTGGTGTAGCGTATGGAAATAATCAACCTGACGTTGTATACAAAGTATACGGATGGTGGTAGAAAACCCGCTATTTCAAAAACAAAAACCTCTACATTTGTGGAGGTTTTTTAATTAATACCAATTCCTATTCTATGTTCCAATCCAAAAAAGACATTGTCTATGTGGTGCTTGCGGGCATCTTTATTACAAACGCAGTTGTGGCCGAACTCATTGGTGGTAAACTCATCCACATAGGCCCGTATGTGATGAGCGTAGGTGTATTACCCTGGCCAGTTGTGTTTATCACGACCGATTTAATCAATGATTATTTTGGGGTAAAAGGGGTTAAAAAATTGTCCTTACTTACGGCTGCATTAATTACCTATTGTTTTGTGATCTTGTATTTTGCCCTTAAAATCCCAGCCGTTCAAGGAGCTGATTTGGTAACCGATGCGCAATTCAACGCAGTTTTTGGCCAGAGCATGTGGATTATTGTTGGCAGTATTACCGCCTTTATGGCATCGCAACTCATTGACGTGACCATATTTCATTTCTTTAAAAACAAAACAGGTAAAAAAATGATTTGGTTGCGTAGCACCGGATCAACGGTTATTTCTCAATTGTTTGACACCTTTATCGTATTGGGAATTGCATTTTGGCTCACAGGAAAAATGACGACCGAAGTGTATATACGTTCAGCATTTGCAGGTTATTTCGTAAAATTAATTATAGCGGTAGCCTTGACACCCTTAATTTATGTGGGCCATGCACTTATCGAAAAGCAACTCAAAAAAGATCAAAATGACAACTAAAGTACGCTGCGGTTGGTGCGAAAAAGACGACCTCTACCGCGAGTACCATGACCAAGAATGGGGTAATCCAGTATACGATGACGCCACTCTTTTTGAATTTTTGGTACTCGAAACCTTTCAGGCGGGCTTAAGTTGGCATACTATTTTAAAAAAACGGGAGCATTTTAAAGTTGCATTTGACAACTTTGATTACCAAAAAATTGCTGCCTATTCTGAAGAAAAAATTCAAGCACTACTAGACGATGCAGGTATTATTCGCAACCAATTAAAAATTAGGGCAACTGTAAATAATGCACAAAACTTTATTCGCGTACAAAAAGAATTTGGCAGTTTCTCCTCCTACATTTGGCAATTTACCGAGGGAAAACCCGTGATAAATTATTGGAAAACACTGGCCGAAATTCCTGCCTCTACTCCTCTTTCAGATGCCGTAAGTAAAGACTTAAAAAAACGCGGATTTAAATTTGTGGGAACCACAGTAGTGTATGCACACCTACAAGCTACCGGCATGGTAAACGATCACTTGTTATCGTGTTGGAAACGAAATGTCTAGTAACTACTTGGCTTGAAGAATCTTCATGAAATTGGCTCGACTAATTTCAATGCCACCCAATAAATGCAAATGGTCATTATACACTTGACAATCTAATAACAGGTAATTGTTGTCTTTGAGGAAATTCACTAGCCATACAAATCCTACTTTGCTGGCGTTCGATACTTTTGAAAACATACTTTCCCCACAAAACACATGGCCTAAATCAACACCATATAAGCCGCCTACCAATTGGCCATCTTGCCATACCTCAACCGATTTGGCATGGCCTAATGCGTGTAATTTATTATAAGCGGTTACAATGTCTTCGGTAATCCAAGTGCCATATTGGCCCATGCGTTCAATTTGTTGGCAATTTCGAATCACTTCCTCAAAGTGTTGATTAAATGTAATTTGAAATTTATTTTTATTGATAATTGAACGCAAATTTTTGGGAATCTTATAAATAGCTGGAGCCACGACCATTCTTTGTGGAGGTGCCCACCATAAAATTGGTTCGTCTTCATTAAACCAGGGAAAAATTCCATTTCGGTAGGCCAAAAGTAAACGCGCTACCGAGAGGTCGCCACCTACTGCCAATACTCCTTCGGGCGATGCTTCATCGACCGGGGGAAAGTAAAGAGCTTTGGTTAAAAACTGCATGGGTGTAAAATAAAAGAATTTAGAAAATTGAGGGTTTGTGCTCAACTTTCTAAATTCATAATGTGACTAATACGAGGCGGTTTAGAATGGCAAATCGTCGTGGTCCTCTTCTGTAAAACTAGGTGCTACTGGAAAAACAGGTGTTTCAGGTGATGCTGCATTTGGCGCTGATGATGCTGCGCTTCCGGCATCTTGTAGACGTTCAATTCTCCACCCTTGGATGCTGTTAAAATACTTGGCTTCTCCTTGTTGATTGATCCATTCACGACCGCGCAAATTGATAGACACTTTAACGCCCTCACCAACTTTATAATTGTTGAGCAAATCACATTTATCTTGGGTAAATTCAACCATAATGTGTTGTGGATACTGCTCATCGGTTGTCACTACTAATTCTCTTTTACGAAATGTGGCGCTTACTTGTTGTTCGGCATTGATTACTTTGATTTTTCCTGCTACTTCCATGGGTTCAATTTTATAGATTTCTAATTATATTTTACTAAGCTAAAAGCACTTTCCAAGCTGATTCTACATCATTAATTTGCACATAACGCAGCGCCAACTGCAATTGTTTGATGGGCTCATCAGCGCTTAATACCGCTTTGAGTTCAAAATTTTGCTTCACAAAGATAGCAACTTCTTCTGGGGTTGGCAATGTATCAATATTGGCCAAAACACCCAGATCATTCCCGCTAAATAATCCACTTTTTTTAACAAAATCTGGGATGGCATCCACACCAATTCCCAAGGTAGTTAGGGGTTTTGGCACCTCAAAAAGTCCGGCATTTGCTCGGCTATACCAGTTTCCACCCAAACGGGCAACAAGGTCTAACTTTTCTTGAATAATTGCGCCTTTTTCATCTAACACAGCTTCGTTAATGTGAATTTTAACCACCTCACATATCACCAAATTGCCTGCTCCTCCATGGTTACCTAATGCAATCACTTGATTGACTTTGCATTCAAATTGCACGGGGGCTTCTTGCACGCGAAACGGTTTTACCAGCATCGATGGAATGGGAGTAAATCCCGCTTTCACAAACTCATTGACTCCCTCGGCATATTCGGTACTGGCCAATGACATTTGTTGCACCATAGCATAATCAACTACATTGATTACCACTTCTTGGATTTCTTGCACATTAGACAAGGTATGCTTAATTGAATTATCTCGAACCCGTCTGGCCGGAGAAAAAATCAAAATAGGCGGATTAGCGCTAAATACATTAAAAAAACTAAAGGGCGACAAATTGGGCTGTCCCTTAGCATTTAGAGTACTGGCAAAAGCAATGGGTCTGGGTGCTACTGCACCCTGCAAATACGCCTGCAATTGAACTGTAGATAAATCGTGGGGATTGATGCTTAACATGGGTTGAATTTAAACAAAATTAGAAAACCTGTTGCTGTATTGGTTAAATTATTCTAAACATAATGTGCCTAATTTTTCAACAACAACCAGTGTGGTGTAGCATTCGATTTGAGTATATTTATGCCACAAATTGAAACTATGCAATTTAGCAAACACAAAGACCTCATTCGGTGGACGCTCATTCTAGGCTCCTTCATTATTATCAGTTTGATTTTGTGGAATACCTATACCTTTTTTACTATTTTCAAAAACGAAGAGCGGTTAAAAATGGAATTGTGGGCGCAAGCACAAAAATCTGTAAATAGTTCAGATGAAAATGTCGATTTAACCCTTGCAACTGAGGTAATTACCAAACCCAATACCATTCCGATCATTTTGACGGATCAAAATAATCATATTATTAAAGTCAATAATCTTGATGCTACTATTTTGACTGACTCGGTTCAAGCCAAGGCAACAATAGCCACTTTCAAAAAGCAAAATGAACCCATTAAAATGGAAATTGGGCCCGGAAAATTTCAGTATTTATATTACGGAAACTCCTCATTGCTCGAAAGACTCATCTACTACCCAATTGCCTTGCTGCTTATTATTGTGTTGTTTTGCGCGTTGGTTTATGTATTTTACCGAAGCACAAAAATGGCTGCCCAAAGTAAATTATGGGCTGGAATGGCCAAAGAAACGGCACATCAAATTGGCACGCCCTTGTCTTCCTTGATTGGGTGGCTTGAATTAATGAAAACTGATGCATTAGATGCATCGTCGATAGCCGAAATGGAGAAAGACATTGTGCGACTTCAAACAATTACAGAACGATTTTCAAAAATTGGATCTGAGCCAGCACTAGAAAACTTAGATTTAGTAAAAGAAACTGCTGAATCATATGCCTACCTCGAATCTCGTTTTGCCCAGCAAGTAGCCTTTTCATTTTCTGCTCCCGATCAAAAAATAATGCTGCCTTTAAATGCAACCTTACACAGTTGGACCATCGAAAACCTGGTGAAAAATGCACTCGACGCAATGAGAGGCAAAGGATCACTCAGTATACGACTAGAAGTTGAAGCCGGTTTGGTGAAAATTAAAATAAGTGATACAGGAAAAGGAATTCCTAAAAATCAATTTAATCACGTGTTTGAGCCTGGCTTTACCACCAAAAAAAGAGGTTGGGGACTGGGTCTTTCCCTCACCAAGCGGATTGTTGAAGAATACCACAAAGGAAAAATAAAAGTAATTGAATCCGAAATTGGCAAAGGCACTACCATTCAAATTTCATACAAAATCAATTAGCGTCTGCGCGGATTCGTATAAAATAATTCCGCCCTATTCTCAATAGGAGTTGCCACATACTCTTGCACAAAGGCCAATTGTACTTCCCATGCTTTTTTGGTTGAAGCAAATGATTTTGTCAACCCATTCACTTGCCCCAAAAGCGCTCGATCTACTTCTTTTAAAGCCATCAAACTGGCATAGGCTTGGGTAAAATTATTAAAGGGCAACTGCACGCTAGCCACCAATTCCTCATCTGAAATTGCCGGCTTAAATTGCTGGTTTCTAAACATGACTACTTTGTTGTAAGCAGAAATGCTGGCGTTAAACTCGTCTACGAGCTGACTTAATTTATCGGAGGTAGAGTTGAGTCCAAAGTAGCTAATTTCACGCTTCAAGTAGGTTTCCTGTGCGCGCAACATGGGGTTTGAAATCCCCATCATTTGCAGGTGATTCAGTTCCAGTTTTGATTTTTCTATTTCCGTTAATGCCAAATAGGACTCAAGTTCTACTGTTGGATTACAGCTAATTTTTTGGGGTTGCAATTCGGGTTCGTTGCTTTTAAATTGTGCAGGGCTCATCGGATTGGGAAGCAATTGCCAGAGGTATTCAAACGGATAATGCGACTGGATTAAATCGGCAGGAGGTGTGCGAAAATAATAGGTATTAAAATGGTCTTGGTATTGATTTTCAATTACTACTCCAGCTCCCCATGTAGGATCAAACAATTCCCATTTTCCATTGAGTTTAGCTGCACACCATTGGTGGGTTTGGGTACTTATTTTACCGTATTGTTTGGTATAGCCCGACACCAATTCGACGGGGATTTGACTTGCGTCTGCTAGCGCTTTAAATACCTCAGCATAATGCATACACACCCCTTTGCGAGTAGTGAGTGCCGATTGAACTTTCTCGGGAGAAGTTTGGGTATCGTATTGCCCATTAATGCTGCCAGGCAAATCATACGCAATGGCGTGTGTTGTCCAATAAAAAATAGCCGCAATTTTGTCTTCTTCACCAGTAAAATGGGTGTTGATGAATCCCGCTACTGATACTATTGTAGGTGACTGAACTGCGGGCATTTGATCAAGTGTTTTTGCTATTGCATCAAACTGCTGCGCCTGAACAACTCCCGCGTACAGTAAACTAAAAAATAATAGTATTTTTTTCATGTTAGTGATAAAAAAATCACCAATCGTAGGAACCACAATTGATGATTGATGACGTATTTCTCTATTTACAAATTGGCCTGAATGGCTTGGGCTAAGGCAGTAAATTCATCGGGCGTGAGGCTTACTTTATTTTGAAAACGCATTTCATCCATCTCGTTTAAAGGAATTAAATGCACATGTGCATGCGGCACTTCAAGCCCAACAACAGCCATTCCAATACGTTTGCAAGGAACTGTTTTTTCGAGGGCAACGGCTACTTTTTTGGCAAATGTCATCAAACCCAAATAGGCTTGGTCGTCTAAATCAAATAATTTATTGATCTCTTGTTTAGGAATGCAAAGTGTATGTCCTTTGGCATTGGGATTTACATCCAGAAAAGCCAAATGTTGTTCATCTTCAGCGATGCGGTAACAGGGAATTTCTCCAGCTACAATTTTACTAAAAATACTGGCCATCTTAGTCGCGTGTAATTTCTAAAACCTCAAATTTTAATACCCCGTTGGGTACGGTAATTTCAGCTATTTCTCCTACCGATTTTCCCAACAAGCCTTTGCCAATTGGTGAAGTCACCGAGATTTTTCCTGTTTTTAAATCGGCTTCGCTTTCGGCTACCAAGGTGTATTTCATTTCCATGCCATTGGCTTGGTTCTTGATTTTAACATTGGACAACACCAAAGCTTTTGATACATCCAATTGCGATTCATCAATGAGACGCGCATTGGCATACACTTCTTCTAATTTGGAGATGCGCATTTCCAATAAGCCTTGCGCTTCTTTGGCCGCATCGTACTCGGCGTTTTCAGACAAATCGCCTTTGTCACGAGCATCGGCTATATCTTGTGAGGCTTTGGGACGCATCACGCTCTTTAAATGATCTAATTCTTCTTTTAATTTTTTTAATCCTTCTGCGGTATAATACGATACTGTACTCATAATTTCATTGGTTATATAAATAGAAAAAATCCCATCTGGACGGGATTTCTTTTTTCAAAGATAGTATTTTTACTAAACGGGTGCTTTATTCAATTAATTTAGCGGAGTCAAAGTTAAAGAATTATATTTGTTTGCCTTCAACTTACACAACTTATTTTTATGAGAAACCGCATTATCTGTTTACTCACCTTGCTGTATATTTCTTGCGCCGATAGTACCCAGCGCAACAATAATCCGTATTTGCCCAACTATGGTTTTTCAATAACAATCAATAAAAATTTACCCCTTTACAGTGGATTAAATAGTCCAATTAATCCCATTATCATTCGCGAGTCAACAGCAGGAATAAGCGGCATCATTGCCATGAAAATTTCGGATTCTGATTACCGTGCGTGGGAACTCAGTTGTCCAAACCAAGTGCCCGCACCTTGTTCAGTAATGACACTCAATGGCTTGAACGCTAAATGTAGTTGTATTGATAATTTTGAGTACAGTTTGTTTACCGGAATTGGCAATGCGCCTTACACCATGAAACCCTATCGAGTAGAAATTCAGGGCAACTTGATTCAAATTTCGAACTAAAACAGCACACTCATACCAATGAATCCATGGATTCCAGCTTGTGGATAAAAAAACACAGCTCCGCCGCCATAATCAGCACCGTTAGCGCTGTATTTCTTGTCGAACATATTGGCCAATAAACCAGAAAATACCACACTATTGAATACAGATTTCGGCTTAATTTCATAGCTAAAATTCAAATCATTTACCCAATAATCTGCAAGTCGAGCATCACTAGTTTCCTCATTATTCAAAAACTGGGCGCTCACGTATTTTTGCAACCAACTCACTTTTAATGTCTTGCTAGGCGAATAGCTTAGTTGTGCACCCGAAATTAAATCTGGAGAAAAGGCTATGGTTTTGCCATTCCATGAATTTCCATCGCGAATTACATTTTTACTTTTAGTAACATTGGCCTGCACCTGAAATTTTGATCCCAAAACCATACTGGCGTCAAGTTCAATACCCATGCGGTAACTTTTTCCTGTGTTGGCACGAATGGGATTACCCACCTCATCGAGTTGACCCGTTAGCACTAACTGATCTTGATAGCCCATATAATACCCATTTACAGCCCATTTTAGCTTTGCGGTTTGTTTTCGCCAGCCCAATTCAAAATCGTCCAACTTTTCAGGTCTTGGATTGCCGTTTTCATAATCGGTACGATTGGGCTCACGTTGGGCTTTGGCATAAGAAAAATACAATTGGTTTTTAGCATCCACTGCGTAGGTAAGTCCTGCCTTGGGGTTAAAAAAAGCAAAAACATCATCAACAGCAGTAGTTGAAATACCAGGCGCTGCATAGTACACATGCCTAAACTGAAGATCGGCATATGCGCTCCATTTGGCATTCAATTGAAATTGTCCTTTTACAAATACATTTCCATCTTTTTTTGTGGCCAAATTATCGTAGTAGCGGTCACCCAACTCATTGGTTGTAGCTACGCGCGTCCAAATTACCTTGCCAAAATGACTTCCAAAATAAGTGTTGTACCCGCCGCCTAAAAGCCATTCTGTTTTATCGCTTTTTCGTTTCAAAGAAAAGGTAGTTCCATAAAAATCATTATCCAACCACTTTTGATCAACAACATCGCCAATTGTTTCAGGACCTGTTGGCACTAAATTATACAAAGCCAATTCGGCTTCATCGTTAAAGTTCTCGTAATACCCTTTTCCTTTGGTGTAATGCAAAGCAAAAGTGCTACTCCATTTGGAAGAAAAGGTTTCGGTCCAATGCAGTTGCACATGATCTTGCTGGTAGTTGTCGGTTTGATTATCATAAAAACGCAGTTCACCATTGGCATCGGTGTACATACCTGCAAAGTTAAAGGTGCGGGTGTTGTTTAGTGTTGCTGCATCTACACCATACCATGATTGATAGGTTTTTTCAGTTCCGCCAAAAACCAAGGCCTTTAATAAAGAGGTTTTACCAACAAAAGTAGCTTGCAAAAAGTAGGACTTTAATAGGGACTCTGCTCGATCAATGTAACCATCTGAAGCAATATTTGAAAGTCGACCCGCCAATTCAAATTGATTATTGAGTAAACCTGTACTAAATTTTACCGTATTTTTTCGGGTGTTAAAACTTCCCACCGAATTGTCTATTTGGGCATAACTTTTCTCCGAATAGGAATCGGTGAGCACATTCAAACTGGCGCCAAATGCACCTGCACCATTGGTTGAAGTTCCAACGCCACGCTGCAATTGAACGCTGGCAACCGACGAAGCAAAATCGGGTAAATTTACCCAAAACGTGCTGTGGCTTTCGGAATCGTTATAGGGTATTCCATTCAGAGTAACGTTTACACGAGTAGCGTCACTTCCTCTAACCCGAACGCCCGTATACCCTATTCCATTTCCAGCATCAGAGGTGGTAACCACCGAAGGCATAAAATTGAGCAATAAAGGAATGTCTTGTCCCAAATTGCGGGAAGCCAACTCCTTTTTGGTTAGGTTACTAAAACTAACTGGCGTGCTTGCAGTGGCGCGTATCGATGACACCAGCACCTCATTTAAGGCATTGACCTTGGTTGTGTCTTGGATTTGGGCGAAAGTGATTGTTGAAAGAAAAAAAAGGGCAATAGTTGTTTTCATTCGTACTTGTATTACGAATAAAAGGGGTAATTATTCTTTGGTTAAAAAAAAGTTGTTCTTGCTTTGCTTAGAAAAGAAGTAAGATGCGCAGTCTAGCTTCTTAACTAAAAATGTTTGTGTAACATTTCTTGCTTGGCATTCCCTTGGCAGCATTACCTGCCCAGGTTCGTTGGGTATAATCTCAGCTCGTAATTTAGAGCACCCCTTTGAGACGGGACAAATATACTTGAAAAAATTATAAATCAGGTTTGCGACGTAATTTTTTAGTTTCGGACCATGACTGCTTGTCTTTGAGTCGTTTACGAATAGCCGATTTGGGTACCTTGGTTATTTTTCTTGGCTGATCAATAATCAATGCCGCTTCTATGAGCAATAAAAAACGTTTCAAGGCACGCGTTTTGTTTTGAATTTGACTGCGGCTTTCGTCACAGCTTAGTTGTATTTGTTGGTCTTTACTGAGACGACTAGCCCATTTTTCAAGCAAAATCTGCTTTTCTTCAACGGATAAGGCGTTTGATGCCGACAAATCAAATGAAAGTACAATCTTTGACGATACTTTGTTTACATGCTGACCGCCAGGGCCAGCGCTTCGGATGGCCTTGAATCGAAGTTCTCTTTGTAGTATTCCCCAGTTCATTAGTGTGGTTGATGTGCCGACTTAAGCAAATCGTTTACTGTCTTTACAGGATTAAATGTGAGCAAAGGAACTTCCACAAAAACAGTGAGCCAACGGGCCATGGCTCCGTTCCAAAGTCCGGGTAATTCATAGGCCTTAAATTCTACGCCGTTTTTTGCTTTAGACACCACAAAACCGGTTGTGGGATCAACAAAGTTTAACAAGTTAAATTTTTCGCCACGGTAATTTTTTAAGCCACACACCAAGTCTACCGGATTAAAGTGAGTTGATTGCTGCATAATTTGTGCCTGAATTGGATTATGTAAATCGACTTGGGCCGATTCAACTATTTGCAAAGATAAATTGCCATTGGCGTTGCGCACCCAAAATGGACCACCGCCGGGTTCGCCCTCGTTTTTAACCATTCCACATACCCGTAGGGGTCGATTGAGTTTGTCTTTGATATAACTCCACTTATTTTCAGTGGTAAATTTGTAAAAATCGTCGTTAATCGAACAATTTAAACTGTGAACCATCCACTCCACAACTGAATCTAATTCAAATTCAGAAATCGTTTGGGTATCTATTTTATTTAACAAATCAAATACTTGTTCTTGCAAACGAATCAAATGTCCGGCCAACGCTTTTTTATATATTGCAATTTCATTCAACTGATTTTGACTCACATTATCAATGTTCTTGATAAACACCACATCGGCATCCAGCAACCCTAAGTTATGAATCAAGGCACCATGCCCAGCTGGCCTGAGCGTAATCGTATTGGTTTCAGAACGCAAGGGCTCAAAATCAGCGTTGATTGCAAGTGTATCCGTATGGGCAAATTGATACGAATAGTTTACTTGTATTTGAGTTTGGGTGTGCGTTTCGATTTTAGATTTGGTCGAATTAAGCACTGTTTGAAACAAGGTTTCATGGGCTTGCGAAACAGTAAAATGAAGATGTGAAACCCCATTTGAATTGGCATAAGTAGCGCATTCTTTGAGGTGTTCTTCTACTGGAGTAGCCAAATGACCCGTGTATTTGTGAAAATCAAGTACTCCTTTTGGTTTGTTGGCCATATCAAATTGATTGGGATGCAACATATATTGAATAAAATAAAAATGTTTCGCATCTTGTTCCCAGGAAGCATATTCTTTAAAATCTGCCAGTAATTTTTTTTGAATCTTTTTATAAAATGAAAATTTTTCAATTCCTGCTAAAAAAAGAGCCAAATCACGGTTGTTCGATCGATTTATGTAGGCATTAATGGTTTCTTGGTGCGGGTTATAGTCACGCACAAAATCGTTCAAAAACTTAAACATTCTACTGGCTGCACCTGAAGCAGGCACAAATTTTTTCAGCTTATACGTTGATTTTCGTTCCTCAAAAAAAGTCGTCAGTTGTTGAATTTGTTCGGTATCAAATTGGATAATTCCATCCAGAATGGTTGCAGGGCGTTCCAATTGAATTGGTTTAGGCCCTTGTTTGATAAGCTGAATGTGTTCAAACAATTTGGTAATTGGTATGCCATGATGTATTACTTGCACGTAATCATGAGCAGTGAACCCATAACTTTTTGCTTTTTGGTAATCCAAACAATGCATAATTGCGGCTGATAAACGCGTTTCTTTACTTCCCGATAATCGAATGTACGGTTTTTGATTGGCCACTAAAGCCGCTTCAAAATGGGCCAAGGCCTCCTCTCTTTGTTGGGGTCTGTCGCGTAAATCATCGGCTTCCCAAGGCACATCAATATCGGTGAGAAAAAATAAATCGTATTTGTGTTTGCGGGCAGTCTTCTCAAGAACAGGATCACACGTTTGGTAATACATCTCAGAATACACCTTGGTAACCATCAAAGTGGTGTCACAAAAAACAAAATCA
Organism: Flavobacterium sp.; assembly: GCA_018883065.1. Lineage (GTDB taxonomy): Bacteria > Bacteroidota > Bacteroidia > Flavobacteriales > Flavobacteriaceae > Flavobacterium. Next base: position 14,665 of record VEQT01000006.1, read on the forward strand.
GTTGCTGTTTGTATAGCCTCATTTTCAAGTGCCACTTGACCAATTGCAATTGGCATCAAATCTTCGGGAGTACAGGTTTGTTGGGCCGTGTCCCATTTGAGTTGCAAATAGTCACGGGCATACTCAGCTACCCAATTGGTGCTAAAATGTTTAGCTAATTGCTTGGCCAAAGTAGTTTTACCTGTACTCTCTGGGCCGTATATTGCTACTTTTATGAGGCTTGTAGCCTGTTGTTTAAGATGTTCTTCCATTCGATAAAGCCGTAAATGGCGATGCTAGTAAAAATAAGATATTGAATGCTGGTAAAGGTATACCCTTTTGCAAAATATAACGGAATCGAAATGAGATCGCCAGCAATCCAAAACAACCAATTTTCAATCTTTCGTCGAGCCATGAGCCACATGCCCACAAAAAATAGACCCGTAACAAATGTATCTAGATAGGTTGTCCAATGCGTAAACTTACCAAAAATGAAGTAAATCAACACCACAAATAGCGCGGCTGCTATAAATAACAACATGGCATGTACATATTCTTTTGGTTGCATGCGAGAAATGGCCAATTCGTTGTGTTGGTCATCCTTTCTTGACCATATTATCCAGCCGTATATACTCATGCCAACATAGTAGGCATTAATGAGCATGTCGCCCAACAGATTCCATTTCCATAACAAATACACATAAATGGCGGTATTAATTAATCCTGTAGGAAACACAGTCAAACTGTTTTTTTTGGCAGCCCAAACACTCCATAATCCAAACAAAATAGCCGTAAGTTCCAAGGCAATTTCATAAGTTGGATAGGTAGAATATTGTGCAAATAAAAAGTCTAACATGAGGTAAAAAATTGCGGATCTTCTTCAAAAGCAGTTCCAATTACAACCACATCGGCTCCTGCTGAATAGGCCGCTTGAATTTCCTGCTGCGAACGAAGACCTCCACCTACGATAAGCGGAACTGAAATTGATTGTGATACGGCTTGGATCATCTCTAAAGGGACGGACAACTGCGCACCACTGCCTGCTTCTAAGTAGATGAGTTTAGCCCCTAAATATTCCCCTGCCTTTGCCGTGTGTACTGCCAAATCAATGTCTATTCTGGAAATGGGTTTTGTGTTACTCACCCGCTCCACACTAGTAACTTGACCGCTTTCGATGAGCAAATAGCCGGTAGAAATGACTTCCAAATCCATCTGCATCAAAGTAGGTGTAGCGTCAACTTGTTGTTGAATTAAATAATCGGGATTTCTGCCTGAGAGCAAACTCAAAAACAAAATGGCATCGGCCTGTGTTGAAAGCTGGGAAGAATTTCCGGGAAACAAAACTACTGGTAAATCGATAGCTTTTTTTAGTGCTTGCACCAACTCATCAATGGCCAACGCACTATGGCTGCTTCCGCCCACTAAGATCAAATGAGCTGGCGAATGTTGAATGGCGCAAATAGTACTTTCCCACGCTTCCCAATTTATTTTTTCAGGATCCAATAAAATAGCCAATTGCTTTATTCCGTTGGCTTTTTTTGAACAAATTTGGGGATAAAGTGTTTGCATTAGGTGGTTTCAAAAGTATAGACCAACGCATAATCGGCCAGGAGTTGATACTGTACTGCAAAATTTCTTGGCAATAAACCTAAGGCAAGCGTGGCCGAAGTATGTGCCGAATTCAATTTAAATGGCGCTACAAAAATATGATCTTTGAAACTAATTCCTTCTTGATTGACTATTTTAAATACCGCTTCCTTAGCTCCCCAAATCACGGTGAGTCGTTGGATTTCGGTTGTTAAATCAGGGGCCAAATAGTGCAATTCAGTGGCACAAAATTTGGAGCCAATTTTAGCCACTTTCTCGCGTACCAGTTCTACATCAACGCCAACAGATTGATTGCTTACAATTACAACTGCCAATTGGTGTGAATGCGAAATGGAGATAAATTTTCCGTCAGTCAAATGCGGTTTGCCGCTGGCATCGTAATATAAATCGGCATCGGTATACCCCAACCGCAAAAGCAATTGGCGCACACTTAAAAATGCCCGTTGATGCAAAACAGATTTCATCGATTGGATGCGACGCTGGCTCTGCTCAGTAAGAACCAAATTACCATGTAACTCAGCAATGGATTCGTCAATTGACCAAACCAATAATTGGGTGTGACTATTTGGATGAACATGCAAATACAACGACATAGCTAAAGCAGGGAAATTTCAAAAACGTTTTCGTTAACTAAAAACAGCTAGCGTCGTTTTAATTGAAAAATATTTTGTTGAAAATTAAACGATTACGGGGATAAACAATTCACAAATCAGTTTAAAACTTTTTTAAATCCTAAGTTATTGTCTAAATTTGCCCAAAATTTTTAAATACAAATATACTATAAATGAGTACGACAACTATGCCTTATGTGGCCTACAAAGTAAAAGACATTTCCTTGGCAGCTTGGGGAAGAAAAGAAATTGAATTGGCTGAAGCTGAAATGCCGGGTTTAATGGCACTTCGTGCAGAATATGGCGCAAGTCAACCGTTAAAAGGAGCACGCATTGCAGGCTGTTTACACATGACTATCCAAACAGCAGTATTAATTGAAACCTTAATTGCTCTTGGAGCTGAAGTTACTTGGTCATCGTGTAACATTTTCTCAACGCAAGACCAAGCCGCAGCAGCCATTGCCGCAGCAGGTATTCAAGTTTATGCATGGAAGGGATTAAACGAAGAAGACTTTGATTGGTGTATTGAGCAAACGTTATTCTTTGGTGAAGACCGCAAACCGTTAAACATGATTTTAGATGATGGAGGTGATTTAACCAATATGGTATTTGATCGTTACCCAGAATTAATTGACGGAATTAAAGGATTGTCTGAAGAAACGACTACGGGTGTTCACCGTTTGTATGAGCGCATGAAAAATGGCACCTTGTTTATGCCAGCCATCAATGTGAATGACTCGGTAACTAAATCTAAATTTGACAACAAATACGGTTGTAAAGAATCGGCGGTTGATGCCATTCGTAGAGCTACTGACGTAATGTTGGCCGGAAAACGTGTAGTTGTGTGTGGATACGGAGATGTTGGGAAAGGAACTGCTGCTTCATTCCGCGGCGCAGGTTCAATTGTTACAGTAACAGAAATTGATCCAATATGCGCGCTTCAAGCTGCTATGGACGGATTTGAAGTTAAAAAATTGAATACTGTTGTTGCAAATGCCGACATTGTGATTACTACAACTGGAAACAAAAACATCGTTTTGGGAAGTCACTTTGAACAAATGAAAGACAAAACCATTGTGTGTAACATTGGTCATTTTGATAACGAAATTGACATGGCTTGGTTAAATAAAAACCACGGTGCTTCAAAAGTTGAAATTAAACCACAAGTAGATAAATATACCATTGCAGGTAAAGACATTTTGATTTTAGCCGAAGGTCGTTTGGTTAACTTAGGTTGCGCTACAGGACACCCAAGTTTTGTAATGAGTAACTCATTTACAAATCAAACCTTGGCTCAAATAGAGTTATGGACCAACAGTGCTGCATACAAAAATGAAGTGTACATGTTACCCAAACACCTCGACGAAAAAGTAGCAGCTTTACACCTTGCAAAATTAGGCGTAGAACTCGAAACCTTAAACGATGAACAAGCAGCTTACATTGGCGTTGCTGTTCAAGGACCGTTTAAGCCAGAGTATTATAGATACTAAGATTTTAGAATTAAATATTGATACAAAGCCCTTACATTGCTGTAAGGGTTTTTTGTTTTTTACCTCGAATGAACGATTTTTTTAGATGACAGACAAAAAGAGATTAGATGACAGACGTAGCTAAGAAATTCCAATCTAAAAATTCCAATGCCGAAGCGTTGGGACCTAAAACTTGATTATTGGTTTTCGCAACACAGATTTATAAAATTTGTGAAATAATTAAAATTTTTCAGATTATATACATTTCTTCAATCCGTGCTCCAAAAAAAATATTTGCCACGAATGCACGAATTATATAAATTCCAATATAAAAATTCCAATCCCGATGCTTCGGGACCAACAACCACAATAGCACCACCGAAGACTTCCATGACCATAGGATTTGGCAGGCGTCCCGAAGCGTCGGGACAAAAGGGTGAGACTTCCGTAAAGAAACTCAAACTGTTTGAGTCCGCGAGGTAACGAGCGGGAGAGTTTTTGAGTTTTAGGAAGTGAGCCTATTTTGATCGCCGAAAATCCAAGGTCTTGATTTTTTGTTTCTTTTTCATCAAGGAAAAAGAAAGGAATAACATTTGGAATTACACTATTTCATTTTTAGAATAATGACTTTAAAAAAAGCTACTAGCTAAAAAAAAGGAGAACAGTGCTGTTCTCCTTTTTTTGTTTTAGCGTAAAACCTCTATTGTTACTTGACTAAACTCACCTTGAGTGAGGCCAGCTTTGATGTAGGCAAATAAATTGGTTTGATCTATTTCGCAGTATTTTAAATCGACTTTGGGGTTGTCTATATTTAATATTTTAATGTGCTTTTTATCTTCATTAGATAGAAAAGTTATCAGTATAACACGAGGATATTTAGGAAGTTTAAGTTTAAATTTCTCTATATCACTCGAAAGTTTATCAACTGTTTTTTGATTTGTTTGGGCGAGTTTTTGGTGTTTTAATTCGTTTTCTGGATTAAGTTCTTGAGTAAAGGATTCCATTTTTAGCTGATTGCTAAAATAAGTGGCGGTGATTCGTAATGTAATTCTGATTTCAGAAACAAGTTTTGGCATAGTATAAAGAGTTAATGGGTTACAAAAGAAAGAATGAAAAAGAACGCAAAAACCCGAAGGCTTACTTTAACGAATACTGTTGCTGTTTTGTTACACTTTTTTGAAATTAATTATTTTTTAAACAACTGACAACCGACAACAAATAAAAAAGCCCATTCAAATTGAATGGGCTTTTTGAGAAATTGTACTGAATCTTATGCTTCGAAAGCTTCTACAGAAACATAGGATTTGTTGTCTTTTTTCTTTTGGAACTTCACAACTCCGTCTACTTTAGCGTGTAATGTGTGATCTTTACTGATGTACACATTTTCGCCTGGATTGTGTTTAGAACCTCTTTGTCTTACGATGATGTTCCCTGCAATAGCAGCTTGACCACCAAAAATCTTTACGCCTAAACGTTTCGATTCTGATTCTCTACCATTCTTGGAACTACCGACACCTTTCTTGTGAGCCATGACGTATTCGTTTTATATTGTTATTATTCTTGTGTATCTTCTTTTTTAGCTTTTGGCGCTTTTTTTACTTTTGGCGCTTCTGCTTCTTCAGCTACTGCTTCAACTACTGCTTTTTTAGGGGCTGCTTTTTTAGCACCTGAGGCAATAATTCCTTCAATTTGAATTTGAGTAAGGTACTGTCTGTGACCATTTCTCTTTTTGAATCCTTTTCTTCTTTTCTTTTTGAAAACGATTACTTTGTCTCCTTTTAAGTGTTGTAACACTTTGGCTTCTACAGAAGCACCTTCTATAGCTGGGGCGCCTAAAGTAATGTTTCCGTTATCGTCTAATAAAAGAACTTTGTCAAAAGAAACTTTTGAACCTTCTTCATTAGCCAAACGGTGAACATAAACCTTTAAGTCTTTGCTTACTTTAAATTGTTGCCCTGCTATCTCTACGATTGCGTACATAACAATGATGTTTAGTTAATTATAAAATGGACGCAAATATACAACTTAATCTCAATCACACAACCTAAGGTTAAAAAAAGTTCATTTGATTGCTGCTAGCCATTATCAGATTGTATAAAATCGATGATAAGGAACTTGAAAGTACACTAAATACCGTATTTTTGAAGCACAAACTACGTGCAAGAAGTGCGTATGTATTTATTTCAACAGCAACTTATTTAGTAATTTTTATGAAAAAATACCTTATGACGTTAAGTGCATCACTACTTGTGGGATCAGCCGCTACGGCACAAAAAGTAGTCTTTGAAGAACTTACCCTCGACAATGGATTACATGTAATTTTACACCAAGACAAATCAGCACCTGTGGTGATCACCTCGGTGATGTATCACGTGGGCGCCAAAGACGAAATGCCCGATCGCACCGGATTTGCTCACTTTTTTGAGCATTTATTATTTGAGGGCACGCAAAACATTGGCCGCGGCGAATGGATGAAAATTGTAACCGGTAATGGCGGCGTAAACAATGCCAATACCTCTGACGACCGTACCTATTATTACGAAGTGTTTCCGTCAAACAGCTTGGAATTGGGATTGTGGATGGAGGCCGAACGTATGCTTCATCCGGTAATTAATCAAGTGGGAGTAGACACCCAAAACGAAGTCGTAAAAGAAGAAAAACGCTTGCGCATGGACAACCAACCCTACGGTTGTGTGATTCGGGAAGTGAAGAAAAATTTGTTTAAAAACCATCCTTACCGTTGGGAAACCATTGGGTCTATGGAACACTTAGATGCCGCAACCCTTGAAGAGTTTCAGGCGTTTAATAAAAAATTCTACGTGCCCAACAACGCTGTTTTAGTAGTAGCAGGAAATTATGATAAGGCACAAACGCTTGAATGGATTCAAAAGTATTTTGCGTCAATTCCAAAGGGCGCACCGCTAAGCAAACAACAATTTGACGAAGAACCCATTACACAAACCATTGAGGCCAGCTATGAAGACCCCAACATTCAGATTCCCATGTTGCTCAATGCCTACCGCACTCCATCTATGAAAACCAGAGAAGCGCGCGTGTTGGAAATGATCTCGGGCTTATTGAGCGATGGAAAAAGTTCGCGCTTGTACAAAAAATTAGTCGACGACAAAAAAATGGCCTTACAAATTGGTGCATTCAGTTTCAGCCAAGAAGATCACGGCATGTATGTGGTTTACGGTTTGCCATTGGCTCCATTTACGATTAAAGACTTACAAACAGAATTTGATGCCGAAATTGCGCGATTGCAAAATGAATTGATTTCGCCCAAAGAATTAGAAAAACTAAAAAACAAAATTGAAAACCAGTATGTAAATAATAACGCCTCTGTTGAGGGAATTGCCGAAAGTTTGGCGTCTTATTATTTATTGTATGGCGATGTAAATCTCATCAATACCGACATTGAAACCTACCGTTCGGTTACCCGAGAAGAAATTCAAGCGGTAGCCAAAAAATACTTGGGTAATAACCAACGTCTGCTGTTATCCTATCTTCCAACCCAAGAAAAACCGCAAAATTAATTGGCCATGAAAAAAATAATATTCCTTATTTCTTGCTTGTTTATCACATTACTTATGACTGCACAAAACAGGACTCAACCCAAACCAGGCCCTTCGCCCACAGTAAATATTGGCAAACCAAAATCATTTGAATTGCCAAACGGCCTCAAAGTTTTGGTGGTTGAAAACCACAAATTACCGCGCGTGTCTTTTACACTTACTTTAGACAATATGCCTTATGTAGAAGGAGCCAAAAAAGGCGTTTCCAATTTAACTTCGAGTATGATTGGAAACGGTACAACAAAAATTACCAAAGAAGCCTTTAACGAAGAAATTGACTTTTTGGGCGCAGATATTTCATTTTACAACAGCGGCGCTTCGGGATCAGGCTTGTCCAAGTATGCAGGACGTATATTGGAACTGCTAGCCGATGGTGCTTTACATCCCAATTTTACACAAGCCGATTTTGAAAAAGAGAAAAGCAAATTACTTGAAAGTTTAAAAGCCGATGAGAAAAGTGTGCCGGCTGTAGCGCGTAGAGTCGAAAATATTTTGGGATTTGGACCGGCTCACCCCTCTGGCGAATACATAAACGAGACCAGCATCAATCAAGTCACTTTAGACGATGTGATTGCCAATTACAACACCTATTTTGTACCTGAAAATGCATACTTAATTATTATTGGCGATATACAATTGGCCAAAGTTAAAAAACAGGTAGAAAAATTATTTGGTGGATGGCCTAAAGCCGCTGCTCCAAAAATTCCCTTCACTGAACCAACCGATGTGACACAAACACAAATCAATTTTATTGACATGCCTAATGCGGTGCAATCAGAGATTTCAGTAATGAACGTCACCAATTTAAAAATGTCTGATCCCGATTATTTTGCCGCCATTGTGGCCAACCAAGTAGTGGGTGGCGACTTCAACAGCTACCTCAACATGAACTTGCGCGAAAAACACGGATGGACTTATGGAGCAGGTTCATCGATTAATGCAAGTAAATATACCTCGCGTTTCAGTACGTTTGCCCAAGTGCGCAACGCAGTAACTGACAGCGCCGTAGTTGAAGTACTGAAAGAGCTAAAACGCATTCGCACCGAAAAAGTGGCCGAAGACGTTCTTCAAAATGTAAAAGCAGGCTACGTAGGACGTTTTGTGATGCAAATCGAAAAACCACAAACGGTGGCTTCGTATGCCTTGCGTTTGCGTACACAAAATTTACCCGAAAATTTCTACGAAAACTTCATTAAAAACATCAATGCGGTTACATCCGATGATGTGTTGCGTGTGGCCTATACGTATTTTAAAACCGATCAGTTGCGAATAGTGGTAACTGGAAAAGGCAGCGAAGTAGCCTCTAAATTGGCTGAATTGAATTTGCCTATCTTTTATTTTGACAAATTTGGAAATCCCATTACCGAGAAAAAAGATGCGCCTACACTTCCCGCTGGACTTACCGCTTCGGCGGTGATTTCAAATTACTTGAATGCAATTGGTGGCGAAAAAGCAGCCCGAAATGTGCAAACCGTTATCAGCACGGCTACTGGATTGGTACAGGGTTTTCCGGTAGAATTAACCACAAAAACTTCGGCATCGCATCAGCAAGTGAGAGAAATCAAAGCCATGGGAATGACCATGTTGAAGCAAGTGGTGAATGATAAAAGCACCTATGTACTGCAACAAGGTCAAAAAGTACCGTTGTCGACTACCGAAATTGCTGCGCTCAAAGCCGCTGCTGTTCCCTTTGAAGAATTGGATTTGTTAAACAAAAAAACAATTTCACTTAAAGGTATTGAAGCATTTAATGAAACCGATTGCTATGTTGTGCAAGACGGAATAAATTCGTTTTATTTTGCTTGTAATTCAGGTTTAAAATTAGGCGAATCTAAATCAGTTGAAACCAAAGAAGGTACGCTAACCGAAACCACTTCATTTGGTGATTACAAAGCGGTGAACGGGATTTTGTTTCCACACAAAACTACACTCAACATCGGAATGGAAATCGAGTTGACAACCACTGACATCAAACTCAATGCAGCTATACCAGCTTCAGATTTTGAATAAAATTAGCTGGAAAACTAACACTGGTCGGATCACTAATCCGGCCTTTTTTTTACCCTATTCACATTAAAATTTTGTGTCAATTTTATGAAGTGTACCAATCTAATTTATTTACTTTTGTTTCATTAAAAAATAGTTCAAATGAAAATATCGTCTACAATACTGTTTGTTACACTCATCGGATTAACCGTTATGGCTTGCAAACAATCGAACAGTGATACGCCAAAAGCAGCTGCCAAACCAGTTGCCACCAAAGAAATAGCGTCAGCCAATCTAGATTCAACTCGTTTTCATATTGAAGGAATGACATGTGCAGTGGGCTGTGCCAAAACAATTGAAACCAAATTGAATGAAACGCCTGGCGTACAAAAAGCTACTGTAAATTTTGACAAAAAAGAGGCAGTAGTTGCATTTGACAAAACACAACACTCTAAAAAATCGTTGACACAATTAGTAGAATCTTGTGCCGATGGTACTACTTACAAAGTGATAGATTAAGTTATTTCCACCGCAAACTTTCCATTAGTCGGCGCATGTCATTTTTAACATAGTCTGCGGCTGGCATTACCGAGTCAAAGTTGGGTTTGGCATAAAAATAAACCGAACAATCCATAAAATGTTTGGTGCTGTCGGTTACATAAAATTGCGCATTAGTTGCCGCATTTCCATTTACCTGATAAAACATTCCAAACACCCTGTGATCCTTATTGATAAAAGGCTGCTCTAAAATGTCATCGGCTTTAATCACGTGTTCATAGGTTAGTTTTTGGGCGTCGCGCAACAATACATTGATGTTGTTTTGAACGGGCTTATAGCTCATGTAAATTGTGGCCTTCATTTTGGGATAATTTATGGTAAAACCACAATCCGATTTGGCCTTGATAACTGCATCTTGATTGATGTCAAAAGTAGCAGGACAACTCCCTTTAAACTGAATATAAGTAGCTTCTGGATAATCCAAGCGCAACTGGCTATTGGGTTTGGGTAAGATCTCTTTCTTGCAACCCAAGCAAAACATAGCAAGTACCAAAAAATAGATGAGTTTGTGCAACATAAAAAGAAAGGCTAGCAATTTACTAGCCTATAGGGTATTGTATTTAAAAAGGTAAATCATTTTCGGGCATCATGGAAGTTGGGGCATCGTAAGTAGGTTTGCTCTCATTTCCGCGATTGGATTCAATTTCTTTTTTCACTGATAAAAAGGTGAATTCTGTAACTTGAATCTCTGTAGTATATTTAGTGACCCCGTCTTCCGTTTGCCATTGACGCGATTTGATACGGCCCTCTACATATATTTTATCGCCTTTGGTTAGGTATTTTTCACAAATCTCAGCTGCTTTATTTCGTACTACTAAATTGTGCCATTCGGTCGACGTGATTTTTTCGTTTGTCGATTTGTTGATATAGGTTTCATTCGTAGCCAACGGAAATCTACCGATACAATTTCCCCCATCAAAATAGTGCATTTTTACATCTTCACCTAAGTGACCAATTAACATAACTTTATTTAAGGTACCGCTCATTTTAGTTGGATTTGAAGTTCAGCCAAATGTACTAAAATTTATAACTCATGCCAATCGTTGGCTATAAAATTATACAGCACAATTGGAAACGGATGCGCTCGAATTTTCTCGTAATTAAGACCATCCGTAAGCAGTCCATTTACTTCGATTTTCCAAAATTTGATCACTAATCGCCGGTGCGATAAAAGATGTGTAATCGCAACTGGGTTGAGCTCACTAACTTTTTGAATGGGATGTTTGGACCATGCAGAAGTAGACAAAACGGCAATCAATTCATCGATTGCCAAAGTATGTGTCGATTCGATACAGGGAAACTCATATAAATTTTGCCAAATTCCCTTGCCAATTCTTTTCTGAATAATGGAATGCTTTAAAACATCTTGAAACACCAAATAATTTAAATGCCGTTCAGTTACTTTGTTTTTTTTGGATTTGTAAGGCAGACTAGAAACTTTGTTTTGTGCCAACGCATAACAACTATTTTGAAAAACACAGGCAACACAATTGGGACTCTTTGGCACACATTGCAAAGCACCAAATTCCATGAGCGCCTGATTGAATAATGCGGGTTCATTTTGTGGCATTAATTCGGCAGCTAAAGCAGAAAATTCTTTTTTTGCTGAAGCCATAGCAATATCTGTTGACACACCCAAGAATCTTGCCAACACGCGAAAAACATTGCCATCAACAACTGGAACAGCTTCATTGAAACAAAAAGAAGCTACAGCCGCAGCAGTATAAGTTCCGATGCCTTTTATCTGTAGTAAATCCTGGTAGTTATTAGGAAATTCTCCGTTTAATTCTGTAGATATATGTTGAGCAGCTTGATGCAAATTTCGTGCACGGGAATAGTAACCCAGGCCTTGCCAAAGCTTCAAGACGTCTTGTTCAGCAGCTTGAGCCAAATCATGAACAGTAGGAAAAGCAGCAACAAATGCTTGATAATACGGCAATCCTTGCGCAACGCGTGTTTGCTGTAAGATAATCTCTGATAACCAAACGCAGTAAGGATCCTTCGTGTTTCTCCACGGCAGATCCCGTTTTTTTTGTAAATACCACTTAATGAGCGTGTTACTAAATTCCATGTTAAATTTTGGAAAACAAAAGTATATCTTTATGTAATTAAATTTTAATGAATTAGGTTGATAATTTGTTTTTTAAATTCATATATTTGCAACCTCAAAAAAATAATTATCTATTTTAAAATACGAAAGAAAATGACGAAAGCCGATATCGTAGCAAAAATTTCTGAAAAATTAGGCCTTGAAAAAGGAGATGTTCAAGCCACAGTAGAATCATTTATGGAAGAAGTGAAAACTTCATTAGAAACTGGAGACAATGTATACTTGAGAGGTTTTGGAAGTTTCATCATCAAAACCAGAGCTGAAAAAACAGGGAGAAATATCTCTAAAAACACAACAATTAAAATCCCAGCTCATAACATTCCCGCTTTCAAACCAGCAAAAGTATTTGTAGAAGGAGTGAAAACGAACAACGAAGCAAAATAACATAGTATTAATCATAAAAAAATCACCAACTATGCCAAGTGGTAAAAAAAGAAAAAGACATAAGGTAGCGACGCACAAACGTAAAAAAAGAGCGAGAGCTAACCGTCACAAGAAGAAAAAGTAGTCTAAAACTACTTTTTCTTTTTTTTAAACGTTCATTGAAATCGGATCGAAATCCAGTAAATTTCAAATCAAAAATCCAAATCCCAAACCTTATTATTGGAAATTGGAATTTCTAAATTGAAATTTGATTTCATCCATCGGGTACACAACCTGTTAAATTATTACTTAATCCATCCTTACTTCACTTTACTGGTTAGTGAATGTGTTTTGGTCTTACTGAAGCACTGCACTCCAAAACCTGTAAAGCACACGTTTGGAAAAAAATATACAGCGTGAATAAAGAATTAATCATCCGATCTAGTTCAGATGCCGTAGATTTTGCCTTATTAAAAGATGGAAAACTAATTGAATTACACAAAGAAGAAGAAAAAAGCAACTTTCAGGTAGGTGATATTTTTATTGCCAAAATCAGAAAACCTGTTGCTGGACTTAATGCTGCATTTGTAAATGTGGGCTTCGAAAAAGACGCCTTTTTACATTACCACGATTTAGGTCCAAATCTGGCTTCACAACTGAAATTCATCAAACTTGTAAACGCAGGTAAATTAAAAGATTTCTCGCTCAAGACATTTCAATTTGAGAAAGAAATAGACAAAGACGGAACCATAGCCGAGGTGCTCACGAGCAACCAATCGGTTTTGGTACAAGTGGTGAAAGAACCCATATCGACCAAGGGTCCTCGACTTAGCGCAGAACTTTCTCTCGCCGGACGATTCATTGTATTGGTTCCCTTTTCAGACCGCGTATCTGTTTCGCAAAAAATTGAAGAAAAAAGCGAAAAAGACCGACTTAAAAAATTAGTTCAATCTATCAAACCGAAAGGTTTTGGCGTTATTGTTCGCACAGTAGCCGAAGGCAAAAACACCGCCGAATTAGAAAAAGATTTGCAGAACCTGCTAGGCAGATGGACTGCAATGTGTAAAAAATTACCAACCGCTCCTCATCCATCCAAAGTATTGGGCGAGCTCAACAGAGCTTCCTCCATCTTGCGTGATGTATTTAATGATACCTTTAGTGGTATTCATATTGATGACGAAACGTTGTATCAGGAAACCAAGGATTACGTGCAAGAAATTGCACCATCCAAACAATCAATTGTTAAGTTTTATCAATCGAAAAGCACGCCCATTTTCGAAAAATACCACATCGAGAGACAAATCAAAACTTCCTTTGGAAAAACCGTTTCCATGACAAAGGGAGCTTATTTGATCATCGAACACACCGAGGCCTTACACGTCATTGATGTAAACAGCGGTAACCGATCAAATAAAGCCACCAATCAAGAAGACACGGCCATGGAAGTAAACATGATTGCGGCTGCCGAAATCGCTAGACAACTGCGTTTAAGGGATATGGGCGGAATCATTGTTGTTGATTTTATTGACATGCAAAATCCGGATAACCGAAAAGTGCTCTTTGACTTCCTTCGAGAAGAAATGGAAGACGATAAAGCAAAGCACAAAATTTTACCTCCGAGCAAATTCGGATTGGTACAAATTACCAGACAACGCGTACGACCAGAAGTAAATATCGAAACACGTGAGGAAGATCCCAACAGCGGGAAAGGCGAAATTGAAGCCCCAATCTTAATCATTGATCGCATTGCTTCAGATGTTGAACGACTGGCGAAGTCACAACAAAAAATTGTACTGAATGTACATCCGTTTGTTGCCGCCTATCTTAAAAAAGGATTTCCATCCCTGCGTTCAAAATGGTTTTTTGAACATAAAAAATGGGTGAAGATAATACCCCGAGATGCTTACACTTATTTAGAATATCATTTCTATGATCAACAGGGTAAGAAGATCAAAGACTAAATCAAATCAACCGCCTGTCAATTCGATGGGCGGTTTTTTTGTTTTTGTCATGTAGCAATTACTTTCTGCGTTGGGCAAAAAAACGCTTTAACAATTCGGCAGCTTCTTCGGCCAAAATACCAGAAATCACTTGGGTTTTGGGATGCAATTGCGTACCCATTTTCACGAAGCCTCGTTGCTCATCGCTGGCACCATAGACTATTTTGCTGAGTTGACTCCAATACAATGCTCCTGCACACATTTGACAGGGCTCAAGCGTCACATACAAACTACAATTTTTAAGGTATTTGCCTCCCAAAAAATGGGCTGCCGAAGTAATGGCTTGCATTTCGGCATGGGCTGTAACGTCTTGCAATAGCTCGGTTAAGTTGTGGCTACGCGCAATAATTCGATCCTCAACTACCACCACAGCTCCTACTGGAATTTCCCCTTTTTCAAAAGCCATTTCGGCTTCATGCAGGGCTTTTTTCATAAAATAAGCGTCGGTGAAAATTGGATCCATGAAGCAAAAGTAACAATTCAATTTGTACATTTGCGGCATGCCAAACAATTTACTTTCAAAGATACAATCGCCCGCCGATCTTAGGCTTATCCCCGAAAGTCAACTGACTCAATTGGCTCAAGAACTCCGCAATTATATCATACAGATTGTAGCCGTTAAAGAAGGTCATTTAGGCGCTAGTTTGGGCGTGATTGAACTCACGATTGCCTTGCATTACGTGTTTAATACCCCCGATGATATACTTATTTGGGATGTAGGCCACCAAGCCTACGGGCACAAATTGCTCACCGGACGCAGAGACTTATTTCACACCAACCGGCAATTTGAAGGAATATCTGGTTTTCCTAAACGAGATGAAAGTCCCTATGACGCTTTTGGTACAGGTCATTCGTCTACTTCAATATCAGCCGCACTGGGCATGGCGTTGGCTTCTGAATTAAATGGATTTTCAAACCGCACACACATTGCTGTAATTGGCGACGCTTCAATTGCCTCGGGCATGGCGTTTGAAGCCTTGAATCACGCCGGGGTAACGGATGCCAATTTGCTTATCATCCTAAACGACAATGCCATTGGAATTGATCCGAGTGTGGGGGCATTAAAAAATTATTTCACTGCCATTAAATCGGGCGAATATGCCGAGCAATACAATTGGATTAGCTCCTTAAATATCGATTATTCAGGACCGATTGACGGCCACGATTTAAATGCTGTAATTAGCGAATTACGCCGTTTACAGACACAAAAAGGCCCACGATTTTTGCACCTCATCACCACCAAAGGCAAAGGACTACAACAGGCAGAGGACAACCAAGTAACTTATCATGCGCCCGGAAAATTCAATGCCAAAACCGGCGAATTGAATCCCAAAAATTTGGCAGTTCAACCTCCACGATACCAAGATGTTTTTGGGCTAACCTTAGTAGAATTAGCGCAACTAAACAACAAAATTATTGGCATTACACCTGCCATGCCTACCGGAAGTTCTTTGAAATACATGATGGATACTTTCCCTGATCGAGCCTATGACGTTGGCATTGCTGAGCAACATGCAGTTACCGTTGCTGCCGGTATGGCCACACAAGGCATGGTAGTGTATTGTGCTATTTACTCTACTTTTTTACAACGCGCTTACGACCAACTCATACACGATGTAGCTTTGCAAAATTTACCTGTAATTTTTTGCATAGACAGAGCAGGACTGGTAGGCGAAGACGGTGCTACACACCACGGCGTATTTGATATTGCCTATCTGCGTTGTATTCCCAACATGATCATTTGTGCGCCACGCAACGAAATGGAATTACGTAATTTATTATACTCGGCACAGCTGGGATTGAATCATCCCATTGCCATTCGCTACCCCAGAGGTCGTGGCATAACGATTGATTGGCAACAACCCTTTTCTCCAATCGCTATTGGGAAAGCCGAACAACTCAAAACAGGCCAAAGCATCGCCGTATTATCAACAGGCACCATTGCAAAAAATGTGAGCCTAGCCATCAAACTATGCAAAAATGCAGATGCTATTGCGCACTACGATTTTAAATTTATTAAACCCCTCGACGAAACACTTCTACACGAACTATTTCAAAAATATACTGTGTTAATCACTGTAGAGGATGGCGCCGTCTCTGGTGGTTTTGGCTCTGCTATAGCCGAATTTGCTGCCATGCACAATTACAAAACTGTCCTCAAAATTGCAGGTATCCCCGATGAATTTATCATGCAGGGCACAGTCGAAGAACTACAACGGTATAGTAAATTGGACGCAAAAAGTTTGCAAATCCTTTTAGATAATTACACAAATTGTTGATTTTTGCCGCACACTTTTAGTTTCACTTTTTCGTTCCATAACAAACCCTTGCGCATGAGGAGAGTATATGTCACCCTTTTTTTATTGTTAACTTCCGTCTGCATTGGGCAAACTTTAGACAGTATTGCCGCTATACCTGTTCCAATTCAATCCAATTGGAAAAGCAAAAATTTGATCGGATTTGATCTAAACGACATTGTTTTTATTAATTGGAATGCTGGAGGTGTGAGTTCAATCTCGGGTTTGGCAAAAGGGAATTTTACAAGAACCTATAGTGAGGCCAACCAAAAATGGCACAACGAATTGATTGTACGCTATGGTGTGAATAAGCAAGACGGGATTGAACTTCGAAAAACAGATGATGTATTTCAATTTAGTTCCACCTATGGCTACCGCAAAGACAGTTTGTCCAATTGGTATCACTCGGCTAAGTTCAATTTTAATACGCAATTTACAAACGGCTATAACTACCCCAACACTAACATTGCAATTTCTAAACCATTTGCGCCTGCCTATACTTTTCTGGGAATTGGTGCGGAGTATATGCGAAAAGAAAAAAAGTTCATGATTTATTTATCGCCCTTGACCGTAAAAAACACCTTGGTTCTTGATGCAAATTTGGCCAATCAGGGTGCTTTTGGCGTTGCACCTGCCATTTATGATTCCAACGGGAACTTGCTTTCGTCTGGCAAACAAACACGAACCGAATTGGGAATGCTAATTGCTAATTCATTTAAAAAAGAGTTGATGAAAAATTTCACAATGGAAAATCGTTTGTCATTGTATTCGGACTACATCAACAAATTTGGAAACATCGATGTCGATTGGAACATCCAATTTGAACTTACTGCCAACGATTATTTGAAAGCCAATTTTGGGTTAAATCTGATTTATGACGATGACATCAAGGCCAAAGAAATTGTAAATGGACAACAAATTACGGTTGGGCCAAAAATCCAACTGAAGCAAATGATGGGAATTGGAGTTGTGTATGAATTTAAAAACAAAAAGCAGTAAGTTACCTTACTGCTTTTTGTTTATTCAAGTTGATTTAACTGCTTAGTTTTTCACGATTTTTTGTGAGAAATTCACTTGATTGTTGTTCACTTTCACAATATACATTCCAGATTGGAATTGACTCATGTCAATGGATTTTTCAATATTGAAATCTGTGTTGTTTTGGCTGTAAACCAAACGACCATTAAGATCGACAACCTCGATGGTTACTTTACCAACATACTGATTGATTCTAATGTTAAACAATCCGTTTGATGGATTAGGATACACTCTAAACAATTCAGGATTATTGAAGTAATCAACTGATAATGTACAGTTTGGACCTGCTGGGAAAGCGGTAAAATCTTCAATTTGATCACCACAATCATTTACACTTCCAGCAGATGCATTTAGTCCAACTCCACGTCTTGAAAATACTTCTGTAATTAAACAATAATCAGCACCACCAGTAGTAGCTTGGTCTGCAGCAATAAGGAAATCACGACCAGAAACAATATTTGCTTGATTACAAACATCTAATTTCAACGCATCAGCAACCAAACGCATTACTTTGTTGTTTCCTCCTGTTCCAGTATATATATCGGAATCAAATCCGTATTTGTCAATGTATGCCCAAGTTAAATCCCACAAACATGACGCCCAAAATTCACCTATTACATAACGATAACCCGTATCAGCTGGATCAACTGGAATAGGTGCATTTGAATTAGCCATCGTTCTTGGATTAATTGTCATATCAGTAGAATAGGGGAACTCTCTAATTCCAACTCCATCTATAGGCTGATTTACTACAAATGTTCCAATTTCTCTTCGGTCGGCTCCTGTGTCGCCTGGTTTAAGTTGTAACATCAAACCGAACCAGTCTGACCAGCCTTCGCCCATTTGATCATAATTAGTCATACACCCGGCTTGACCACCGCCTACTAAACGGTTGGAAATTCCGTGGCCATATTCGTGGCCAATAACACCATTGTCAAAGCTACCATCAGCATACAAATAAAGGTTTGCAGGCACTTCTAATTTTACGTTCAATGGTCCGTTAGCCATTTGTGCTATAAAGCTATCTCCAATTTCTTTGGTAACAAATACCGCAGGAATTGTTATTCCCAACAAACCAGTTGAGCTCATATTCAAACGCTGTGGATTATTATCTATACTATCCATTACAATCACAGCTGTTGCACCAGCGTCTTGTGCGTTTTTAACTTTCTGACTAAAGAAACATCCCCCACGCTTAATCAACACAATTTTCCCTGAAATATCAAATGGATTTGTTGCAAGAGTACAAGCTGAATTAGGGTTATTTCCTGGAGCCAAAGGTGCATTTTGATGCAACACCAATTCTGAAGTTATTCCATTTGGAGCTACAGGAACTGGTATGCTATCCGTGCCTTCAAACACATTAGTCGTAGCAGGATATTCCCCTTGGATTGGAGAAGGACCAATTACAGTGATGTAATTAGTTGGAGGCGCACCAAGATTCCACATAAACATCTGAATTCTTGGACGAACACCATCATTAGTTGGAGTAAAATTAGCGTTATTAAGAGTTGGTGTTGTTTGGGCATAACCATCTTGAGAATCAGCCAATACTCCATCACCAGTGGCAGAATTCACTCCTCCTCTTCCTAAGTTATTTTGTTGGAAATTTCCATTCGCTTCATCAAAACCATATTGATACCAGATGTCGTGCATGATGTTGTTCATGTAAAACAAATTGGTAGTTGATGATGGTGTGTATTCGGTAGGTAAAAAATATTGTCCGCCATAAGCAAAATCAAAATTCAATGCAGCGCCCCCATCAGGACGGATACCTGTTCCGTTGTTACCGTCGGCATCTTCTTGTGCCAAAACGTTGTTCCCTCGAGTGTAGGTATAACGCAAAGCAGCAGTAGTACCGGTCAATGTATTGGCATCATGCCAGCCGTTTGGTGAAGCCAAGCTATTTCCAGTAGTAGTAATTAATTGAAATGGTGAGTGATTTGGACTTTCGTAATTGAATGGGATTACACGATAAGTTCCAGGATTTGGAGCCAATAAAGAGGCAGATGAATTAAGAGCATTCAACTCAAAGTTGAAGTGTTTTTTGTAGTCGTGTGTGGTGTGGTTTTTATGGTTTTTGTCACCAAAATCACAAGAAATAGTAAGGTCTTTTTTATCTAATACCTCACCGCTGATGGCATCTATTTTAATATCCCAGTAGTGATTTCCTTTGGGAGCATAAAATTGGAATCCCCAAGCCAACTGCAATTTGTTGTTGGCCACCAATTGGTAACCTAATTTGGCCAAGATAGGATCTTCGTGTTGACCATCCAACAATTGAAACGTTGTGTTGTTTTGATTGTCAGCAATAGTAAAAGCTGGCAACGCATAACCTAATTTCGCATAAGCCGACTGCATAGCTTGCAAAACGTCTAACGATGGTTGTGTTGTGTTTACACGAGATGCAACCGCTGATTGAAAACGATTTCCCATATTAATGGGTTCATCATTTTTGAACCAAAGATTGGATTGTGCATCAAATAATTCAATGCCTTGGTGGCGTTGAACCAAACGATAATTGGTAATTTTTGTAGACGTCGAATTTTGTTCGCTTACGATAACCCAGTCCGAAACGTCTTGTGAAGTCAAGCCATATTTAGCACGATTGTTGTCTAAATAGGTTTGGATTTTCTGTTTGTTTGCTTGAGAAAAACCCAAGAAAGCAACAAGAAGTGCAGTTAATAGTGTAATTTTTTTCATTTGATATTGGTTTTTGAGTAACAAACTTAAATTATTTTTTTTGGATATCAAAAAACGCGACTAACATTAACACGACTATTCATGATTACCGTTAATATTTCGATAAAATAAGAGGGCATTTCCGTCGGTTAATAGTGACAAAAAGTGGCAAATATGCAGCAAACGATCGTAGGTATTCTCTTTAAAAACGCGATGTTTTTCTGGAACCAATTGAAGTAACAATTTATCATAATTGGTGGCCTGTCCCCGCACCTGGTTGTCAAAAGCGGCAATCATTTTGTCAAGCAACACATTAATAATCTGATAGCCGGTGATTTCCTTCTCGATCACTTCTCTACTTTGATAAATATTTTTGACGCTCAACTTGATGATGTCATCCATTTGTGGTTTAAATTTACTCTTGTCCAAAAGTGAAAATGGAAATTTTCCGGCCAATATCGCCGGTTCGTTTTCTAAAAACACCCGAACAGCATCATTTATCAAGGTGCCAATGGCCAATGCGCGCAAATAACTTATACGATCTTCTTTGGTGTGTAGTGTTTTGTACTTTTGGGTATCTATGGTGTCTTTTACTAATTTTATTAGGTATTCCAAGGCATAATCCTCCGAGACCAAACCCAAATTGATGCCGTCTTCAAAATCGATAATGGTGTAGCAAATATCATCCGCCGCTTCTACCAAATAAGCCAATGGATGCCGTTCAAAACCAATGTCATCGCCGGATTTATTTGGAATTAAACCAAGTTCGACAGCAACTTCTTCAAAAAATGTTTTGTCAGACTGAAAGAAGCCATATTTTTTATCCGCAATGGCTGAAGTAGGTTTTTTTGGCAAACTTTCTTTGGGGTATTTCATAAAGGCGCCCAAAGTAGCATACGAAATTCGGATACCACCTTCCACGCCAGGCCTATTGGCAGTGAGTACCGAAAATCCATTGGCATTTCCTTCAAAATCAATAAGGTCTTGCCATTGTTTGGGCGTCAATTCGGCTTTGTATTTTTGGCCTTTTCCAATCGAAAAATATTCACCTATGGCTTTCTCTCCCGAATGACCAAAGGGCGGATTACCAATGTCGTGTGCCAAACAGGCAGCCGCCACAATAGCTCCAAAATCATTCATTTGATAGCCGTGAACTTCCTTCAGATACGGATGTCGCTCAAGGATTTTTTTACCCACCAACCTTCCCAGTGATCGACCTACAACTGAAACTTCTAAACTATGTGTAAGCCGTGTGTGCACAAAATCGGTTTTTGACAACGGAATGACTTGCGTTTTATCTTGTAACGAACGAAAGGCCGCCGAAAAAATAATGCGGTCATAATCAACTTCAAACCCTAATCGGGTATCGTCTTGCTCTTTACGTAAGCGTTTATTTGCATCTCCTTGACGTCTTAACGAAAGCAACTGTTCCCACTGCATCATATGTATAAATTTAGCTATTAAAACAAAAGAAAACAGCCATCCATAGACAGCTGTTTCAAAGATAACTTTTTATTGTTTTGGTTCTACGAACCACACATTTCACAATCCTCTGGCCCTGCATTGCGCGAGCGCTCAATCATGGCTTGAAATTCTTCTTGTGTCATCTCGACTGCTTCAACAGGAGCAGCTACTACTTCTAGCGCTACTGCATCGGGAACGGTTTCTACTTTTTTGTCGTTGTTCAAGGTAAACTTAATCGCATCTACAGCAGCTTTGGTTCTCAAGTAATACATTCCTGTTTTCAGTCCAGATTGCCATGCATAAAAGTGCATAGAAGTAAGTTTTGAATAATTGGCATCCTGCATAAACAAATTCAACGATTGCGATTGGTCTATAAAATAGCCACGTTGACGAGACATGTCGATGATGTCTTTCATAGACATTTCCCATACCGTTTTGTATAGTTCTTTTAAATCGGCTGGTACTGCATCAATATTTTGTACCGAACCGTTGTGGCGCATAATTTCTTGTTTCAACGATTCGTTCCATAAACCGCGTTTCACCAAATCTTCTAATAAATGCTTATTGACCACGATAAATTCTCCCGACAATACACGGCGGGTATAAATATTAGACGTATACGGTTCAAATGCCTCATTGTTTCCTAAAATTTGTGAAGTAGAAGCTGTTGGCATTGGTGCCACCAATAAGGAATTGCGCACCCCGTGTTTCACTACTTCTTTGCGTAAAGCAGCCCAATCCCAACGACCAGAAAGTTCTTCGTCTTTTAGACCCCACATATTGTGCTGAAACTCTCCTTGTGACATCGGAGATCCTTTAAAAGTAGAATATGGTCCTTCCTCTTGAGCCAATTCCATCGAAGCTGTTACTGCAGCAAAGTACAAGGTCTCAAAAATCTCTTGATTTAATTTTTTGGCTTCATCGCTGGTAAAAGGCATGCGCAGCATAATAAAGGCATCGGCTAATCCTTGTACACCCAAACCAACCGGGCGGTGGCGTAAGTTTGAATTTTCAGCCTCTTTAACCGGATAATAATTGCGATCAATTACTTTGTTCAGGTTGCGGGTTACACGTTTGGTTACGTTGTATAACAATTCGTGGTTAAACGTGCCATTCTCAACAAACATAGGCAACGAAATAGACGCTAAATTACATACCGCAATTTCATCGCTAGAGGTATACTCCATGATTTCGGTACACAAATTAGACGAACGAATGGTTCCCAAATTCTTTTGGTTGGATTTTCTGTTGGCCGCGTCTTTGTACAACATATACGGTGTGCCTGTCTCAATTTGCGACTCCAATATTTTTTCCCAAAGCTCACGTGCATTTATCGTTTTACGGCCTTTTCCTTTGGCTTCATAGGAGGTATAAAGTGCTTCAAATTCTTCTCCATATACATCATACAAACCAGGACATTCGTTGGGACACATCAAGGTCCACGTACTGTCTTCTTGTACGCGTTTCATAAACAAATCAGAGGTCCACATGGCAAAAAACAAATCACGCGCTCGCATTTCTTCTTTCCCTGTGTTCTTTTTCAAATCCAAGAAATCAAAAATATCGGCATGCCATGTTTCTAGGTAAATCGCAAAACTTCCTTTTCGTTTTCCGCCGCCTTGATCCACATATCGAGCCGTATCATTAAATACACGCAACATTGGAACAATTCCGTTGGAAGTTCCATTTGTGCCCCGAATGTAAGAACCCGTCGCACGAACATTATGAATTGACAAACCAATTCCTCCCGCAGATTGGGAGATCTTGGCCGTTTGTTTTAAGGTATCGTAAATGCCGTCAATGCTGTCGTCTTGCATGGCCAAAAGGAAACAAGAAGACATTTGTGGCTTAGGAGTTCCGGCATTAAACAAGGTTGGCGTGGCGTGCGTAAAGAATTTTTTGGACATCAAATCGTAGGTTTCAATTACCGATTTCATGTCATTCAAATGAATTCCTACAGACACACGCATAAGCATATGCTGTGGACGCTCCACAATTTTGCCGTTAATTTTCAACAAATACGACCGTTCTAAGGTTTTAAACCCAAAGTAATCATAATTGAAATCGCGGTTATAGATGATGTGAGAATCCAAAAATTCAGCGTTCTCTTGGATCACATTGTATACTTCTTCAGATAATAAAGGGGCGGCTTGGTTGGTTCTCGGATTTACGTAGTGATACATATCATGCATCGTTTCCGAGAACGATTTTTTGGTGTTTTTATGTAGATTCGAGATGGCAATACGAGCAGCCAGTTGAGCATAATCGGGATGAGCTATGGTCATAGACGCAGCGGTTTCAGCAGCCAGATTGTCTAGTTCAGAAGTGGTTACTCCGTCATATAGCCCTTCAATTACGCGCATCGCTACTTTTACAGCATCGACTAAATCATTTAAACCATAACATAATTTTTTTACACGGTCGGTAATTTTGTCAAACATGACGGGCTCTTTGTGGCCGTCTCTTTTTACTACATACATAGTTAGGTGGTGTTAAGCAATAGAAAATCCCTTCGCTACTGCAGGTTATTTGTGTGAATTTTTGAAGCTAATCCCGCTATTCGCTTTATCTTTTGTGTCCAAAAAACACAAAAGGATGCCGCTGCTATCGGGGCTAGGCAATCGAGAAATGGGAGGCGTGTAAAAAAAGAGTGGCGTGTAAAATAGAAATTGAAAATTGACTAAAAATCGGCGTCAAAGGATATTTTTTGGGCATCGGCATCGGTGTTCATTACACCAGCCTTTTGGTATTCGGCTACGCGTTTTTCAAAGAAATTGGTTTTTCCTTGCAACGAAATCATATCCATAAAATCAAATGGATTGCTCGAATTGTACACACGATCACAACCCAACTCTACCAATAATCGATCGGTTACAAACTCCAAGTATTGCGTCATTAAATTGGCATTCATCCCAATTAAACTTACCGGTAATGATTCTGTAATGAATTTGCGTTCAATGTTGAGGGCATCGGTTAAAATTTCAGTAATGCGTGCTTTAGACACTTTATTCACCAAGTGGTTGTTGTGCAAATGCACGGCAAAATCACAGTGCATGCCTTCATCGCGCGAAATCAACTCATTCGAAAAAGTTAATCCCGGCATTAATCCGCGTTTTTTTAACCAAAAAATTGAACAAAACGAACCGGAGAAAAAGATACCTTCAACGGCTGCAAAGGCAATTAAACGCTCTGCAAACGAATCAGAGCTAATCCATCGCAAAGCCCACTCGGCTTTTTCTTTAATGGCGGGAAACACTTCAATGGCATGAAACAATTCATTTTTTTCGGCCTCGTCTTTCACGTAGGTATCAATCAACAAGGAATAGGTTTCACTGTGAATGTTCTCCATCATGATTTGAAAACCATAAAAGAATTTGGCTTCTGGGTATTGCACCTCGCTCACAAAATTCTCGGCTAAATTCTCGTTAACAATTCCATCAGAAGCTGCAAAAAAGGCCAAAATGTGTTTTACAAAATACTTTTCATCATCCGACAGTTTGTTGTTCCAGTCGTTGAGATCGGTGTGCAAATCGATTTCCTCTGCAGTCCAAATACAGGCTTCTTGCTTTTTATAATACTCCCAAATGTCTTGGTGTTTGATTGGGAAAATCACGAAGCGGTCTTTGTTCTCTTGTAAAATAGGTTCTACGGTTGCCATTTTTTGTGTTTTTAAACGAATTTTGGTATTCAATTGTACTGTTAATGTACTCGCACAAAGATTAGGATTAGAAACGTAAAATGAAAGTCAAACTTATTCACAATCGCATTTAGTTTTTAACAAATCACGTTTTCGAAGTGAATTGAAAAAAATAATGTCAAATCATTATTAATCAGTATTTTATGTTTTTGAAGCTTTCAGAAAGCCCCTAAAAACAAGGGCTAGCAAGCGCAATAAATTAACATAAATAGTTAGAAAATAAGTAGGTGAATTTGGGTTGCAGCGAAAGAACTTTAGCGGCGTTTTTTGGACGAATTTTGCCATTCCTCGGCTACTTGTTCGAGTTCGGTGTACCAGTCTATTCCAAAACGTCGAATGAGGGCTTCTTTTACAAATTTGTAGACCGGCACTTGCAATTCTTTACCCAACTCACAGGCATCAGAGCAGATGTCCCATTTGTCGTAATTGACGGCCGCAAATTCAGTAAAATCTTTCACGCGTATGGGATACAAATGGCACGAAACGGGTTTTTTCCAGTTCACTACACCTTGATTATAGGCTTGCTCGATACCACATAAGGCAGTAGGTCCATCATAGATTACATAAGCACAATCACGGTTATCAATGAGCGGGGTTTCCAATTCGCCTTCGGTTCCAGTTGTCCAGCTTCCTTGGGCTTCTATAGCGGCTACCCCCTCAGGACGCAAAAAAGGTTTGATTTGCGGATAAATGGACTCTAAAATAGCTGTTTCTTCTTTTGATAGCGGCGCACCCGCATCGCCGTCCACACAACAAGCACCCTTGCAAGCCGATAAGTTGCACACAAAATCTTTGGCTAAGATGTCTTCTGAAACGATGGTTTTTCCGAGTTGAAACATGCGCCAAAGATACTTTTCCGAATTAAAATAGCAGCTGTTTACTCACAAATGATTTGAATTTTTATCTATTTTTCTCTAAATCAATTACTTAAAATGATCTCTTTTGCTGAAAGACGAAATAGCTAAGCCTTGTGCATGTACGTTTGAATTTGTACTTTCACATCAAATTTATACACATGAAAATTTTCACTTCCGTGCTTATCATTCTTGCGTTGGGACTTTTAATTTTTAACATTACCCAACTTGATTTCAACCATTTTACAGAAAATAACAAAATTGCACTAATTGGGATTTTTGCCTCATTTTGTGCGATTCTCATCCTGTTAATTTTTAGGTTGTCCAAAAAAATAGAAGAAAAGACCAAAAACTAAGGGATTATTTTTGGGTGCGTAAGGCTGCTTGAACCATGGGGTCAAATGGTAAAATAAGCTGAAAATAAGCTTCTTCTCCAAATAATTGCCTAACCATTTCAGCCTGTATACTCCGCTGAACCCAAGCCGTGTTGTTACGCAAATCAACATCTATTCCGTTGGCCTGTAAATTCAACTCAAATTGCCGAATTAACCTACCATTTCCTTTTACGCGCTTGATAAACTCATTGCGGTTTAGATTTCGATATTCGTTGCGGTGTTTATCCAACTGCTCAAATGCAAAATGAGAGACTAAGCCCGTTTGTTCGATGATGTAAACCAACTGCTCATCTCCTTTATTGGCTGACAGTGGAACAAAAATATCAGGGACAATTCCTCCTCCACCATAGACAATCCGTCCCTTAGGGGTTTTAAATTTGAGCGAATCAGCAATTTTAATCGAGTCTTTGTTGTATAATTCACCGTTGGCAAATCGGTTTTCAAATTCATTTTCGTAGTCTGCTGTTCCTTTTTTATAGCTTTTCTGAATCGAGCGTCCGCTTGGCGTATAATACCGCGCCATGGTAAGTCGCACAGCTGAGCCATCGTCAAAAGGCAGTTCGCGCTGCACCAATCCTTTTCCAAAAGAACGACGCCCAATCACTAAGCCGCGGTCGTTGTCTTGAATGGCGCCTGCCAAAATTTCACTAGCTGATGCCGAATTTTCATCTTGCAAAATGAGTACTTTTCCCGATTCAAAACTGCCTTTCTCGGTAGCGACTGTTTTTTCGACCGGGCCTTTTCTGTTTTTAAGAAGTACAATTTTTTGGCCATTTTTCAAAAAATCATCGGCAATCTGAGTAGCCATTTCTAGGTAACCGCCGCCGTTGGCACGCACATCCAAAATTAGTGTTGTGGCTCCTTGTCTTTTTAGCTTTTGTAATCCCCTTGAGAATTCGGCATAAGTAGTTTCGGCAAAACGATTTATTTTGATATACCCAATTTTTGGCTCAACCAATACAGCCACATCTACACTTTTAATGGGCAAACGATCGCGGAGCAATTTGGTTTTAAAAATACGGCGTTCACTTTTGCGGTATAGCGTGAGTTGTATGGCAGATCCTACCTCGCCTTTGAGGTGGGCATACAAGCTGTCTGAAGGCAATTTTCGGCCAAACAATTTGGTTTTACCTGCATACAAAATGCGATCTCCAGCCAGAATTCCGGCTTTTTGAGCAGGGCTTTTGGGCAACGGCGAAATTACCGCAACCGAATCCTTGTACATGTAAAAATTAACGCCAATACCTACAAAATTTCCCTTCATGTTTTCGGCCAATTCGGCTTGATCTGACGACGGAATGTAAGTTGAATGCGGATCGAGGTGCGCCAAAATAGCATTTACCGCATCATCAACCAGTGAATCCGTTTCAATTTGATCAACGTATTCGGTTTCAATAAGTTCGAGTAAGGTATTGAGTTTGTTTTTGGCCGCAGATTGGCCAATGCCTGCTGGAGAATTGGTATACTGGAATTTTGAACCCAATACAAAGCCAAGGGCCAGCATGAAAAACAAGGCTATAGGAAGAAGAATTTTTACTTTTTGCATGGGATTTCCAGCTAGTCTAGTTCTGGAATGTGATCAACTTGGATGCCGGCTTTATGCAAAAAATCAACCCCCGAGGTATCGCGGTAAGCCAACTGATAAACCACCCGTTTGATTCCCGATTGGTGAATCAGTTTGCTGCATTCTTTGCAAGGCGACAGCGTAATATATAAGGTGGCGCCTTCACAGGTTTGTGTGGAGCGAGCTACTTTAAGTATAGCATTGGCTTCGGCGTGCAATACATACCAATTGGTAAGGCCATTTTCGTCTTCGCAGCAATTTTCAAAGCCCGAAGGCGTGCCATTATAGCCATCCGAAATAATCATGCGATCGCGCACAATAATGGCCCCAACTTGTTTGCGTTGGCAGTAAGACAACAAACTCCACTCTTTGGCAATGCGCAAATAGGCCTTGTCGTATTTTGCTATTTTTTTATCGGTCATAAATTGGATTGGATTTTAATTCCAAATTGGATTTTGTATCAGTAAAGGCAAAACCACGCCCAACACAAATGCTGACAAAGTTAAGGTAAAATCCCGTTGTGAAAAACGCAAAACCGATTGGAATACCGTAGAAAAAATCAAAACGGCAACAACAACCAAAACTTGCGCTAATTCAATCCCAATTGAAAATTGAATAAGACTGAACAGCTTTGCTGAAGAACTGCCTGCCAAAAGAGAATTAAAATAAAATGAAAAACCCAGCCCATGTATGAGTCCAAAAAACACTGTAAAATAGTGTGTCATCTGAAATTTGTCTTTGGTTTTGCTGAATTTACCCAACGACAACAAGGTAAATAAGGCGGTTACAAAAATGGTGAGTGGAATGAGAAACTCTATTATTAATGGCTGAACTCGAAGTATATCATAGGCACCAATAAACAGAGAAACAGAATGTCCTAGTGTAAAAAGACTAACCGAAACAAGCAAGCGTTTCCAATCGGAAAACGCATAGGGCGCGGCAAGAGCCAATAGAAAGAGTAAATGATCATAGCCGTTCCAGTTGAGCACATGTTTAACGCCAATTTCTACAAAAATCCAAAATTCACTCATGTGGGTTCGTTTTTAGTTGGGTAAACTTAGCAATTTTATTGCAAAAACAACACCAAAAAAACAGGCAATCACTTCCTCAAAATAGGGATATAAGTTATCTTTGCCACTGTAATTTAAAACCTAAAATTATGTCTATAGCCGATTTATTTGATAACGAATTTAAAACCAGAAACAAAGGACATTTTTCAGCCATCGTACGCGTTGCGTTTGCCGATGGAGCTATTAGTCCTGAAGAAAAATCCTTTTTAGATAAACTAGCCGAACGGCTCGAAATTTCGGCGGGGGAGTACGAAGAAATTTTAGAAAACCCCACCAAATACGCAATCAATCCTCCGTATTTATACAGCCAAAGATTAGAGCGTCTTTACGACTTAGCGCGCATGGTCCATGTAGATCATCAGCTAGGCAACAAACAAGAAGTGCTATTGTGCAGATTAGGCATTGCCTTAGGATTCACTCCTTCAAACGTTGAACATATTGTTCGCAAGGCCTTGAACTTGCTAGACAACAAAGTTGACCAAGATACTTTTGTGTATGAAATGGAGCACATGAATAAGTAATTAATAATTAAAAATGAATAATTAATAATTGTAGAAATATACTAAGGACAGCTTTTAGTCGAAAGTCAAAAGTTGTAAAGTCGAAAGAATATATGTATGCTAAGAACGGCTGATTGCTAATTGCTTTCAGCTGTTTTTTTATTAAAGTCTATTCTAAATCGAAAGTCAAAAGTTGTAAAGTCGAAAGAATATATGTATGCTAAGAACGGCTGATTGCTAATTGCTTTCAGCTGTTTTTTTGAGAGGTGAGACTGAAAGAGGAGAGAGAAACGATGGTTCTACATCCCAAAACTTCGGGACCAAATTACAATTCTAGTACTATTGAGATGAAATCTTTAAATCTTTCAATCAACTAATTTTCATAAACTCCTCGGCCTTAGAAACCATGTTATAACTTCCACAAAAAAAGGGCACGCGTTGGTGTAATTCGGTGGGTTGAATTTCCATAATGCGTTGGTAGCCGTCAACCGCTTTTCCTCCAGCTTGCTCAGCAATAAAAGCCATTGGGTTGCATTCGTATAGCAAACGCAATTTGCCTTGAGGCGATTTGGAACTGGTGGGGTAAATATAAATTCCGCCCTTTATCATATTTCGATGCATATCTGAAACCAAACTACCTATGTAACGGGAGGTGTAGGGTCGGTCTTCTTCTTCTAATTGACAATACTTAATATAGTCTTTAACTCCTTGTGGAAAATGCACATAATTTCCTTCGTTGATCGAATAGATTGTACCGTCTTTGGGGTAACGCATATTGGGGTGCGACAAGTAAAAAGTACCAATGGCGGGATTTAGTGTAAAACCATTCACGCCATGACCGGTAGTATAGACCAACATGGTAGAAGTTCCATAAATTACATAACCTGCTGCCACTTGGTTGATGCCGGGTTGTAAAAAATCATCCAAGGTAACCGGAGTTCCCAAAGGCGAAATGCGGCGATATACAGAAAATATAGTTCCTACAGACACATTTACATCAATATTGGAGGAGCCATCTAGCGGATCCATGAGCACTACATACTTATTATTATGACTATTATCGGCACCCGAAACCGTAATAAAATCGTCGTTTTCTTCAGAGGCAATCCCGCATACAATTTCTCGATTAATTAAAGTTTGAATAAATACTTCGTTGGCGTAGACATCAAGTTTTTGTTGTTCTTCGCCTTGGATGTTTTGTTCGCCTGCCGCACCTATAATATCAACCAATCCGGCTTTACTCACTTTATAATTGACCACCTTGGCCGCCAATCTGATGGAATTGATAATGCGTGATAATTCACCTGAGGAATACTGAAACGCATTTTGATTTTCGATGATAAATTCACCTAAAGTAGAGTGTTGTTGTTGCATTACGAAATCGTTGTAGTTAATGCGGCAAATATCGTTTTTTTATTGAAAAATGCTTTAAAAATCTTCACAAGTTTTCAGAATTGTATATTTGTTTGCGCTTGTAAAAAAAGAGCGTTATTGAGTATGATTATTCGCAAAGGAGAACCCGCCGATATGCCAGCTGTTTTGGCTTTAATCCAAGAATTGGCCATTTTTGAACGTGAGCCAAATGCAGTAGTAGTGACTGCCGCCGATTTGGAACGCGACGGGTTTCAAGCAAATCCATTATTCCATACTTTTGTGGCCGAAATTAGTAGTGAAATTGTAGGTATGGCGCTATACTATTACCGCTATTCTACCTGGAAAGGAAAAACAATTCATCTGGAAGATTTAATATTGAAAGAAAAATATAGAAAACAAGGGATTGGATTTGCCCTCTATCAAAAAGTGATTGAGACCGACTACCATGAAAACGTGCGTCGAATCGAATGGAACGTGCTCGATTGGAACAGGTCGGCCATTGATTTTTATCAAAAAACAGGCGCCAAGGTATTTGACGACTGGCGTGTTGCCCAACTCGATGAAATGGGTATTCAAAACTTTATAAAAAAATACACTAAACAATAAGTAGCATGAAAGTATTCAAATTTGGTGGCGCCTCGGTAAAAGATGCGGCTGGTATAAAAAATGTAGTGGATGTGTTGCTCCAGGTGGGACATGAAGAAGTATTGTTGGTCGTTTCGGCTATGGGAAAAACAACCAATGCGCTTGAGGTGGTAGTAAAAAATTATTTTGACAAATCACCCGCTTTACAATCTTCAATACAAGAAGTAAAAAAATACCACAACCAAATTGCCCTTGATTTGTTTGATGAAAGCCATCCTGTGTTTAAAACACTGAATGATTTTTTTGGCGAACTCGATTATTTTATTAGCCACAACAAATCGCCCAACTACAATTTTGTATATGATCAAATTGTGAGTTATGGCGAAATTCTATCCACCGCCATCGTCGCGCATTACTTAAATCAAAGCAATTTGAGCAACCAGTGGTTGGACGTGCGAACAATCATTAAAACGGATGCAACCTACCGCGATGCCGAAATCAATTGGGAGCAAACCCAGAAAAATTGCAGTAAACTCATCCGCAAAAAACAAGCCTATATCACCCAGGGGTTTTTGGGCTCCGACGAAAATAATTTTACTACAACCCTAGGTCGTGAGGGATCAGATTATACCGCCGCTATTTTGGCCTATTGCTTGAATGCCGAAAGCGTGACCATCTGGAAAGATGTACCGGGTGTACTAAATGCCGATCCGCGTTATTTTGAAAACGCCCAACTGCTTTCTCAAATTTCGTACCGCGAAGCCATCGAATTGGCGTTTTACGGGGCAAGTGTTATTCACCCTAAAACATTACAGCCATTGCAAAAAAAGGAAATTCCGCTTTTTGTCAAATCATTTGTTAACCCATTGTTGGCTGGAACAAGCGTTTCAAAAGGCGCCGATTTGGTTCCGCACTTGCCTTGTTTTATTGTTAAAAAACACCAATTATTGGTTTCGCTTTCTTCTATAGATTTCTCGTTTATAATGGAAGAAAACATCAGCGAGATTTTTAGTTTGTTGCACCAATACAACATGAAAGTGAGTTTGATCCAAAACTCAGCCATCAGTTTCTCGGTATGTATTGAAGATAAATTTGGACATTTTACCGCCTTGCGCACGGCCTTGTCTAAGAAATTTAAGGTGGCTTATAATGAGAATGTCTCACTATATACCATTCGCCATTTTGACGAACAAGCAGCTCAAATGGTTTCTCAAAATAAAACTGTTTTACTTAAACAAAGCAGTAGAGAAACGCTTCAGCTTATTACCAAAGAAGCCGAATAGACAAATCGATTAGCTTTTTCCTAAAAATCAACTATTTTTAGGCCTATTTCGGCTTGTTTTTTAACACATTAGCCTTTTTTATTAAAATATATTCAGTATAATTGCATTCAAAATAAACCAACTAATTAAAATTTCTAAAAACAAATTCATGAAAAAAATTACTTTACTATTTGCTTTGGTAGTCTTGTCTTTTTCAAGTAATGCGCAAGTATTGCTTACAGAAGGCTTTGATACTGCTTTAACTTGGTCAACAGCCCGTATTGCCGGAACGTCAACTACAACCGGTTGGACGAGACAAACTGTAGGCACTGCCCCTTCTTGTAATCCATTTGTAGGAAATGGAATGGCTCGTTTTTATTCTTACAACATTGCTGCCGGAAATGCGTATCGATTAACTTCGCCTTCAATCAATTTTGCAGGAGCTAACTACCGTATTAAATTCCACATGTACAGAGATGGCGGATACCCTACTGATGCTGATGATATTAAAGTGTATCATCACACTACCTTAGGCACACCAACCACTGGTTCACTCTTGGGTACTGTAAACCGTTCTATGGCTTTGGCACCTGTTGTTAATGCCGAAGGTTGGTACGCTTATTCATTTGACTTGCCTGCCGGAACTACTGGCGCTGGATTTATGTCTTTTGTAGCTACCTCACAATACGGAAACAATATTTTTATTGACAACGTTTCTATTGTACAAATTCAAGCTGACGATGCCGAAATGAGCACCTTTGATTTAGCAGATATTAGTGCTTCAACAGGAAACACTCCTATATCTGGTTCTTTTAAAAATGCTGGTTTAAATACCATCAACAACATCGATTTAAACTGGCAAGCTGACGGTGGAGCGGTAAACACACAGACATTAAGTGGCATTAACTTAGCTCCTGGTCAAGTATATAACTATACTCACCAAACACCATGGAATGCTACTTTAGGATTGCATAGTATTAGTGTTTGGGTTACCGCTGCAGGAGATTCTGACGCAACCAACAACCAATTGACCAAATCAATTTCTGTAGCGAGTAATTCGACCTCACGTACCCCTTTGTACGAGAAATTCTCTAGCTCTACCTGTCCACCATGTGCCACCTTTAATGGAACTTATTTTAGCCCGTTTTATGGTCCTAACTCAGGAAGCTTTAATTTGATCAGCTACCAAGTAAACTGGCCTGGTGCTGGTGATCCATACTACACAACAGAAGTAGGAACTCGTGTAGGTTATTATGGTGTGAGTGGTGCGCCAACTTTATTTGTAGATGCAAAAGATGGAACAAATTTCAATACCGCTGCTTTGCAAGCTGACTTAAATGATGCGATAGCACAACCAGCCTATTTTGCTGTTACAGCAACAAAAAGTGAATTGGGCTTTAGTGAAGATTTGACGGTAAACGTAAATGTTACACCTTATGTTACCGGAACTTACAAAGTACATGTAGCGGTTGTAGAAAAAATCACAACAGGTAACGTGGCGACAAATGGAGAAACTTCGTTTAAAAATGTAATGATGAAAATGTTGCCAAATGCAGCTGGAACAACCATCAATTGCACATACGATCAACCAGTTCCAACCATTACCTTGCAACAAAACTTAGCCGGTTTGTTTATTGAAGACATGACTGACTTAGAAGTAATTGTGTTTATCCAAAGCACCAATTCAGGCAAAGCGATTATGCAATCAACTAAAGCAACTGAGTTATTGTCAAATGATCAATTTGCAGCTAAAAAATTCAAAGTATATCCAAATCCATCTGAAGGAATTGTACGCATTAAATCAGAAACGCCAGTTAGCGTATCGATTGCTGACATTACCGGAAAAGTGGTATTTACTATGAACGATGTAACTAGCGATACCCAATTGAACTTGAGTTCATTGCAAAAAGGAATGTACATGGCTACAATCACATCAGGATCTGATAAAGAAACCCAAAAAATTATTTTAAAATAATCCATTAATCAACAGGGGGCTTTAAGCTCCCTGTTTTTTTAAATCTTTAGCTTCATGAAAAATAAAATCGTTTTCGTTTTTCTTTTGGCCATAACCTCCTTACAGGCTCAAATTACACTCAGCAAACATGACGGAACAATCATAAGCAATGGTCAAGTGCTTAGCTATAGTTCGTTAGAATACAGCCAAGCTTCATTCGAATTTTATGTTCGCAATATTGGTTCAACCTCTACACGTGTGATGATTGAATGCGTAAGCACAACAAACACCGATGGAACTCAATTTGAATTGTGTTTTGGAAACCAATGTTTAAGTGAAGTAGCTGCAGGAAATTCTTATCCTGATACTCCTGTTACCTTGGCTCCAAACGGGGTAAATGGAAATTTTGATCATTTTTATAATGCTAACCCAGGAAATGGGCAGGTAATGGATTTGGTATTTCGTTTTTATCAAGTTGATTTAGGTGGGAACGAAATTAGCAATTCAATCACCTTTACTTACCGATACAATCCAAACCTAGCCACAGACTCTTTTTCAGCTCTTGCAGCTATGGGTGTTCGTTTACAAAGCACCACCATGCAAAATCAATTGGAATTGACAGCTGACAAAAGCATGCAAATGGAATTGGTTGACATTTCTGGAAAAAATGTACAACAATCAAACATAACCCAAGGAGTAAATCAAGTAGATGTAACGCAGTTAAGTGCTGGTGTATACATTGCCCGTTTTACAGACAACCAAGGTTCAACTAGCAGCATTAAGGTAGTGAAAAAATAATTACACCTTAATCCACCATATACTTTAACCGTCATGATACATGGCGGTTTTTTTTATTCGCATCCTTCCAACGAATTGATCCATTGGGTAACCAAATCAACGGCCTCTTGGTGTACAATTGACCGACCAATAAACGGCATGCGGTAGTTGGGGTCGTTTGTGCTTACACGAGCATAGAGAATCGAGCGATTAATGTCGCCTGGCGTGACCAATTCTCCCGAGAATCCAGGCATAAAGTGATTGGGAGAAACACATACGCCCATGTTGGACAAAAGTGTTGTTTTATAGAACTCAAAGCGAAGAGCAAATACCGTAGCATATCCCCCGTCCCGATGACAATGCGCACAGTTCATATCGACAAAGGAACGCATGCGTAAATCTATTGGTTTACTGGCATCCATATAATTGATTGTCGATTGTGTTACTGCCGGGAAATTGGACTCCAAATAACCCGAATCAACCCATTTGCTTAGCTGCAACGACGTTCCATTGGAATAATT
This sequence comes from Flavobacterium sp., assembly GCA_018883065.1. Taxonomy (GTDB): domain Bacteria; phylum Bacteroidota; class Bacteroidia; order Flavobacteriales; family Flavobacteriaceae; genus Flavobacterium. Next base: position 50,958 of record VEQT01000006.1, read on the forward strand.
TAAATTGAAATTTAAATTTTGTGGTTTAATACCAATAGGAACAACGGTTTGAGCAATGTTGTGGCAAGCTAAACACTCTGATTCTTTTGGAATTTTATATGTAATTGTTCGGGTAACATTTTGATCGTCTATCCAGGTAATGGGCAATGAACTTCCTGTTAGGTTTAATACTGCTTCGGTTTGCTCTTCGTTCCAAACGTATTCGGCAAAAATCCAACCGCTTTGTTTGCGAATCATGATTCGGGTTTCTATTATTCGTTTGGTATTGGTGGGTTGAACGCGGTTATAAAAAAAATTCTTGATCAAAACAGCACCTACAGGTAATTCCAACACAGCATGTTCTGAAATAAATGTGGCTTTGGTTCCTTTAGGCATCCATACAAAACGCGATTTGCTGGCGTAATCAGTAAATAATTCACTAGCCGGTTTATAAGGAAGAAGTCCAACCGCAGGATTCAACTCTTTTAGTGGCCCTTCAAAGAATTTGTATTCCGATAAGTTTTGATACGGAACCAATGTTAAATCAACCAATACGGGTGACTCCTCTATGGGTAGATACGATTCTTCTTGATTACAACTGGTTAAGACCAAGAGCAGTCCAAAAAAAACGATTGATTTTACTACAGAAATTTTCATCATTTGGTGCAAGTGGAACAAAAGTATAAATTCCCCAACATGTGGAACGAATTTAGTCTAAAATATCGCGGCAAACATACTACTTTTGGATAGAATCCGTTAACGGGTAGGTATGCGTAAACTGTTTGGAATAGTTATGGTGTTGGGAATAGCAAGTGCCGTACAAGCACAAAAGCTAGAGACACCCTATAAATCAAAAACAATAGCCCCCACCTACGACACCATTCACATTGACAGCGTGAGCATAAATGCTAGTTTTTTTAAAGTGCTCAGCGCCAATAACACGCCCATTCCCAGTGAATCGTATGAGGTAAATTTCCCTAAAGGCAAGTTGATTTTTAAAAAAAATTACCCCTTGCCTACCGATTCGATTCGCATTCGATATCTAAAATTTCCAGAACACCTCACCAAAAAATACAGCATTTATGACGATTCAAAAGTGCTCACAACCAATACTAGACAACCCAAATTATTTAGTATTTCACCGGTAACAACTACCCGTTTTGTTCCTTTTGATGGATTAAATACAAGTGGAAGTATTACAAGAGGAATAACCGTTGGAAATAATCAAAACAGTGTAGTCAACTCCAATTTAGATTTGCAAATTAGTGGCAAAATATCCGATAAAATTAGCTTACGGGCATCCATTCAGGACAGCAATATTCCGCTGCAAGAAGGAGGATATTCTCAAAAATTAGATGAATTTGATCAGGTATTCATGGAGTTGTATAGCGATCGATGGGCTATACGGGCCGGTGATTTGTTTATTGAAAACCGAAATTCCAGTTTTCTTAATTTCAACAAAAAAGTACAAGGTTTGTCGTCGCGTTTTGCATTTGGTTCGCCCGATTCCACTCAAACTGATGTATTTGCATCGGTAGCTTTGGTGCGCGGCCAATATGCTAAAAGCGCCTTCAATGGGCAAGAAGGCAACCAAGGACCCTATAAATTAAAAGGCACAAATGGCGAATTGTACGTGCTTGTTATTTCGGGTTCAGAACGGGTATTTGTAAATGGAATTTTACTTGAACGGGGTGAAAACAAAGACTACATAATTGACTACAACGCAGGTGAAATTGTGTTTACATCGCTCTATCCCATTAACTCTGAAATGCGAATAACAATTGAATACCAATACTCCGAACGAAACTACAACCGCATGATTTCGTATTTGGGCGGCTCAGTAATGCAAGAAAAATGGAGTATTCGCAGTGCGGTGTATGCCGAAAGTGATCTAAAAAATCAGCCTTTGCAACAATCGCTCACCGACGAACAAATTGCTGTATTACAAACTGCTGGTGATAACTCATTGGCCATGTATGCGCCATCGGCCTTTGAAGATACCTATGCGCCAACTAAAGTGCTTTACAAAAAAATTACGCTCAACGGATTCACGTATTTTGAATACTCTACCGACGAAACGGCCGTGTTGTATTCGGTTCGGTTTAGTTTACTTGGGCAAAATCAAGGTGATTATGTGCTTTCTAATGCGTCGGTAGTGGGCAAAATATTTGAATTTATAGCACCTATAAATGGGGTGAAACAAGGAAATTATGAGCCCGTGATAAAATTGGTGGCCCCTACAAAAATGCAAATAGCCAATGTAATGGGATCCATTCATCCCAATGAAAAAACAAATATAGACTGGGAATTGGCTGTCAGTCAAAACGATGCAAATTTATTTTCAAACCTAGACGACTCCGATAATAATGGATTGGCAGGAAAATGGAATGTTTCACAACGGTTGTTGTCTAAAAAATGGGAAGTCAATGCGAGCAGTTCATTTCAGTACGTACAAAACAATTTCAAAACCATTGAACGGGTAAACAACATAGAATTTGCCCGCGATTGGAATTTGGGCGTTTATTCTGGAAACCAAGGGTTATTTACTTCGGGCATTGAAGCCATTTTGCCCAAAAAAGGACGTGTAGTTTACCAATATGAAAACCTGAATTTATCCACTTTTTTCTCTGGTAACAAACACCAAGTAAGTGGATCGTTTCAGTTTGCTAAATGGAATATTCAGCAGAAAGGAAGTGTGATGAAAAGCAATAGTCAATTGGCTACAACGGCCTTTATTCGGGAAAACCTACAAGCCAAGTGGCACTATAAAAAAAACTGGATTGGCGGATCAATTCGGCTCGAAGACAACCAAGAACGGCTTAAAAGCACACAAACCTTAACCGGAATAAGTCAACGATTTAGTGAATTTGGCGGATTTGTTGGGAGAGGCGACAGCACCAAAGTGTACACGCAAATTGGGTATTTACACCGGCGCACAGACAGCATTCAAAACGGGCTATTGCAACACGTAAGCCGATCGCATTCGTACATTCTAAAATCAAAAGTATTGCAATCGGAGGCGCGGGATTTGGGCATCTTTATCAATTACCGACGACTAGAATTTATTGATCCCAACCGAAAAAACGAACCCTCACTCAATTCAAGAATACTGTACAATGACAACTTTGGTGGCAAATGGACACAAACCTCTACGGCCTACGAAACAGCATCTGGTACCATTGCACAACAAGAATTTACCTACATTGAGGTACCTCCAGGACAAGGCGTGTATGCCTGGATCGATTACAACAACAACGGACTTCAAGAACTAGAAGAGTTTGAGACGGCGCCCTTTCCCGATCAGGCAAAATTTATTCGTGTATTTTTACCCACACAAGTATTTATTCAAACGCACCAAAATAAGTTCTCAGAGTCGGTAAGTTTAAACCCTGGTGGGTGGCGAACAAAAACTGGATTTAGAAAGGTGATTTCCTACTTTTACAACCAAACCGCCTTTAGCATTGACCGAAAAACCAAAAGAGAGGCCAATCAGTTTAATTTAGATCCGTTTAGTTCATCGGGGCAAACCATTTTGGGACTTCAACAAAATTTTAGAAATAGCCTGTTCTTTAACCGCGGAAAACAATACCACTCCATTACCTATACGCTGCTGGAAAGCAAGGTGCAAAACTTGTTGTTATTTGGTTCACAATATGGAAGCAACCTGGGACATCAATTGCAATACAATCACTTAATTGCAAAAACATGGTTGCTGGGAATGAGTGCAAAAACTGGATTATCAACGCTTAATGTAACTGGACTTAGCGGACGAAATTACCGAATCAGCAGTCAATTTGTGGCACCAAAATTATCCTACATTTTTTCGCAGAATGCCAGTTTAGATGTGTTTGTAGAACAACAAAATAAATCCAATGAACTGGGCGAGAATGAACAGCTAAAACAAACCCGCATGGGCAGCTCATTTGCCTACACCGGTGAAAAAAAAGTAACCCTAAATGGAGAATATTCATTCTACAACAATGCATTTACAGGCAATCCACTCACGCCTGCAGCCTTTCAGATGCTAGAGGGTTTACAACCAGGCAAAAACAGCACTTGGCGGTTATTGATTCAAAAAAACCTCACCCAATACTTGGAACTCAACCTCAACTACCAAGGCCGAAAAAGCGAGAACAATCCGGTGGTACATATTGGGTCGGTTCAGCTGAGAGCATATTTTTAATTAATAATTAAAAAATAATAATTAATAATTACGGCTGTTTGCTGATAGCTATCAGCCACGAATGCACGGATTCTTGAAATTCCAATAAGTTAAATTCCAATCCCGAAGCTTCGGGACAAAACTTCGGGACCTAAAACTGGATTATTGGTTTTCGCAACACAGATTTATAAAATTTGAGAAATAGTTAAAATTTTCAGATTATATACATTTCTTCAATCCGTGTTCCAAAAAAATGTTTACCACGAATGCACGAATTATATAAATTCCAATACGTTAAAATCCAAATACAGTTGTATACAATTCGCAACACAGATTTATAAAATTTGAGAAATAAGTAAAATTTTTCAGATTATATACATTTCTTCAATCCGTGTTCAAAAAAATGTTTGCAACGAATGCACGGATGTTTTTTAGATGACAGACAAAAAGAGGTTAGATGAGAGACGTTGCTATGAAATTCCAATCCCGAAGATTCGGGACCAAAACCTCGGCACCAATAATCATTATAGCGCCACCAAAGACTTCTCTGACCATTACCATTAGATTGAGCTGGTCACAAAAAAAGTCGAAACGCGCGTTTCGACTTTTTGTGGAGAATACCGGAATCGAACCGGTTACCTCTTGCCTGCCAGGCAAGCGCTCTAGCCAAGTGAGCTAATCCCCCATTCGGGTGCAAATATATTAAAAAGATGTATTTAACGACAAAGAAACACCAGAACTTTCTGGAACGAAACGGCAAACACCTCCTACACACACTAAACCACCTCTTTGTCGGCCGTAATTTAATGATACACGTGTTGCGTTTTTACGATATGAACCTCCAACATTATAGTAATGATTTCGGTAATAGGCCGTATCATTTCCGTAATTGTACAAATCATATAGGTACATCGAAAATTTCGAGTTAAAATTATATTCAAAGGTAGCCGCTGCCCAATTTTTACGATCATAATCAGCCCACATATGCTCTCCCATAAAACGAACCGATTGTCCTTTATCTAATTTATAAATTATGTCCCCTCCAACAATGTGTGCATTAACTTCGCCTGTAGCGTCTTCGATATATTTTTTGTTGTAGTATTGATTGATATAACTCAAAATCGTTTGCCACTTGGGCGACCATTTTTTTGTGATTTCAAAATTGACATCCGAATAAAATCGTTCTCCAAAACCAAAGAAATCGGTTTTATAATTTTGCGGATTGTAAATATAATAGTCTCCGCTTAGTCCATTAAAATTTGATGCATTCAGCGCAACTTTTGTGCCGTATTTACCCCCAAATTGAGTTCCTTTTTTAAAGTCGTAAAATAAATCTATTTGCCCCCCAATGTCCCCGGCTTTTACATAGTTGGAGCCAGCTAAAAGCACGTTGGGTTGTGCCTGGTATACATAAATATTAGCAAGATTATAGTGGTGTTGTTTGGTTAAACTTGGAATGAAATTCATGATTCGATCATTAAAAATATTTCCTTTAGCACCACGTTCAGAGAAAAAACTCATGTTCTCCATGCGGCGAAACGAACCATCAAGTCCAAATCCTTTTTTTGAATACCCCAAATTAATCAACAAAGCACTACCGGGCTTTATCAATTTATTGTCTACTTGACCAGGCGCCTGCACCACAGCATCTTCTGATTTGTAATTGTATTCAGCCGAAAAGTAAATCGAATTATGTGTCACATTGATACGCCCAGAAACCCCATTGGTTAAGGCATCAAAATTGGGATTTTCGATTGTTGTTTTTTCATAGCGCCCCACATAATTACCGCCCAAGGTTAAATCGGTTGTGTTCCATTTTAGGGCTTTAGAAATAGTCCATTCCCAATCGCCACCAAAAATTTCAGACTGTGCCACGTCAAACCCTGTACGTTGTTTACCATATATTAATTTGGTAGTGAAAAAAGGGCTCGGTTTAAATATAATTCGTCCTCCACGCAAAGCATTGTTAATGCCTAAAGCCCGATCTTCCCATGTTCTAAAAAGCAAGCCGCTTCCAAATTGTTCATAGTAATACCCAGCGGTAACGTCTACTTTTTCTCCTTTGTATTGCACAAAATAGGTAGCTACATTGGTGCCGTTGTATTTTGGATTCATGTTTAACAGCGCATTTTGCTCATATGCTTCGCCTTGAATTCCAGCTATCCATTTCTTGTACGAATAATTCACAAATAAATACGAATTGGACCGAAGTGGTTCAGGTGGATGAACCGTTGAGTTGCCATCAATGTCTTTGAGGCCTTTGTCATTTAAATACCACTGGGCATTCGATTCAAAGCCACCACTAAAGATTCCTTTATCTTTGGATTGTTTTTCAGATTGTGCAAGACTAAGTACAGAAGTCAATAGTGCTACTAAGGCACTTGTTAGGCGTTTTTTGGTCATTATTTTAACTGCTTCAATTTGGCTAATAATTCAACTTCACTGCCCGGCACATAGCCGTTTTGAATGTGTAAAATCTGGTTGTTTTTTACCACTATTGTGTAGGGAATATTTACAATCGTTAACGCACGTTTTAAATCTTGGTTGGTGTCTAACAAAATAGTATACCCCCAGCCTTTTCCATTTACCATTGGTTTAACCCGTTTTTGAGTACGTGCATCATCGGTTGCAACAGCAATAACTTCAAGATTAAGTTCTTTTTTCCAGTCGTCAACAACTTCATTCAATTCGTCTAATTCGTTGATACATGGACCACACCAAGTTGCCCAAAATGAAATAAGATATAGTTTGTCTGTTTCAGAAAAATCTTTTTTCAAAAAAACAGACTTGCCCTCTAAATTGGTTAAGGCAACATCGGGTAATGTGGTTTGTGCTTTTGCGAGGGTACAAAAAAAGAAAAGGAGTAGAGCAAATTTTTTCATAAAGGAACATAATATTTGTGCAAATGAATAAATAATCTTACGAAAAGTAAAGTATTTTTCTTTTTATTTGTGGACAGAAAACTATTACTTTGATTTATTATGAAAACAAAGGTTTTAAGCGCACTTTTTGGTATATTGATTTTATTGATTTCTTGTCAAGAAACCAACATTATTAAAAACCTTCCTGATGGATCTTCATCTGCGCCAGCTGTGACCGGTTTTTTTAAGAAAAATGTGTTAATCGAAGATTATACGGGCACATGGTGTGGAAATTGTACTCGTGTTTCATGGGCGATGAAAGAAGCCGAAGCTATTTCGGATAAAGTTGTACCGGTAGCCATTCATAACGGCAACGACCCGTATCATTATCAAGGAATTGCGCCTTTAAAAAACCTAATTTTACCCAATTCTCCTCTTGCATTACCAGTTTCTCGACTCAACCGCATGGAAGTTTGGAGTTTCCCGGAAACATCCAACGTGCAACAAGCTATTGACTTAACAAGCAACAACACAACCATAGGAATTGCAATGAGTTCAATTGTAACAAATGGTACTATTGATTTGAATGTTAAAATAAAATGTTTAGAAGATTACTCCAATTTAAAATTAGTAGTCTATTTATTGGAGGACAAGTTGTATTTCTTGCAACGCAACTACAACCTTGATTTATACAACGGAGAAAATCCAATTGTTAGCTTTGAACACAATCACGTATTACGCGCGTCCCTAACCGATATATTAGGGGAGCCGATTGGTTCGATCAATGAAGGCGAAACAGTTGAAAAAAGGTTTCAAATTCCTATTCCAACCGTTACTTCTCCTCCAAACTTTAGCAATATTCCACAAATTAACCCTGAGAACATTAGTTTTGTTGCGTTTGTAATCCGCGCTGACGACAATAAAGCAATTAATGCAAGAGCGTCGCACGCCAATGAAAATCAGGATTTTCAAGTAAACCCATAAAATATTGACAGGTGTTTTTGAGGTGTTCTGAGGTACACTTGAGTAACTTTCAAAATTTTTATTTCCTTAGTTTACGAGGGTTGTTTAAATAAAAACCAAACCTATACTCCATACTAATTTTATAGTTGGAATTTGTCACATAAACACAGAGGCATTAAGAAGGAACGTCATTAGTCGTATTACGGATCTAAAAACCAAATGGATTTAGAATAAATCGTATTTTTGCCCAGTAAATTTTCCATATGAGTCGCATTCGCATCACCAAACAATTCAATTTTGAAACCGGACACGCCCTTTACGGCTACGACGGAAAATGCAAAAATGTGCATGGACACAGCTACAAATTATCGGTTACCGTAATTGGCACGCCGATCACCGACCGCGACAACGTAAAATTTGGCATGGTGATTGACTTTAGTGATTTAAAAAAAATTGTGAAAGAAGAAATCGTCGATCAGTTTGATCACGCCACGGTGTTTAATCAAACTACGCCACACGTTTCATTGGCCAAGGAACTAAGCGATCGTGGACACCATGTTATTTTGGTTGATTACCAGCCCACCAGTGAAAATATGGTTATTGATTTTGCTAAAAAAATCAAAAATCGACTACCCGAAAGCATTCAATTGCATTCCCTAAAACTACAAGAAACCGATTCTTCGTTTGCCGAATGGTATGCGAGTGACAACCACTAGATTTGCTATGTCATCTGCTCCTTCCAAAAAAATATACTTTGCTTCCGACCAACATTTTGGTGCGCCCACTGCAGCATTGAGTTTTCCACGCGAACAAAAATTTGTACAATGGTTGGATCAAATTAAGAGCGATGCCGAGGCCATTTTCTTACTGGGTGATTTATTTGATTTTTGGTTTGAATACAAAAAAGTAGTGCCCAAAGGCTTTATTCGGGTGTTGGGCAAATTAGCCGAATTGCGTGATCAAGGCATTCCGATTTACTTTTTTGTGGGCAACCACGATTTATGGATGAATGATTATTTTGAAACCGAACTCCAAATTCCCGTATACCACAACAACCGTGAATTTACCTTTTTTGATCATACGTTTTTAATAGGCCATGGCGACGGAAAAGGCCCAGGTGACAAAGGCTACAAACGAATGAAAAAGGTGTTCATTCACCCCATTTCTAAATGGATTTTTCGCTGGTTACATCCCGACATTGGCGTATCATTAGCACACTATTTGTCTGTAAAAAACAAATTAATTTCAGGCGAAGCCGACGTAAAATTTTTAGGCGAAGACAACGAATGGCTGGTGCAATATGCCAAACGAAAACTACAGCGCAAACACTACAACTACTTGGTGTTTGGACACCGGCATTTGCCCATGAATATTGAAGTGGGACCCAATTCAAATTACATCAACTTGGGCGACTGGATTGGCTATTTTACCTATGGCGTATTTGATGGCCAACAGTTTGAGCTCAAAAAATTCGACTAATTTTCGGCTGCCTCTTTTTCTAAATCCAAGCTGCGGAAGCTAGGTGAAAAAATAGCTGTTCCTCCCACAATAAGCAGCGTCATGCATCCGCCAAAAACAACGGCTGGCACGGTGCCCATTAATCTAGCAGTAAAGCCACTTTCAAAGGCGCCCAATTCATTAGACGACCCCACAAAAATAGAATTCACTGCCGAAACACGTCCGCGCATTGAATCGGGTGTATGCAACTGCAAAATGGTGTGGCGCAATACGACCGAAATGCCGTCAAAGGCGCCACTCAAAAACAAGGCAACGACCGAAACCCAAAAAATTGTAGAGAGGCCAAAAACAATAATACACAAGCCAAAAGCAAAAATGGCGCCCAACAATTTCATACCTGCCTTTCGATTGAGTGGAATATAAGCGGCAATCAACATGGTTACAAATGCGCCCACAGCCGGAGCAGCACGCAGCATCCCAAAACCAGTTGGCCCCACTTGTAAAATATCTTGTGCAAAAATGGGTAAAAGCGAAACAGCGCCGCCAAACAATACCGCAACCATATCCAAAGACAACGCACCCAAGATGGTCTTGTTTTGAAACACAAACAAGAGACCTTCACGTAAACTCTGAAAAATAGGTTCGCCAATTTTGGCATTCAAAACCGGTTGTTTTGGAATTTTTGACAATGCCCACAATGCCATAACCGAGCAAGAAAAAATAAAAATCATTGAGCCGTTTACTCCAATCCAATTGATAACTATTCCAGCTACAGCCGAGCCCAAAAAGAAAGCCATTTGCCACACCGAACTGCTCCAGGTAGCCGCGTTACTGTATAGGTTTTTGGGTACAATTGATCCCAAAAACGAAAACAAAGAAGGGCCAATAAAAGCCCGAACAATACCGCCCACAAAAACCAAGGCATAAAACCCATACAAAATAGTACGCGCCGATAGCTGTTGGGCTACAATTTCCCAAGTGAGTAAAAAGAGGGCCAGTGTAATTGCTGAAAACCCAAGAATACATCGATATAAAATGCTTTTCTTTTCGTTTTGATCGACTATATGACCAGCAAACAAAGCCATACCAATAGCTGGAATCACTTCCATGAGTCCAATCAATCCAAGTGACAACGGATCTTTGGTAAGGCTATACACTTGCCATTCAATCACAATAAATTGCATGGACCAAGCAAATACCATAAAAAATCGCAGCGTCAAAAAATACTGAAACTGGGTATTGCGCAGCGCCGCATAGGGATCATTTACTGGACTCACTTTCATGATTGTATATCTTTTACACGCAGTTGAATGCTCACCGTGCTGTTCCACTCATTTTCTTCTAAACAATAAACCGCGTCAAATGATTTTCGTTGACTCACCAGTGTAAGTTTATCGGCTAAACCAAAACCTATTGCACCAAAACGCTCTGAATTTCCTTGCACCACTTGTAGTTTGAGGTGTGTTTCGGTAGCACCTATTTTTTTGGCAAAGCCGGTATCACGCATGTCCCTACTTAGAAAAATGGGGGCCAAGTTTTGAGGGCCAAACGGTTCAAACTGTTTTAAAATACGCATCAATTTGGGGGTAATTTGTGCCAATTCAATCTCAGCATCAATTTCAATTTCGGGGGTTTCCATTTCGGTTGGCAAGGTAGATTGCACCACGTTTTCAAAGGCTAGCTTAAATGCTATATACTTTTCTGGTTTTAGACTCAGTCCGGCGGCATATTTATGTCCACCAAATTGCACCAAATGTTCGGCACAAGCCTCGAGCGCTTCATACACATCAAAGCCCGGAACGGAGCGAGCCGAAGCTGCATAATATTCGCCGCTTTTGGTGAAAACCAAAGTAGGACGATGGTAGGTTTCGATGAGTCGAGAGGCCACAATACCGATTACGCCTTTGTGCCAATTTTCTTGAAACACCACTGTAGTTGAGGCATTTTCTTCTTGATTTTGTACAATTTGCACCAAAGCTTCTTGCGTAATGGACTGATCCAATACTTTTCTGTCGGCATTGAATTGCTCGATTTCGGCTGCAAATTGTTGGGCTTGTTCAGTATCAAATTCACTGAGTAAAGCCACCGCATAATTGCCGTGTTTGATGCGCCCGGCTGCATTGATGCGCGGAGCCAAGGTGAAAACCACATCGCTTATGGTAAGGATTTTGTTTTTTACGTGTTGCAATAAGGCGCGAATTCCAGGTCTTGGATTGCTATTCATAACGTGCAATCCCAAAAAAGCCAGCGCCCGATTTTCACCGGTCATGGGTACAATATCGGCGGCAATAGCCGTAGCCACTAAATCCAAATAGGGTAGTAATTCTTCTACTTCCTGGTTTTGGTTTTGAGCCAAAGCTTGAATGAGTTTAAACCCAATGCCGCACCCGCAAAGTTCGTCGTAGGGATAGGAACAATCGGCACGTTTAGGGTCTAAAACCGCGACCGCTTTAGGTAATATTTCTCCCGGACGGTGGTGATCGCAAATAATAAAATCAATGCCACGTTCCTGGGCATATTTCACATGGTCAATCGATTTGATGCCACAATCTAGGGCGATGATCAAGGTAAATTCATTATCAGCTGCAAAATCAATGCCTTGAAACGAAACGCCGTAGCCTTCAATATAGCGATCCGGAATATAGGTAGCTACTTGTGTAGTTCGGGTTTTTAAGTAGGCCGAGACCAAAGAAACTGCCGTGGTACCGTCTACGTCATAGTCGCCAAATACCAAGATTTTTTCTTGCTTGGCCAAAGCTAATTCAATCCGATTTACAGCTAAATCCATGTCTTTCATCAAAAACGGATCGTGTAAATCGGCAATCGAAGGCCTAAAAAATTGACGGGCTTGGTCAAAAGTGGTGATGCCGCGTTGCACCAATAAGGTGGCGGTGAGGGCATCAATTTGTAAGGATTCTTGAAGGGCTTCAACGAGAAGCGGGTCGGGTTGTGGTTTAAAAGTCCAGCGCATACGAAAGTTGTTTGGTGTATAAATTTATTTTTTGATGCTCAAATTTAATAAAAAAACACCGCGCTTTACTTTTTCCTATTTTTGTTTTTGGCAAACCAATAAGGGTTCCCGCTCCCACCTATGCAAATCTTTGGACAAATTGTAGACATTCGCAATCGACGCGTTTTCTCGGGTATCGTTACTGTAACCGACGGAAAAATTGAATCGATTGAAGCCGCTGATCATCAGGAAACCCAATATATTCTTCCGGGTTTTATCGATGCCCACATTCACATCGAAAGTTCATTGTTGGTGCCTAGCGAATTTGCCCAGCTGGCAGTAGTGCACGGCACCGTAGGAACCATATCCGATCCGCACGAAATTGCCAATGTGTTGGGCGTAGCAGGAGTAAACTTCATGATTGAAAATGGAAAGCAAAGCCCCTTGAAATTTCACTTTGGTGCGCCTTCTTGTGTGCCGGCAACCGGATTTGAAACGGCTGGTGCCGAAATCAATGCGGAAGCTATACGAGAATTAATGGACTCTCCCGACATTTATTATTTGGCCGAAATGATGAATTACCCAGGCGTATTGTACGACGATTCCGAAGTAATGCAAAAATTACATTGGGCTAAACTTTCGGGCAAACCCCTTGATGGTCATGCGCCTGGCTTGCGCGGAGAAGCCATTAAAAAATATGTTCAAGCAGGAATCAGTACCGACCACGAATGTTTTACCTATGAAGAAGCACTAGAGAAATTACAACTAGGTATGAAAGTGATTATTCGTGAAGGCAGCGCCGCCAAAAATTTTGAGGCCTTGATTGATTTGGCCCATGAACACTTTGAAAAAATGCTATTTTGCTCAGATGACAAACATCCCGACGATTTACTTTTGGGACACATCAACGATTTGTGCGCACGTGCGGTTGCTAAAGGAGTAGATGTATTTAAGGTGTTGCAAATGGCTTGTCTGAATCCGGTGACACATTACAAAATGGATGTGGGCACCTTGCAAATCAACGATCCTGCCGATTTTATCGTGGTAGAAGATTTGGTTCAATTCAAGGTAAAAGCAACCTATATCAATGGCAAAATCGCAGCACAAAACGGGCAAGCTAAACTGCCCAAAATTGCATTTGATACGCCCAATAATTTCAACTGCCAAGCCAAAACCCCCGCTGATTTTGTGGTGAAAAGTTCGGCCAAAACTATTCGGGTTATTGAGGCACTCGAAGGGCAATTAATCACCAACGAATTGCATGTGCCTGCCACGGTAAAAGCGGGTGAACTTTGTGCTGATCCAAAAAAAGATATCCTTAAACTAGCGGTAGTAAATCGCTATCAAGAGGCACCTGTAGCGGTGGCATTTATCAAAAATTTTGGCTTACAATCGGGCGCAATTGCCAGCTCGGTGGCCCACGATTGCCACAATATTGTTGCGGTGGGCGTAACTGACGAAGAGTTGTGTAGAGCGGTGAATTTACTCATTACCCAACAAGGCGGATTGTGTGCCGTTTCGGCCGAACAAGAATTGATATTGCCCTTGCCCATAGCCGGTATCATGAGTAACCAAAATGGCGTGGAAGTTGCGGCCAAATACCAGGAACTCGATGCGCTAGCCAAGAGCTTGGGAAGTACGTTAAAAGCACCCTATATGACACTTTCGTTTATGGCTTTGTTGGTTATTCCCGATTTAAAACTATCGGATAAAGGCTTGTTTAGTGGTAATTCGTTTGCGTTTGTCGATTTGAATGTAGACTAAGATTCAGCTGATTTTTTGGCTTCTTTGGTTTGGGGTTTTCCACCCACCACCACCACAATTTCTCCTTTGGGTGGTTTCGCTTCAAAATGCTGCAGGACCTGAGCAGCTGTTCCGCGTACATTTTCTTCATGGAGTTTAGACAATTCGCGGGCCACACTCAGCGGTCGATCGGCTCCAAAATACTGAACAAATTCGGCTAAAGTTTTGACTAATTTGTGCGGAGAAACATAAAAAATCATGGTTCGGGTTTCGTCGGCCAATTGCAAAAAACGCGTTTGTCTTCCCTTTTTTTCAGGTAAAAATCCTTCAAACACAAATTTATCATTGGGCAAACCGCTGTTCACCAAAGCAGGTACAAAGGCCGTAGCGCCGGGCAAACATTCTACTGGAATTTGGTTTTCGATACAAGCTCTAGTGAGTAAAAATCCCGGATCTGAAATAGCGGGTGTACCGGCATCGGAGATTAAGGCAATGGTTTCGCCGGCTTTCAATCGGTTCAAGCAGTTTTCGATGGTTTTGTGTTCGTTGTGCATGTGGTGGCTGTGCATGTGCGTGCCGATCTCAAAATGCTTCAACAATTTTCCACTGGTGCGGGTGTCTTCGGCTAAAATTAAATCGACTTCCTTGAGCACGCGGATGGCCCGAAACGTCATGTCTTCGAGGTTGCCAATGGGTGTAGGAACGATATATAATTTTGACATGAACGCTAAACGTTATTGAAATTTACGTGCCACAACATCCATGAATCGCTCTTCGTATTCAGATTTACCTTCCCAATTGTTGTAATCGGGTTTTACCATACTACGAATAAATTCTTCGGCTTCTTCAAAAGTATGATACGTCATGAGTTGCGAAAGTACGCGGTTGTAATCTTCTGGGCTGCCGTCAAACAATTGGTGAATGAAACCCACTCGGTCGTTAAGCCCAATAACAAACCCTTTTGTTGGCGTATCGGCTACTTTTGTTTCAGCTATTACTTCTTCTGTGGCCAATGTAAAAAGTGGGGCAATCGTTTCTGCTTCAGACTCATCTGCTACTGAAGGTAAATCCAACACCAATTCGGGTTCTTCGTCCAAAGAAAAGAATGGCGTTTCCAATGCCGTTTCAACTTCCTCTACAATTTCTTCTTGAACAGATTCAGCTTCGGGAATTGCTGTTTCAGGAGTTGATTTCACAAATTCGGGTTCGGCATAATTGGCGCCCAATAAATCTTCAAAGGATATTTGAGGTGCAGCAGGCGTTGGATCAACGGCTTCAAAACTTAATTCGTGACGTTCATCAGCTACTGTTTCATGGGCAATTTCCTCTTCAACTATAGATTCTGTTGTGTCTTCTTCGTGTTGCGCCTGAGCAGCTGCGGCAGTTTTCTCGAAGGCATCACTGTCTTCTTC
>VEQT01000079.1 GCA_018883065.1 Flavobacterium sp.
GCATATGTGGTACCCAGTGCGACAGCCAAAGCAGGCGTATTGGCCATGACCAAAAGTTTGGCAGTAGAATGGGCTAAATACGGTATCCGCACCAACGCGATTGCGCCAGGTCCCTTCCCTACCGAAGGCGCGATGGACCGCTTGTTGCCCGGTGATTTAAAAGAACGATTTGATGTAACCAAAAAAGTACCCGTAAGACGCATCGGCGATCACCAAGAATTGGCCAACTTGGCAGCCTATTTGGTTTCTGATTTTTCGGCTTATATCAATGGTGAAGTAGTTGTGATTGATGGCGGCGAATGGCTCAAAGGCGCCGGACAATTCAATATGCTCGAGGCGATTCCTGACGAAATGTGGGATATGCTAGAAGCCCTTATCAAAGCCAAAAAGAACAATTAACCTTGATAATTGGGGCAAGGTAAAGGCCGATTGCAGAGGATTTATTACTTTAGCCGTTTGAATACATTCACCTATGAAAAACTACATTATACTTATTGCACTACTAGGACTTCACGTATCGGCAACTGCGCAAGAAAAAGCAAAAATTAAAGGATCAAAAATTGTGACCATCACACAAAAAGAGGTGGGCGAATTCCAATCGATAGAAGTGGGCGAAAACCTCGAAATTTATTTGATAAAAGGCGACAAAAACGGCGTAGAAATTGAAGCCGACGACAATCTGCACGACGCCATTGATTTGAAAGTTACTGGAAGCAATTTGACCATTGGCACCAACAAAACCATTACGGGCGCCAAAAAATTGAGTATCCGCATCAGTTACACCCCCAACTTTAATACCGTGATTTCAAAAGGAGACGCCTCAATTATGGCGCTTGCTCCGGTGCAATTGGACTCGATTGTGTTTAAGAGTTTTGACAACTCGAAGGTATTTGCCTATTTGAATTCCAAAAATGTAACGGTAATGGCCAATGACAAATCCAAAGGCGAATGGAACATCAAAGCCGAAAAAACCAAAATCGAGTTGAGCAAAAATGCCAAAATGAAAGCCTTAATTGCTTCGCTCACTTTAAACTGCGATTTATACCAACGGGCTATTGCCGATATTGAAGGCGACATCAACGACATGAAATTGCGCTTGGACAACAACTCGACCTATAACGGAAAAAATTGCGCCGTAAAAAATGCCGAATTAACCATGGAAGCCTATACAAACAGCAACATCAATGTTACTTCTACTTTACGTATTGATGCTTCGGGTAAGGCTGAAATTCAACTGTATGGCGATCAAAAAATTGACATGAAACGTTTTGTAGACAATGCCATTCTCTACAAGAAACCAACCAAATAAAACAAAAAGGGTTGCCTGAAAAGACAACCCTTTTTTATTGCATTATTGAAAATCTTATTCTAATGTAGCCAAGTAACGCTCTGCATCCAAGGCAGCCATACAACCCGTCCCTGCTGCTGTAATGGCCTGGCGATAGACGTGATCGGCTGCATCTCCTGCCACAAATACACCTGTTACATTTGTTTTTGACGAACCGGGTACGTTTTTAATATAGCCAGTTTCATCCAACGCAATATACTCTTTAAACAAAGCGGTATTTGGCGTATGTCCAATGGCTACAAAAAATCCTGTCGCTGGAATATCGAAGGTTTCACCCGAGGTTTTGTTGTGTGCTTTTACTCCGGTAACCACTTGCCCATCGCCCAACACTTCTACCGTATCGGTGTGCATGATGATTTCGATGTTTTCGGTTTTGCGTACACGGGCTTCCATAATTTTAGAAGCTCTAAATTGTTCGCTACGCACCAACATGGTTACTTTTTTACACATTTTGGATAAATAGTGTGCTTCTTCACAGGCTGAATCTCCGGCTCCTACAATAACCACTTCTTGGTTTCGGTAGAAAAATCCGTCGCAAACCGCGCAGGCCGAAACGCCTCCACCCAATTGTAAATAATGTTGCTCAGAAGGCAAGCCCAAATACTTGGCCGATGCCCCTGTAGAAATAATTACCGTTTGGCAGTGAATTTCTTTGGTATCGTTGACCCATACTTTGTGTACAGGACCCGAAAAATCTACTTTGGTTACCCAACCATCGCGCACATCGGTACCAAAACGTTGGGCTTGTTGTTGCAACTGCACCATCATTTCTGGACCCGTAACTCCATCTACATAACCCGGGAAATTTTCAACTTCGTTGGTGGTAGTCAATTGACCTCCTGGTTGAGTTCCTTGGTACAATACCGGATTCATATTGGCGCGAGCCGCATATATAGCTGCTGTATAGCCTGCAGGCCCTGAACCAATTATTAAACATTTTACATTTTCAATCGCTGACATAATCATAATTTTATAAGAGGCCCAAAGGTAAGTCATTCGGGTTAAAAGTAGAAATGCGAGTTATGAACAATTTGATTAACGATTTGGGATTTGAAATTTTTGATTTTTGATTTTTGATTTTTGATTTCTCGCAAAGGCGCGAAGACGTGTAGATTGTTTTTATAATTGAATTTGATTTCAGAAAAAGCTAATAACTGATGGCAGATTACTTATATTTTCATAACACCTTAGCTAATTTGCAAGAAACTGAAACATTGTAGCTAGCCTAAAGACTATCCATAAGTGCGAATTTCGTCTTTGACAAAATTCGAAAGTTGTAAAAGATTTAGCACAGGATTACTCCGTGATCCTGAAGAGGGGATGTTACTCAAAAACCTTTCCTTTTTTTTCAAAAAATGAGACCGTTTTTTTATACCCAAACCGGACAAGCGAGCACAGGATTACTGCGTGATCCTGAAGTGGGGTTGTTGCTCAAAAACCTTTCCATTTTTTCTCCAAAAATGAGAAGGTTTTTTTACACCCAAACCTGCCAAGCGAGCTTGGGGTTTGGGTGTAAAAAAACCTTCCAGCTTCGCTGAAAGGTTTTTGGTCGGGATGACTGGATTCGAACCAGCGACCCCTAGCACCCCATGCTAGTACGCTACCTGGCTGCGCTACATCCCGATTAATCGGATGCAAATATAATTCCTTTCTAAAAAAATAAGGACTATTTCGACTATTATTTCGAACTAAATTTGGGTATTATTCACTCATTAGAATTTCCAAAATAGAAATAGCAGCTTCGCTAATTTTGGTGCCTGGACCAAATATTGCAACGGCACCTGAATCAAACAAAAACTGATAATCTTGCGCTGGAATAACCCCACCCACAATAACCATAATATCCTGTCGGCCATATCGTTTTAGTTCTTCAATTACTTGCGGAACTAAGGTTTTATGTCCGGCTGCCAAAGAGGAAACACCCAAAATGTGCACGTCATTTTCTACGGCTTGTTTGGCTGCTTCGGCAGGAGTTTGAAATAAAGGACCAATGTCTACGTCAAATCCAACATCGGCATAGCCTGTTGCCACAACTTTGGCTCCACGGTCGTGTCCGTCTTGTCCCATTTTGGCAATCATGATGCGCGGACGCCGTCCCTCTTGAACAGCAAAGGCATCGGCCAGTTGTTTGGCTTTCTCAAAACTGGCATCGTTTTTAATTTCTTTACTATACACGCCACTAAATGATTTTATTTGTGCTTTATATCGACCATATACTTTTTCGAGTGCATCACTAATTTCTCCAAGAGTAGCACGTGCTCGAGCTGCCTCAATCGCAAATTCTAATAAATTCCCTTTTTCGGTCTGTGCACATTCGGTTAGATTTTGCAAACAATTGATTACCTGTTGTTCGTTTCGGTTTGCTTTTAATTCAGCCAATTGTTCCAACTGTTGCGCACGTACTTTTTGGTTGTCCACATCCAAAATGTGCAAGGGATCTTCTTGTGCTAAGCGGTATTTATTCACTCCAATTATCAGGTCTTGTCCACTGTCTATTCGCGCTTGTTTGCGTGCTGCAGCTTCCTCAATACGCAGTTTAGGTATACCAGCCTCAATGGCTTTGGTCATCCCTCCCATGGCTTCAACTTCTTCAATCAAAGTCCATGCTTTATGGGCAATTTCATCGGTGAGTTTTTCAATGTAATAACTACCACCCCATGGATCAACCGTATGGGTAATGTGCGTTTCTTCCTGTAAGTATATTTGGGTGTTGCGGGCAATTCGTGCTGAAAAATCGGTGGGTAGAGCAATGGCTTCGTCCAAGGCATTGGTATGCAACGATTGTGTTCCGCCAAAGGCCGCTGCAGCTGCTTCAATACACGTTCGCGCTACATTGTTAAACGGATCTTGTTCGGTGAGGCTCCAGCCCGACGTTTGGCAGTGTGTACGAAGTGCTAAAGATTTGTCGTCTTTGGGTTCAAATTGTTTAACCAGCTTGGCCCACAACATGCGTCCGGCACGCAACTTGGCAATTTCCATAAAGTGATTCATGCCAATAGCCCAGAAAAAAGAAAGTCTTGGGGCAAAATCATCAATGTTCATGCCCGTTGCCAAACCCGTTCGGATGTATTCTAATCCGTCGGCTAAGGTATAAGCCAATTCAATATCGGCGGTAGCTCCCGCTTCTTGCATGTGGTAGCCCGAAATGGAAATTGAATTAAATTTGGGCATGTGTTTACTGCTGAATTCAAAAATCGAAGCAATTATTTTCATTGATGGAGCGGGCGGATAAATATAGGTGTTACGCACCATGAACTCTTTCAAAATATCATTTTGAATGGTACCCGAAAGTTGTGCAGGCGATACACCTTGTTCTTCGGCTGCTACAATATAAAAGGCCATAATGGGCAACACGGCACCATTCATGGT
>VEQT01000007.1 GCA_018883065.1 Flavobacterium sp.
CCATTACACGTTCCACAGGTTTTATAACTTACCCCAGCCGCTTGAATTTTGCGTTTTACTTTTACTTTTTTCTCTACGCCGTTGGCAATTTCTTCTAGCGTCAATTTTACTTTGATGCGCAAATTACTACCCTTCACCCGACGTTGGCCTCCGCCACCGCCAAATCCGCCGAAACCACCAAATCCGCCGCCACCAAAAATGTCGCCAAATTGGCTGAAAATGTCATCCATATTCATGCCACCGCCGCCATATCCGCCGCCGCCACCTTCAAAGGCTTGGTGTCCAAATTGATCGTATTTGGCTTTTTTATTGGGATCGCTGAGCACCTCATAGGCCTCTGCCGCCAATTTAAATTTTTCTTCGGCTTCTTTGTTTCCGGGGTTTTTATCGGGATGGAATTCAATCGCTTTTTTTCGGTAGGCCTTTTTAATTTCGGCCTCCGAAGCTGATTTGGTAATTCCTAAAATTTCGTAGAAATCCTTTTTCATGGTTGTATATTTTAATGGCCAATAACCACTTTAGGGAAACGAATAATTTTGTCGCCCAGTTTGTATCCTTTTTCAATTACGTCTACCACTTTGCCTTTTAAGTTGGGAGATGGCGCGGGTATTTGGGTAATGGCTTCGGCATAATCGGCATCAAAAATATCACCGGTTTTAATGGCTACTTCTTCTAATCCTTTGGAAACCAAGGTTGATTTTAATTTTTCGTGAATGAGCTCAACCCCTTTTAACAACACATCGTCATCTGATTTTTTGATCTCCACCAATGCGCGATCAAAATCATCCAGCACAGGCAATAAGGATTGCAATACATCTTGATTGGCCGTTTTAAATAATTCGATGCGTTCTTTGGCATTGCGGCGTTTAAAGTTTTCAAACTCGGCAAACAAGCGCAAATGCTTGTCTTTTTCGCTAGCTAAATCTTCTTGCAATTGTTGTTCAGGCGAAAGGGCATCTGCCGCTGCGATTCCTTCCTCTTGGGTTTGTTCGGTGTGTATTGGATCTACCACTTCATCCTGTTCTTTTTTCTCCGTAGTCATCTTGAACGTATCTTTTATTCGATTGATAAACATTATTTTTTGCAAGTGAATTGCAAAAGTATTGCCAATTCTTAAAAAATGTCAAATTGTCACCTTTTATTTTTAAGTGAATTGGCAGATTGTAGGTTGGTCGTTTTGAAATAAACTGATTTAAAGCAAGCAATTGCGCAGCGCTAAATTAGCGGTGGGAAATTGGAAAACATAGCCAGCATCAATCGCTTTTTGGCAGCTAATTTGGGTGTCGGTAAACAACAATTGATGCATTTCGCCCAAAACAAATTGCATCACCCATTGCGGCGTGGCCGGCAACCACAGAGGTCGATTGAGTATTTTGGCCATTAAGTGGGTTTGTTTTCGGTTGCTAATGGATTCGGGAGCAACGGCATTGTATACGCCTTCCCATTGGTTTTCCATGGCATACACATACATTCCAACCACATCTTGCAAATGAATCCAAGACTGCATTTGAGTGCCAGTACCCATAATTGAACCAATGCCAAATTTAATGGGTGCTGCCATTTGCGGAAGGGCTCCGCCCTGTGCAGCAAATACAACGGCCGTGCGCAATTGACAGACCTTTATTCCCAAAGAGTTAAACAACGAAGTTTGTTTTTCCCACTGCACCACAACTTCAGCCAAAAAGCCAGTCGAATGCTCGGTTGAATTTTCGGTATACAATTCTTGTGTTGCATTGGGATATATGGCCGTTCCAGAAGCGGCGATTATTTGCCGTACCGAATGCGAGCTGCCTTGTAGGGCTTTGTATAACGTTTGGGCCGTATCGATGCGGCTGCTTAGAATTTCGTTTTTATATTTGGCGGTCCAACGTTTGGCGATTGTAGCTCCAGCCAAATGAATAATTACTTCTACATTTTCAAGTGCGGCTGAATCGAGTTGGTGCTTGGCTGGATTCCACAAAAAACCTTTGAAGTTGGGCGTATTTTGTATTTTTTTTGAAGACGTAGTAAGGTAATGTACCTCGTGATTCTTTTGCAACAATTGCTCAACCACTGCTTTTCCAATTAATCCTGTAGCGCCTGTAACTAAAACAACCATAATTTTTTTTGGCAAATATAGGCTTTTTGTTTAATCGTAAATACGTTTTAGTTAAACAAAATATTTACAAATTATACTAGGAAATCAATAAAGAGGAGCTAAATGTTAAATTTTCAAAAAATATTAGTACTATGTTTTGCATATTACTTTAGAATGTACATATATTTGCATAAGAAATTACTAAGTATACCACTATGAATATTGAAAACACCAAAGCACAAATGCGAAAAGGCGTGTTGGAGTTTTGCATCCTCTCGGTCTTAAAAGAGAAAGATGCCTATACTTCAGAAATTTTAGACACGCTCAAAAACGCCAAATTACTGGTTGTAGAAGGCACGGTTTATCCGCTGCTCACTCGACTCAAAAATGACGGTTTATTAAACTACCGTTGGGAAGAATCAACTTCGGGGCCGCCAAGAAAATATTATGGCTTAACTGAAGACGGCCAAACCTTTTTGCACGAGCTCAACGACACCTGGAAAGAATTATCCGATGCCGTGGCACTAATCACAAACCAAAACTAACTGTCATGAATAAAACTGTAAACATCAACTTAGGAGGAATTGTATTCCACATAGACGAAGAAGCCTTCTTGAAATTATCCAACTATTTGGATGCCATAAAACGTTCGCTCAACAACACAGCGGGTCAAGACGAAATTATCAAAGACATTGAGTTGCGTATTGCCGAACTGATTTCAGCCAAACACAGCAGCGAAAAACAAGTAATTGTCATGTCTGAACTGGACGAAGTAATTGCCGTAATGGGCCAACCCGAAGATTACCGTATTGAAGGCGACACCAACGATGCTGATCAACCAAAAACAGAAAATGGAAATTCATCTGCCAAAACCAAAACCAAAAAACTTTACCGCGACAAAGACGACGCTATGATTGGCGGCGTACTTTCTGGCTTAGGGTATTATTTTGGGATTGAGCGCGTGTATTTGCGATTGATTTTACTCGTGGCCTTGTTGTTTTACGGATTTGGATTTTTAACCTACATCATCCTTTGGATCGTGATTCCAGAAGCCAAAACAACGTCTGAAAAATTAGAAATGAAAGGCGAGCCGGTTAACATTTCCTCAATCGAGAAAAAGGTGCGCGAAGAATTTAACAATGTGTCCGATAAAATCAAAAACAAAGACTACGATTCGTTGGGCAACCAATTAAAATCAAATGCCAGTAAGGTGGGCTTAACATTGAGTGAAGTAATCCACAACGTCATCAAATTGTTTGGCAAAATAGTAGGTATTGTTCTCGTTGTATTCAGTGTATTGTGTTTGGTTGGAATTACCTTTGTGAGTTTTACCTTCAGCAGTACTAGCTTTACCGAATTCCCATGGACCAATTACATATTGGCTGGTAACTTGGCCGAATACCCGGCTTGGATTTTTGGACTACTCACTTGGTTTGCCCTTGGAATTCCAGCCTTTTTTGTAACGCTATTGGGCTTTAAATTAATCACCCCTCGCAGCAATTCCATCGGGAAACCTGCCAAATACACACTTCTTACGCTATGTATTCTCTCCTTTATTGCATTAAGCTATGTGGGAGTTAGTCAGGTGTCTGAATACAAATTGGCAGGAAAATCAATCCAAAAAGATGCTTTGCCTGTTACAGCTAAAGACACTCTAAACATCAGTTTCCAACACGACGAAAGTTTTGGATCAGAAGAAGGCGAAGATGCTTTTTTGGTAACACAAGACGCACAAAATCATTCGGTGATTTACTCGAATAACATTCGCTTTAACGTATACAAATCGGCAGATAGCACAACCTATTTGGAAATCGTGCGCAAAGCCCGAGGTAAAAAAGCAACGGAAGCGCGAAACTCGGCCGAGAATATAAATTACAGCTATAGTTTTTCAAACAACAACCTGGTATTGAATGACTTTTTATTGACCGATGTGAAAAATAAATTCCGCAATCAAGAGGTGATAATTAATTTATATGTGCCTGAAGGCTTGCATTTTAAAACCGACAGTTCGGTACAACAATTTGATGATTCGGACAATAGTTTTTTTAATTTGCATTACAGTTCATCCGATTATTTGTATCGCGTTGACAGCCAAAAAGTGGCATGCACCAATTGCCCACCCGAAGAAAACGATGACAACGATGTAAATGGTGGAATTTCAATAAATGTGGACGAAGACAGCACCTCAACCGAGGTGTCCATCAACGAAGCTGGTGTTCGCGTAAATCAACGCAAAAACAAGTAAAAGTAAAAGGCAGATTTACCCATTTATTTTATTCTGAATTGGTTATAAATAGTTCTCTTTTGTTAACAAAATAACCTTGAGTAAACCATAAAAAATAGTATTTTTACGGCTCAAATTTCAAAAAATAAATGGGTAAAATCATTGCCATAGCAAATCAAAAAGGCGGCGTAGGCAAAACAACTACATCAGTAAACTTAGCAGCTTCCCTGGGTGTTTTAGAAAAAAAAGTACTCCTCATTGATGCTGATCCGCAAGCCAATGCCAGTTCGGGCTTGGGTATTGACGTTGAAAACATCACTGTTGGAACCTACCAAGTACTCGAACACAGCAATAGCCCTGTCGAAGCCATTTTGCCATGCTCTGCACCCAATGTATCGGTAATTGCCGCTCACATTGATTTGGTGGCCATTGAAATTGAGTTGGTTGACAAAGAAAACCGCGAGTACATGCTGAAGCAAGCCTTGTCCAGCATCAAAGACGAGTACGATTATATCCTCATTGACTGTGCGCCTTCGTTGGGATTGCTTACACTCAATGCCTTAACTGCCGCTGATTCGGTGGTAATTCCCATTCAATGCGAATACTATGCACTAGAAGGTTTAGGCAAATTGCTCAACACCATTAAAAGTGTTCAAAAAATACACAACCCCCAATTAGATATCGAAGGTTTATTGCTCACCATGTTTGATTCGCGTTTGCGCCTATCCAATCAAGTGGTCGAAGAAGTTCAGAAGCACTTCAACGACATGGTGTTTAAAACCATCATTCAACGCACCGTAAAATTGAGCGAAGCCCCAAGTTATGGCGAAAGCATCATCAACTACGACGCAACCAGCAAAGGCGCAACCAATTACCTGCACCTTGCCCAAGAAATCATCAAGAAAAACAGCATTTAAGTATGGCTCAAGCAGGAAAAAAACAAGCCATGGGCAGAGGTCTATCGGCCTTATTGAAAGACCCAGATAACAACATCCAATCGGTAGCCGATAAAAATGCCGATAAGGTGGTGGGCAACATCATTGAACTGGATATTGAGGCCATTGAGATCAATCCGTTTCAACCGCGTAGCAATTTTAACGAAGAAACACTACAAGAATTAGCCGGTTCTATTCGAGAATTGGGCGTGATTCAACCCATTACAGTACGTAAAACCGATTTCAACAAATACCAATTGATCTCGGGAGAACGAAGATTACGCGCCTCCAAATCAGCTGGATTGTCCACCATTCCGGCCTACATTCGCATTGCCAACGACCAAGAATCATTAACCATGGCTTTGGTTGAAAACATTCAACGCCACGATTTAGATCCCATAGAAATTGCCTTGTCTTACCAACGTTTGATTGATGAAATTCAACTCACCCAAGAACAAATGAGTGAGCGCGTGGGTAAAAAACGATCAACCATTGCCAACTATTTGCGTTTATTAAAATTGGATCCGATAATCCAAACCGGAATTCGCGATGGCTTTATCAGTATGGGTCACGGCCGAGCAATCATAAACATCGATAACTTAGAGGTTCAAACTGATATTTACCAAAAAATTGTCAGTCAAAATTTATCGGTACGTGAAACTGAAGCACTGGTAAAAGCGTACCAAGACAGTTTAAAACCAGCTGCCAAAAAACCAGCCAAAGCCAGCTCCTTCCCTATTGAAGAATCGCACATCAAGTCATTTGGCGCCTATTTTGGCACCAAAGTTGAAGTGAAACTAAGCGGAAATGGCAAAGGGAAAATCAACATTCCATTTCATTCCGAAGAAGATTTTAACCGCATTCTCAAACTGATACAAGGCTAGTGCGTTTGGTTGGGTACATAGTGTTTGGTTTCTTTTTATTGCAAGGCACTTTTTGTTTTGCACAAGGTGAAACACTGCAAATTGAGCGTTCCAAAGACACCCTGCCCGATCGAGAAATCAATCCGTTGGCTCCTGCCAAAGCCGCTTTTTACTCGGCTGTATTGCCTGGTTTGGGACAAGCCTACAACAAAAAATACTGGAAAATCCCACTGGTTTATGGTGCTATAGGTGCTAGTATTTATTATTATACACTAAACAATAATCGATACCAAACCTACCGAAATGCCTATAAAGATCGTTTAGCCGGTATTCCCAACGAGGCATTCGACTACTTAGACAATGCACGACTCATTCAAGCCCAGCAATTTTACCAACGCAACCGTGATTTGTCGTTGCTGTGTGCCATCGGATTTTATGTTTTAAACATTATTGATGCCAATGTCGACGCGCATTTGGGACAATTTAATGTAAATGACAACCTGAGTTTTAAACCCGAACTTTATTCTAATGGACTGAACTACAGACCCAGCATGGGCGTAGCACTTAATTATACATTTAAATGAAAATAGCGCTTTTGGGTTACGGAAAAATGGGGAAAGTCATTGAGAAAGTGGCTGAACAACGCGGGCACCAAATTGTGTTACGCAAAGACAACACAACCTCTTTTGACGGACTTGAATTGGCAGATGTTGCCATTGATTTTAGCGTACCAACTTCGGCAGTAGAAAACATCAGTGCGTGTTTTGACCGATTGGTCCCTGTGGTTTGTGGCACAACCGGCTGGTTGGATGATTACAATAAGGTGGTTGATCTTTGCCAAGAAAAACAAGCTGCATTTTTGTACGGATCTAATTTTAGTTTGGGAGTCAATTTGTTTTTTGAACTTAATCGAAAATTGGCTCAACTGATGCTGCCGCATGAACAATACAAGGTAAG
This sequence comes from Flavobacterium sp., assembly GCA_018883065.1. Lineage (GTDB taxonomy): Bacteria > Bacteroidota > Bacteroidia > Flavobacteriales > Flavobacteriaceae > Flavobacterium. The sequence goes on from VEQT01000007.1 coordinate 7,057, forward strand.
CATGGAAGAAATTCACCACACCCAAAAACTAGATGCGCCAAGCGGAACAGCCATTTCCTTGGCCAACGATATTATAGCCAATTCCAACTACAGCAGCTGGACCTTGAGCGATGCTCATGAAAACCAAATTGCCATTTCAGCCAAACGCATCGAGAACGTTCCGGGTACACATTCGGTTTTTTATGACTCTGCTGTTGATCAAATTGAAATCAAACACACAGCACACAGCCGCGAAGGATTTGCTTTGGGATCAGTTCTTGCCGCCGAATGGATTATTGGTAAAAAAGGGGTATTCAGCATGAAAGATGTGCTGCAATTTGAAAAATAAATTTAAATACATAACGATATGACACTCATTCAATGGATTCTGTTTTTTGCTTTGTTGCAAATTGTTCACGGTATTGGCACATGGAAAATGTATGTGGCCGTTGGACGAAAATCTTGGGAGGCATTTGTTCCTGTTTACAATGCAATTCAGTTTATGAAAATACTGAATAGACCAAGCTGGTGGACTATACTTTTGTTTGTGCCCATCGTTAACCTGATTATGTTTCCAGTAATTTGGGTAGAAAGTTGCCGTAGTTTTGGATACAACTCAACCAAAGACACGGTATTAGCGGTACTAAGTTTGGGCTTGTATGGCGCCTATTTGGCCTATACCCAACCCCTAAAACACTTGCCCGAACGCAGTTTAGTGCCTGTAAATAAAACTGCCGACACCGTAAGTTCGTTATTGTTTGCTATTGTAGTAGCCACGATTGTTCACACGTATGTCATGCAGCCATTTACTATTCCTACTGCTTCGCTTGAAAAATCGCTTCTAATTGGTGACTTTCTTTTTGTGAGCAAATTTCACTACGGAGCCCGCACACCACTTACAGCCGTTTCAATGCCAATGGTACATGATAGTATTCCATTTATGCACAAAAAATCATACACCAACTACCCACAACTCCCTTATTTTCGATTTCCTGGTTTACAACAAATTGAGCGGAATGACATCGTTGTGTTTAACTGGCCCGTTGATACAGTGTATAAATTCTTTGATACATCAAAACGCAAAGCACTTAAACCGATCGACAAAAAATCAAACTATGTAAAACGATGCCAAGGAATTCCGGGTGATTCTATGGAAATCAAAGACGGACAAGTGTACATCAATCAAAAACCTCTGGTGTTGCCCGAACGTTCACGCATTCAGTTTTCGTATTTAGTAACCACCAATGGAGGAGGTTTTGACGAATCGTATTTGCAAAAAGAATTGCAAATTACCGACCCGATCTACATCGACAACCGTACACCAAACACCTACATATTTTCCGCTCTGACTGCAGATTCTGCTGCTCGTCTCAAGAATAATCCTGTGGTGGTCTCTATTGTTAAAAATATTTCGAAAGAAGCTGATTCATCGGTTTTCCCTCAAAACACAACTTGGAACCGCGATAATTTTGGACCAATCTACATTCCTGAAGTCGGAAAAACAGTAGCGTTAAATGCTCAATCCTTGCCGTTTTATGAGCGCATCATCAAAGAATACGAAGGCAATACACTTGAGGTGCATGGAAATGAAATTAAAATTAATAACAAAGTAGCCACAAGCTATACCTTCAAACAAAACTACTATTGGATGATGGGTGACAATCGCCACAACTCTGAAGACAGTCGTTATTGGGGATTTGTACCTGAAAATCATATCGTTGGAAAACCGGTATTCATTTGGTTAAGTGTGGATCCCAATGGCCGTGGATTGAATAAAATACGTTGGGAACGCGTGTTTACTACTGTAAATGGTGAGGGCGAACCTTTTTCGTATTTGAAGTTTTTCTTGTTGGGATTAGCAGCCTATTTTGGCATAAGTTATTTTATCAACAAAAAGAAACAAAACAGCTAACATAGGGTATGCAGTCGTTATTTCTTCCTACTTATTTTCCGTCAATTAGCCATTTTGTGGCGCTCGCTCAAGCCGATGGCATTCTATTTGAAGTAGAAGATCACTTTCAGAAACAAACCAACCGCAACCGAACCTACATTTACAGTCCCAATGGTATTCAATTGCTCAATATTCCTATAAAACACAGCAAAGAACGCCACCAAGTTGCCAAAGATGTCAAAATTGAATGGGCTTTTGATTGGCAAAAACAGCACTTTAAATCATTGGAAGCGGCCTACCGTACTTCTCCTTTTTTTGAGTTTTTTGAAGATCAGTTAATGCCCATCTTTCACGAAAAACCTACTTTCTTGCTCGATTTAAATTTCAGGGCAATGGAAATTGTGTTTGGTTGTTTGGGTATGCCCTTTGTGGTTGAAAAAACCACAGAATACGTTCACGAACGTACAGATGTACTTGATTTCAGGCATCTGGCCAATGGCAAAAAAGACACCTCTACATTTGAACCTTATCCACAAGTTTTTGCAGACAAGCATGGGTTTTTATCGAATTTGAGTGTGCTGGATGTTTTGTTTAACGAGGGCCGATTTGCCAAAGAATACCTCAAGCAACAAGTGCTTTAATCAAAGGCAACGCGTGCGAGTATTGGAAAATGATCGGAGTTTACAAAATTTGAAAAACTCTGAAAGCTTTTTACTTTTAGTCGAGGGTCGGCAAAAATATAATCGATACGAGCCGGATAATACTTGAATTTATAAGTCTGTCCAAATCCGTGTCCTGCCTCTTCAAAACAATCTTGTAAATTGCCTTTGATGTTGCGATACACATAAGAAAACGGACTGTTGTTCATATCGCCACATACTAAAATAGGGTATTCACAGGCCAATTTATGTTGCTGAATGATCTCGGCTTGCTGCTGCTGCTGACGAAATGCAGTACTGATTCGATTAAACACGAGCTGCGATCGCTGTTGGTTGATCACTTCAATGTTCTCGGACAATTCATTCACATCGGGCGAAATTTTAATGGATTGTAAATGCATATTGTACACCCGGAAAATTTCTTTGCCCCGTTTGATGTCGGCAAAAATTACATTGTTATTTGAATGGGCTGGCAATTCAAGATTTCCTTGATCAATGATAGGAAACTTTGAAAAAATAGCTTGTCCGGTTTTAATCTGTTTGCCTTGCATAAAAACATAGTGGTACGGATACACCTTTAAATCAACCTTAGCCGCAGTTGAATATTCTTGAATACAAAGAATATCGGGATTGTGTTCGTTGATAAACTGAACAATGGTGTTTGGAATGTCTTTGCCCGGAAGCCAATCAAACAAATTAAAGAGACGCACATTGTAACTCATTACTTCAAAATCATTCTCTGAAGGAGCCAAATTGGTTTCTGAAAACTTGTAAAATTTAGTAATAAACGTAATCCCTATAAGCAACACCAAACCCGAAAGAATCATGTGGCGTTTGAGTTGCAGCAACCAATACGCAAAAAACAACGCATTTAGTATTAAAAAAAGAGGCATAAACAAGGTTAGAACCGCAACAAAAGGATACAATTTGGGTGCTAAAAAAGGCATACTGTAGGCCACACCTGTTAAAAGAGTGAGCACTATGTTGGCTATAAATACTAATTTATTAAACACCGAAAGGTTCTTCATGCGTGCGAAAGGGCTGTGTGTTATTTACCGGCTTTAAATAAAAAATCTTTTTCATCAGAGCTAAGACTGTCATAACCCGATTGGCTAATCTTATCTAAAATATCATCTATTTGCTGTTGAGTTTTGTCTTTGATAACCACTTTAGCTTTGGGCAGTGAACTTGTTTTTTGATAGTTTCTATGCACTTTCTTGAAAGTTGATTTCTGTTTTTTACCTGTTAGCTCGGCTAAAGTATCAAAAAAACGGGAAACAATTGTACTCAAATCAATGCCACCACGCAAGAATTGGATGTAAACAAAACCAAATAGAGCACCCGACAAATGGGCGATATGTCCGCCCGTATTCTCTGTAAAAAGCTGAAGTAAATCGATAAAAAGAATAAGCAATGTAAACTGCCAAAGTTGAACAGTACCAAAAATCAATAATCGGATGGACATGTGTGGAGCGTAGGTTGTGGTAGCCACTAAAACAGCCATTATTGCACCCGAAGCACCTACTAATCCTGTACTAAAGCCAAGTGAAAAAAAACTGAATGCACATACAAAACCCAAGCCAGCTATTATCAAACCCAAAAGATATACACCCAACAACTGCTTTTGGGTAAAAAATGTTTGGAACAATTTACCAGCAAAATTCAACACCATTAGGTTGAACAACAAATGAAAAAAACTGGCATGAAAAAAACCATAGCTAAGTAAAGTCCAAGGTTGATAAGGCAAAAAATGGAAATCCGGTAGCAATTTAAGCCAGTCTGGAAAATAAAAAATTCCCAATTTAAACTGGTAACAAAAAGGCAATGAAATCAAAAAAGCAGCGCAATTCCAGTAGATGAGTTTTTGTTCCATCCCTGCGGTTTTGTAGGCCAATTGTAAATCATTTATCCACTTCATCACAGGAAATTTTAGTGCCAGCGGTGGCTATTAAATTCATTTTTCTTCCAATACCAAACCATTAAAAAACCAACTAAAGCGCCGCCAATGTGAGCAAAGTGAGCAATACCCGAAGCGCCGCCAAAAATAGACTCTCCACTCACTCCCATAAACAAATCGATGGCCAACAAACCAGGCACAAAATACTTTGCTTTAATGGGAATTGGAATAAACATGAGGCCTAACTCTGCATTGGGCGCAATAAACGCAAAAGCAACCAACAAACCATAAATGGCTCCCGAAGCCCCAACAGCAGGCGTTTGATACAATTGAACTGCTTTCATCAAGGTGTTGAAATCGGGTTGAGCAACTCGGGCTTTTTCAAGAATAGAGGCCGTTTGACTAGAAATGAGCTGACCATTTTCGTCAAAAATTGTGGCATAATTGGTATTGAGTAAAACCTGAAGATCGGCTGAAGAAAGGTGCAAATGAGCCAATTGGTCTACTAAGTGATGAATTTGAACATAATTGACCAAACTGTGTAACATGGCGGCACCCAGTCCGCAAGAGATATAAAAAAACAAAAACTTCATTCCACCCCAATAATGTTCCAAAATACTACCAAAGGAATACAAGGCAAACATATTAAACGCGATATGCATGATGTTTGAAAAATCACCTGTATATACCGCTGCATGCATGAACATGTGGGTAAGCGGTTGCCAAAACTGAAAAGTATTGGCCTCAAAATAATACAATGACAAAAACTCGTAGGCCACCTCTCCAAGCAATTGTGAGCCAATAAAAAATAAAAAGTTAACGATTAACAGCTGTTTTACAGTTGGGGTTATGGGCATCATAGGGCAAATTTTTTATCTATTTCGTCAAGGCTAATGGTGGTAAAAGTAGGTTTTTGAAAAGGAGACACCGCGGCATCTTTACAGGCAAACAAACTATTGACCAAATGCTCTTGTTCTTGTTCTGTGAGGTAACTTCCGGTTTTTACAGCCATTGACTTTGCAATGGATTTTGCAATAGAATCATTGGTACTAAAGCTACTAGCTGGAATACCATGAGACAAATCATGCAAAATAGACTCCAATACAGCTTCTACCTCTGATGGGTTGAGTTGTGGAGGCAATGCATCAAGTACCAGTTCGTCTTGTTTGCCTTCGCCAAAAACAAAACCAATGGCTTGTAATGACGGGAGTAATTCATGTAGCAAATGGAGTTCATGAACCGAAAAAGCAAGCCGCAACGGAAACAACAAGGGCTGACTTTGCGCTTGTTTCACCGTCATATTGGTTAGTAGTTGTTCATATAAAATACGTTGGTGTGCCCGGTGTTGATCTATAATCACTATTCCCGATTTAATTGGACTTACAATGTACTTGCGTTGCAATTGATAGGGCCTTGAACTGCTTGTCTCTTCGTTGGGCTCCTCAAACAAGCGGGCTGAAATTTCTTCGTTCTCAAATCGATGGCCTTCCGAAGTGTATAGAGCTTGTGTATCTTGTTGAAGACCTACATACAAACTCTCCCAATTGGAGGTATCTGGTTTAGCAGGTGAAGGTCGTGATGTTCGTGGCGAATGGAATTCAAACGGATTAAAATTGCCATCCAATTGAATGGTAGGAGTAGCAGCCAATTTATCTTTAAAATGATAGGGGGTGTCGAGGTTTGCATCTCTTTCAAAATCCAGCACTGGTGCTACATTAAATTGACCTAAACTGTGTTTAATTGTGGAACGAAGTATAGCATATAAGGCTTGTTCATCATCAAATTTGATTTCGGTTTTGGTAGGATGAATGTTGATGTCAATGCTGCTAGGCGGCACTTGCAAGTACAAAAAATAACTGGGCTGGGCGCCATCAGGCAACAAACCCTCATAGGCAGCCAAAACAGCGTGATGCAAATACCCACTTTTGATGAAGCGATCATTTACGAAAAAAAACTGCTCCCCGCGGGTTTTCTTAGCAAACGCTGGCTTCGATACAAAACCCTGAATTTGAACCAAATCGGTTTCTTCTTGAACGGGTACTAACTTTTCGTTGGTTTTACCCAAAAATAAACCCACGATGCGCTGACGTAAATTGGTTGAGGGTAAATTATAAAGCTCACTGCCGTTGTGAATTAAGGTAAAATGAATGGCGGGATGAGCCATGGCTATCCGCTGAAATTCCTCGACAACATGCTTGAACTCCACGGTATCAGACTTCAAAAAATTGCGTCTGGCTGGAATATTGTAAAATAGATTTTTAACCGAAAAAGATGTGCCTTTGGGCAAAACGGCTGCTTCTTGCGCAATGAATCTGCTGCCTTCTACGCTAATGTAGATGCCCAATTCTTGTTGATCCTGCTTGGTTCTCAACTCTACATGGGCAATGGCGGCAATTGAGGCCAATGCTTCTCCTCGAAATCCTTTGGTATGTAATGAAAATAAATCTTCTGCTTGACGAATTTTTGAAGTGGCATGACGTTCAAAACAGAGCATCGCATCATCTTGATTCATTCCTACTCCATTATCAATAACTTGAACTAAAGTTTTTCCGGCGTCTTTGATGATTAATTTGATATCTGATGCTTTTGCATCCACCGCATTTTCCATCAACTCTTTTACAACCGAGGCAGGACGCTGCACCACTTCACCGGCCGCAATTTGGTTGGCCACATGATCGGGAAGAAGTTGAATAATACCTGGCATAAGAAGGAATTTAACGTTGGATTGCGACGTTCACAAATTTATAAAATAATGTTGGCTTAAAAATGGAAATAAAACGAAAAAACCCACGTAAATCAAGCGGGTTTATGGATTGATACTGGTACTGTTTAACAACGCTTACTGCCCTAAACTTACCATTTTTATAGCAGCAATGGCGGCTTCTGTACCCTTATTTCCATGAACACCACCACTTCGATCAATGGATTGTTGCAGGGAATTATCGGTCAATACACAAAAAATTACTGGAACATCATACTGAACATTAAGGTCTTTTATTCCTTGCGTGACACCCTCACAAACAAATTCAAAATGCATGGTTTCACCTTTAATCACGCAGCCAATCACAATAACCACATCAACGGCTTGGGTACTGATCATTTTCTTGGCTCCATACACCAATTCAAAACTACCCGGCACATTCCATCGAATAAGGTTATTTGGTTGCGCACCGCAATCCAATAGTGCATTTATGGCACCTTGATATAAGCCCTCGGTAACAGTTTCGTTCCATTCTGAAACAACAATCCCAAACCGAATATGCTTCGCGTTTGGGATTGCGTTTTTATCGTAATTGGATAAATTTTTATTTGCTGTAGCCATAAAACATGTAGTTTACAAGAAAAGCCGAAGCAATTTACTTGAGTTTGGCTAATTTATTGTGCTAATCCGATGTATCCGTCAACAGTTGAACCTTCAGCTGTATTTTCATACTTCTCTTTCAATTCATTGAAATAAGTTAAAGCTTCAGCTTTGTTTCCAAGTGCTAAAGCTGTTTGACCTGCTTTCAATAAAAAACGTGGGGTTGTGAACTCATTTGGATTTAATCTGGCCGCTTTTACATAAAATTCCAAGGCCTCCTTGGGTTGATTTTTTTGAGAAAACGCATCGCCAATAGCTCCTTGAGCCAATACACTCATTACTACGTCATCTGACTTAAATTTCTCTAATGAAGCAATTGCTTCAGTGTATTTACCCGTATTCAAATAAGCAATTCCGGCATAATAATTGGCCATATTTCCGGCTGCTGTACCTTCATATTTGTTAGCAATGTCTACAAATCCAAATTTACCTTCAGACCCTTTTAAACACAAAGCAAACAAAGAATCACTTTTTACACCATCAACTGCTTTTTGAAAGTTTTGTTGTGCTTCAAATAACTCATTTGCCGCTTCAGCTTCTTTGGGTTGTACAATAAATTTTTCATACATCACATAACCCACAGTAACAAGAGCTATAGCCGCTACAACTCCAAAAATAATCTTTTGGTTGCGCGCTACCCATTCTTCAGTTTTTGAAGCAGTTGCATCCAAAGTATTGAAAACGCCTGCAGTAGTGCTGTCTTTTTCATCCACATTTACATCTTCCAAAAAGGCGTCGTCTACTTTCTCTGCTTTTTCTTTTGGTGATTTGTATCCTCGTTTATTGTATGTTGCCATTTCATTTCATTTAGTGAGCCGCAAAAATAAAATTTTTATTCAAACTCGCACAAAAAAAATGCGATAATATTCATTTATTTACGCATTCTACACCAGCCATTTTGATCTTGAATTACACCCAAACCAAGCGGTCGTTTTGCATCCTAAAAAAATTAGGTAGATCGTCATATTTTCAATAATTTGCAACCCAATTTAAAAACACAACTTGGCTGTGTTTTTTGCTAGCTCACCCGATGTTTTTACTCGCTATTTCTTTATTCAACTACAAAAATTTTACGCAAGAGCAGTTCGAAATGGATGCTAAAATCAACTGCTTTGTTGGCAAAAATGGTGTGGGAAAAACCAATGTCTTAGACGCCATTTACCATTTAGCTACTGGTAAGAGTTATTTTAACCCACAATCGGTTCAAAACATCAAACACGGTGAAGAGTTTTTTGTAATTGAAGGTGTTTTCGAGAAAAACGAACGCAAAGAAACCATCCATTGCAGTTTAAAAAAAGGCCAAAAAAAACTACTGAAACGAAACGGGAAGGTGTACGAAAAATTTTCAGACCATGTGGGATTTATTCCTTTGGTGATTATTTCTCCCGCCGATTCCGATTTAATTACAGAAGGAAGTGAAACGCGCAGAAAATTCATGGATAGTGTACTGGCACAGTTGGATAACACCTATTTGCATCAACTCATCCAATACCAAAAAACCGTGAGTCAACGCAATGCGCTACTCAAATATTTTGCACTCAATCGTACCTTTGACGCCACTACCCTATCCATATACGACGAACAATTGGCCGAATTGGGACCACAATTATTTGAAAAAAGAGCACAATTTATTGCTGATTTTACGCCCATTTTCAATGCACATCATCAAGCCATTACTGGCCAAGCCGAAACTGTACAGTTGGTATATGAAAGTCATTTGTACAACGGTAATTTTTTAGACCAATTGAAGGAAAAATTGTCGGTTGACAAGGTACTTCAATACACGTCTATTGGAATCCACAAGGACGATTTATCGTTTCAAATTGATCATTTTCCGATTAAAAAATTTGGATCTCAGGGCCAACAAAAAAGCTATTTAATTGCACTTAAATTGGCTCAATTTGAATTTATAAAAAAACAAAGCGGAGTAAAACCCATCTTGCTTTTTGACGATGTTTTTGACAAACTTGATGAATTCCGCGTTGGTAAAATTATCGATATGGTAAACAAGGACAGTTTTGGACAACTATTTATATCTGATACGCATCCCGAACGCACCGAGCAGGTAGTAAAACAAACCAATCAATCCTATAAAATTGTACACTTATAATTACAGCACATGGTATTACCGTAATTTAGCCATAACTAAAAATAATCTAGACATGAAACATAAACTGCTTTTTTCTTTACTCGGCATTTTCCTTATTATGGCTTGTCATAGCCAACAATCAGGTTCAGTTGAATCAGTACCTGCTAGCCAATTTGCCTACGAACTCAAACAAACCAAACAAGCCCAACTGCTCGATGTGCGCACCGCCGAGGAGTTTGCCAGCCAACACATTGAAGGTGCAATAAACGTGGATTGGAACGGTTCATCTTTTGAGACAGAAACCAAAAAATTGGATGCCTCAAAACCAGTTTTTGTATACTGTCTTTCTGGCGGACGAAGCAAAAAAGCAGCATACAAATTGACCGAAATGGGATTTAAAAAAGTGGTAGAACTTAGTGGAGGTATACTCAAATGGAATGCAGCTGGCTTTGCTGAACCCAACGATAAAATTGTGGGCATGTGTAGCCAAGAATACGAGGATATGATTAAAGCAAATCCCAAAATACTGATTAACTTTTATGCCGAATGGTGTGCACCTTGCAAAAAAATGGCGCCCTATGTATTGCAACTTCAAAAAGAATTAGCCGGAAATATTCACTTGGTTCGGTTAAATGCCGATGAACACAAAACCCTTTTGAAACAACTCAAAATAGACGAGCTTCCCACCTTTATTTACCTCGAAAACCAAAAAGAAATGTGGAGACAAAGCGGTTTCATTAGTGAAACAGATCTCCGATTAAAGCTTAAATAACATGATTTCAGTAGCTTCTTGGCAATTTCTTACCGATTTAGCCCAAAACAATTCTCGGGAATGGTTTTTGGCAAATGCTAGTCGTTATGCGCAGTTCAAAGCAAATTACCAAGCACTTATTGCCGAACTTCTCATCGAAATGCAAGCAATTGATCCACATTTGGAATTACTAAGCCCAAAGCATTGTAGTTTTCGTATACACAAAGATTTGCGTTTTTCTAAAGATAAAACACCCTATAAAACCCATTTGGGCATCTGGTTTAACACAAACCGAAATTGGGATAATGCCCCCGGATATTACTTGCATCTTGAACCTGGAAAGAGCTTTATAGCCGGTGGTATTTATTTTCCTGCAGCAGAACAACTTCGGAAAATTAGACGAGAAATATCATTTTTTCATGAAGAGCTTAGCGATCTCTTAAATCAAGCCCCATTTGTTACTCAATTTAACGGGTTTGATAGGGACGAGACCAACCAGTTAAAAACAGGCCCAAAAGACGTTGATAAAAATCACGTTGCGATTGACTTTTTGAAATTAAAAAGTTTCACCTTCAGTCAAAAAATTTCAGATGAAGCCGTTTTTTCGAAACAATGTAAAGCCAATACCTTACTGCAATTTCAAAGCATGAAACCCCTAATTGATTTCTTGTATCGCGGATTGGAAACAGATGAATAACAACAGATGAAGCCTTATAAAATTCTTTTTCTTGGCGAAACTTATCGTGCCGACGCCCAAACCTGGATGAATGGGTTGCGTGAATTTGGTGGTTTTGAGCTGGTGAGTTGGGAATTAAAAACGCCCAGTTATGGTGGCTGTAATCGGTTGTTTAGATTAATCGAATATGCATTTTCTTGGTTTCGTTTGCGCCAATTGATTCGTAAAGAACAACCCGATATGGTAATCGCTGAACGCACTACCAGTTATGGTTTTTTGGCAGCACTTAGCGGAATAAGACCTTTAGTTATTGCCCAGCAAGGCATTACCGATTTATGGCCCTCTTCTTCTATTTTATTGCCTGTAAAAAAACGGATTCAACAATACGCATTTCAAAAAGCCGACTTGATTCATGCCTGGGGGCCAATTATGGCGGAATCAATGGCGAAAGTGGGCGTAGACTCAGCTAAAATATTGATTTTACCCAAAGGAATAAACACGGTTTCATTTAAACCCGATGCAAAATTACCAACTGATAAAATCAAAGCCATAGTAACCCGCGCACTCGAACCCGAATACGGTCACCCCTTAATCTTACAGGCATTTCATCAACTTAACAAGGCCGGGATAGAATTTGAGTTGACCATAGTGGGCGATGGACTTGAAAAAAAGCGACTGCAAAAAATGTGTACCCAACTAAAAATCAACAAGCAGGTACATTTCACGGGGCGCATTCCCAATACCAAATTGCCTTTGCTACTTGCTCAACACAATTTTTACATCAGCATGCCCGAAACCGAAGGCGTCTCAGCCTCATTGTTTGAAGCAATGGCTAGCGGTTGCTACCCCATAGTTTCAGATTTGCCCGGAAACCGATCGTGGATCAACCATCAAGAAAATGGCCAATTGGTTTCGTTGCAAGAGCACAATGCTCTAAAGCTTGCGTTGGAATGGGCAATCGCACATCCTGAAATTAGAGAAAAAGCAATTGTATCCAACCGTATGTTTGTAGAAAAATACGCCGATTACAAAACCAATATGAGCTTAATTGCCGCCCGCTACCACGAGTTACTCAACCTAAAAAAACAAAACCATAATGTGCGGAATTAACGGCATACTTCATCTAGATACAAAGCAATCAGTTCAAGAATCCATCTTGATCAAGATGCGAGACAGTTTGAAACATAGAGGTCCCGATGACCAAGGAATATACCTTGATCAAAACCTAGGGTTCGGTCATCGACGTCTTTCAATTCTTGATGTGAGTAATGCAGGTCACCAACCATTTTTATCAGAGGACGGCCGATATGCGATGGTGTACAATGGTGAAATTTACAACTACAAGTCGTTTTATCCTGAACTACAAGCCAAAGGAATAATTCTTAAAACACAATCGGATACCGAGGTTTTATTGCATTTATTTTCTTTATATGGCTCCAAAATACTCCCGCGATTGCAAGGCATGTTTGCTTTTGCTATTTGGGATAAACAGCTGCAGAAATTGACACTCGTGCGCGACCGCATGGGCGTAAAACCACTCTATTACACCTTTCACAACAACAGCTTTTATTTTGCTTCTGAACAAAAAGCACTATTTACAGCAGGAGTTCCCTTGGTTGTTTCACAAAATGGGCTTGAGGAATTTATCTTCAACCGATTTGTTGCAGGTGAAAACACGTTGTTTAAAAACATCCAAAAAGTAATCCCAGGACATGTACTCACTATTTATCCAGATGGCAAGAGTACCCATGAAAAATGGTGGAGTCTAAAAGACGAAATTCAAAACCACAAGCACATAACCAAACCCGAGGAATGGTTTACCGAGTTATTTGACGAGTCGGTTCGCCTGCGCATGGTGAGCGATGTACCAGTGGGCGTATTTTTGAGTGCCGGTTTAGATTCTTCAAGTATTTTGAGTTCCTTGTTTACCCAAAAATACCCCAACATACAAACCTACACCATAGGATTTAACCAACTCGAACACAACGAAGCCGATCTAGCCAAACGATTGGCAACCCAATACAATTATACGCCGCATTGTTTGCAAATAGAAGGCGACAACTTATATCAGCATGTACTTGATGCTACTTATTATCAAGACGAACCCCTAATGCACCTCAGTGAACCGCATTTATTGGCATTATCACGAATAGCTAAACCAGACGTAAAAGTGGTTTTATCGGGTGAAGGTGCCGATGAATTGATGGGCGGTTATGTGCGATACAAGGCATTAAAACACCCTTCTCTACTCAGGGCTATTGGCGTAATTGGTAAAACAGGCTTGTTTTCTAACAATCCTAGGCTAGACAAGCTCATGCGCTATGCTGAACTGACAAATAGTGACGATTTAATTCTATATAACGGAAGTAATATGTATCCCAAAGACATTCAAAAACACTATGGGATCGTTTCAGCTCCACAAAATCAGTATCGCGCATCCATTCTTCAAGAAGCAAGAGAGCTCTACCCCAACAATCCCAAAAGACAAGCGCTGTATTTTGACCAACACACCTATTTGTGTTCATTATTGGATCGAAATGACCGCTGTACGATGGGGGCATCTATTGAATGTAGAGAGCCCTTTCTCGACGAAAGACTACTGAGTGGATTAGGCACATTGCCAAATTCGCTCTTGTTTAAAGGAAAGAAAGGAAAGTACATTTTAAAAAAGACCATGGAATCTCGATTGCCGAAAGAAATTTTAGCTTATAAAAAAAATGGACTCAGTGTGCCATGGGGCGAATACCTTACCCACAGCCCTGCGTTTAAAAAAGAGCTTCATGCTTTTACGAAAAGTAGTATTTTTGAACTGCCTTATTTTCAGCATATCAATGCTCAAAAATTAGTTCTTGGGATTCAACAAGGCGATCATCGCATGTTGCCCTTCGTGATGCCCTTGTTTATGTTGCACATTTGGCTTAAAAATTACGTCGAACGCTTTAGCAGCTCTATCACCCTTTCATAACACGCACACATGCAAATACAACATGAATTTCCGTTACTTCACTACAACACTTTTGGTATTACTGCAAAAGCCAAACAGTTTGTATCTATATCTTCCCTAAACGAACTGCGTAGCGTGTTTTTGGAATACCCAAATGAACCTAAATTTATTTTAGGAGGTGGCAGCAATATGTTACTCACCCAAGACATCGAGGCATTGGTAATTCATATAAACTTAAAAGGAAAAGAAGTACTTTCAGAAACCAAAGACAGCGTAATTGTGCGAGGAATGGCAGGCGAAAACTGGCATGAATTTGTAATCTGGACGTTAGAAAACAAATATGGCGGATTAGAAAACATGTCATTAATTCCGGGAAATGTAGGTACAACGCCAGTGCAAAACATTGGCGCCTACGGGAAAGAAATCAAAGACAATTTTGTATCCTGCGTGGCATTCAATCGCCATACACTTGAGCTAAAAACATTTTCGAATAGTGAATGCGAATTTGGCTACCGCGAAAGCATTTTTAAAAACAAAGAAAAAGACAATTACATAATTATATCCGTTGATTTTTGTTTGCAGAAAGCCCCCCACCAAGTCCATACGGCCTACGGGGATATTCAATCCGAATTAGCCAAACAGCAAATAACTAATCCAAGTATTCAAGATGTGAGCAAGGCCGTGATTGCCATACGACAAAGCAAATTGCCTGACCCAAAAGAACTGGGTAACAGCGGTAGTTTTTTTAAAAATCCGGTGGTTTTAAAATCTGATTTTGCAGCCATTCACAAAAAATTCCCTGAGATGAGGTACTTTGATGTTTCTCCCACCGAAGTAAAAGTACCAGCAGGTTGGCTCATTGAACAATGCGGATTCAAAGGCAAACGATTTGGCGATGCGGGTATCCATAAAAATCAAGCTTTGGTTTTAGTAAATTACGGTCAAGCAACAGGAAAAGAAATTGCCGAATTGGCGCAACGTATTCAAGCAAAAGTATTTGAAACCTTTGGCATTCGCATTGAAGCCGAGGTAAATATTATCTGATATACAAGCCAACAAATTGTCGTGTTGTATCAGTTGAAACGCATTTGAATTTGTACATTTGCAAGCCAAATAGGCATACTAATTAACGCCGTTTAAAGTTTATGTTGAGTATCATTTTTTATTTATTTATAGCCATTGTCCTGGGACAATTTTTCTATTATGTAGTGTTTTTTGGTAAATTTTCGTTTGGTAAAACAACTACAGCTCCTCAAAAAAGAATACCTATTTCGGTAGTAGTTTGTGCCAAAAATGAAGAAGAAAATGTAAAGGCATTTGTTCCTTTATTGATGCAACAAGACTACCCCGATTTTGAGGTTGTTCTCATTGACGATGCCTCGAGCGATGAAACCTTAGCGTTGTTTGAAGCTTTTGAAAAACAATACGCCAACATTAAGCTGGTTAAAGTGCAAAACAATGAAGCATTTTGGGGCAACAAGAAATTTGCCCTCACCTTAGGAATAAAAGCAGCCAAATATGAGCACTTGCTGTTTACCGATGCCGATTGCTACCCGGCTTCAAATCAATGGATAAAACAAATGAGTGCGTATTTTACTGCACAAAAAACCATCGTTTTGGGCTACGGTGCTTACGAAAAAATAAGCGGTTCCCTATTAAATAAACTAATCCGATTTGAAACCCTACTCACCGCTACATCTTATTTTTCATGGGCCAAGATGGGCAAACCTTATATGGGTGTAGGACGAAATTTGGCTTACAAACGAGAAGAATTTTTTAATGTACGCGGGTTCATGGATCACATGAAAATTCGCTCGGGCGATGACGATTTATTTATCAATCAGGCCGCCACACAAGCCAACTGCACAACTTGTTTTTCGGCTGATTCATTCACCTATTCCAAACCCAAAACAACCATTGCTGCTTGGTTTACACAAAAACGAAGACACGTGGCTACCGCAAACTATTACAAAGCCTTTGATCAGTTTCAGCTGAGCTTTTTCTATGCCTTGCAATTGAGCTTTGTTTTGTTAGCAATTGTATTATTGGCCTTTCAATTTGAGTGGATTGCCGTAGTGAGTTTAATTGGATTTCGGTATCTATTTGCTTGGATTTCCTTGGGATTTTCTGCAGGCAAACTCAATGAAAAAGATGTGATGTATTGGTTTCCTATATTGGAACTACTTTTGATTGTGGTACAACTTAATCTATTTGTTAGTACATTATTCTCAAAACCCGTGCATTGGAAATAAAATCAAACATAGCAAAAGCGCAGCTTGGTGACCAAGTGGCTTTTACATTCCTATTGGATCACTATTGGAATGAAGTCTATGGATTTATGTTGAAACGTACTGAAAACGAAATTGACGCCGAGGACATATGCATCGAAACCTTTGCCAAAGCATTTGATAAAATAGCTACCTACAAATCTGAATTTCAATTTAATACCTGGCTAATTGCCATTGCCAAAAACGTACATATTGATTTGTTGCGCAAACGAAAAACAACCGTTTTTGTAAACTTATCAGTTGATGAAACCTTTAAAACCTATAATCTACCCGATACAACTCCTACCGCTGAGGATCAGCTCATAACCGAGCAAAATTTATCCAACTTACTGCATTACATCAAACAACTTAAACCGCATTACCAAGAAGTAATTCAGCTGCGCTATTTTCAGGAACTCTCCTACCAAGAAATTGCCGACCACACCCAAGAACCACTCAATAATGTAAAAATCAAATTACTCCGAGCCAAAAAGGTATTGGCCGAGCTGATTAGTGGGGGTGGAGATTTTTGATTGTTGATTTTTGATTGTTGATTGTTGATTTTTGATTGTTGATTTTTGATTGTTGATTTTTGATTTACGGCTATAAATACACAAAAGTGGGTGTGAAAATCAACAGGCAGACAACCATCAACGGAAAACCGATTACGCTTTCTTCACAAATTCTGTACGTAAGACCATAGCCGTTTTGTTGACGCGGCAATCAATTTCGGCAGGATCGTCGGTGAGGCGAATGTTTTTAACCATAGTGCCGCGTTTAATTACATCTGAGGATCCGCGCACTTTTAAATCTTTTATTACGGTTACTGAATCGCCGTCTTGTAGCATATTTCCGTTGCTGTCTTTTACATCCATTGTTGTTATTTTTTGTTGGTCAAAAGTACAACTTTGGTTAGTATTATAGTCTGTCTAATTTTATTTTGATTGATTAAAAATAATATATTTGAAATCCATTTTTATTTCAACTATGCAAACATTCACCACCAAACAAAAACTATCACACTTACTTAGTCTACCCGTAATTGTGGCCGCACTAGGCTATTTTGTTGACATCTATGACTTGTTGTTATTTGGCATTGTGCGTGTACCCAGTTTACAATCGTTGCATTTGGATCCCGACCTGGTTGGAACTACAATTATGAATTACCAGATGATTGGTTTGTTATTGGGTGGAATCTTTTGGGGAGTTATGGGTGACAAACGCGGAAGACTCTCGGTGCTTTTTGGTTCAATATTGGTTTATTCTTTGGCTAACATAGCCTGTGGTTACTTGATCGAAATTCCAATTGACAACAAAGCTCAACTCTATGCATGGCTGCGCTTTATTGCTGGTTTAGGCTTGGCTGGCGAATTGGGCGCAGGAATTACACTGGTAGCCGAGAGTTTACCCAAAGAATTACGTGCCATTGGCACCTCAATTGTAGCGGGATTTGGTTTAATGGGAGCCGTAGTTGCTCATTTTACTGTTGAACTAGCAGGCCCAGCTGACACGGGTTGGTCGGTAGCTTATATCATTGGAGGCGGCATGGGATTGGGTTTGTTGTTGTTACGGATTGGAGTGTTAGAAAGCGGCATGTACGCCCAAATCAAACACGAATCGGGCATTGCCAAAGGCAACTTTTTTCAGCTTTTCAAAACAAAAAATCGACTGTAAAATACCTAAAGTGCATTGCCATTGGTTTACCCACTTGGTATTGCATAGGCATCTTGGCGGTGATGGGCAATCAATTTGCGCCCGTTTTTGGCATTGTAAATTTCAAACCCGGCGAAGCCATCATGTGGGCTTATCTGGGTATTTCGATTGGCGATTTTGCTAGCGGTTTTATATCACAAGCCTTGCATTCGCGCAAAAAAGCCATTTTATACATGCTTGCTTTTACGCTAGTGGGTGTCGTGTTGCTCTTGTTGGGAGTAGCAACAACCGAAGATAGTTATTACTTTTTTTGCGCATGGCTTGGGCTGGGCACAGGATACTGGGCTATGTTTGTAACAGTAGCAGCCGAACAATTTGGCACCAACATTCGCAGCACGGTTACCTCAACTGTACCCAATATGGTGCGCGGATTATTGGCTGTAATGCTTATTGGCTTTGACTATTTTAAAGCCGACTATGGCGTAATCGTTTCGGTAATTATCATAGGAATTATAGCTTTTGGTTTAAGCATTTACTCCACCTTTACCATTAGCGAAACCCATCAAAAAGACTTGGATTTTGTAGAAAACGTATAGGTGTAATTCAAAAAAATTAGTTTACAAAAACGCCCGTTCAAACCAAATCCATTCGCTATTTTTGTGACGCTAAATTGCACGTATGGAATCAGTAGTAGAAAATACATTACCCGTAGGAAAACCCAAATGGCTTAAGGTAAAACTGCCCATTGGTCAAAAATACACCGAACTTCGTGGCTTGGTCGATAAATACCAACTCAACACCATCTGTACCTCGGGAAGCTGTCCAAATATGGGTGAATGCTGGGGCGAAGGCACAGCCACTTTTATGATTTTAGGAAACATTTGTACCCGATCATGTGGTTTTTGTGGAGTAAAAACGGGTCGACCTGAAACGGTTGATTGGGATGAGCCAGAAAAAGTAGCGCGTTCTATAAAAATCATGAACATCAAACACGCTGTAATTACCAGTGTGGACCGCGACGATTTAAAAGACGGCGGATCAATTATATGGGAAGAAACGGTTGAAGCCATTCGCCGAATGAATCCAAACACAACACTTGAAACACTTATACCCGATTTTCAAGGCAATGAACGATTGCTAGATCGGATTGTAGCAGCAAATCCTGAAGTAGTTTCACACAACATTGAAACCGTGCGAAGACTAACCAGAGAGGTGCGAATTCAGGCCAAATATGACCGCAGCATGGCCGTTTTAAAATACGTAAAAGAACAGGGCATCAACCGAACTAAATCGGGAATAATGTTGGGCTTAGGCGAAACCGAAGAAGAGGTGATTGAAACCTTACACGATCTAAAAGCGGCCCAAGTTGACGTAGTGACCATTGGACAGTATTTGCAACCCAGCAAAAAACACCTGCCTGTAAAAGAATACATTACCCCCGAGCAATTCGAAAAATACGAAAAAATTGGCTTGGAACTGGGTTTCAAACATGTAGAAAGTGGTGCTTTGGTACGTTCGTCTTATAAGGCACAAAAGCACATTCATTAATAGACTACTGCAATTTATGAAACCCAAAATTCGCATAGCAATCAATGGCTTTGGACGCATTGGTCGTCAGGTTTTTCGCTTACTTTGGAACCATCCTGCTATTGAGGTTGTTGCGATTAATGATTTGGCCGAAGCCAAAACCATGGCCCATTTGCTTAAGTACGACAGCATTCACGGTGTTTTTCCGCATTCTTGCCACGCCACCGAAAATCAATTATGGGTAAACCAAACAGCCATTACGTATTCGAGTGTAGTCGAAATTTCACAACTCAATTGGGAATCGTCACAAATTGACATTGTTATTGAAGCCACAGGCAAACACCTCAGTAGAACTGCCCTTTCCAAACACTTGGAAGCCGGTGCCAAAAAAGTAATCCTATCGGCACCTTCTGAGGACGATTCGATTAAAACCATAGTAATTGGGGTAAATGACCACTTGCTCGACGGCACAGAAACAATAATTTCAAATGCAAGTTGCACAACAAACAATGCGGCTCCCATGTTGGCCGTAATTCACGAATTGTGTGGAATAGAACACGCTTACATTACCACCGTACATTCCTACACTACTGACCAAAGTTTACATGATCAACCGCATAAAGATTTACGCAGGGCCAGATCAGCTAGTCAATCCATAGTACCTACCTCGACCGGGGCAGCGAAAGCACTAACCAAAATTTTTCCTGAATTTGAAGGTAGAATTGGCGGAAGCGGAATACGCGTCCCTGTCCCTGATGGCTCCTTAACCGACATCACTTGTTATGTGAGCCGCGAAATTCAAATTGATGCCATTAATGCGGCATTTAAAAAAGCGTCGGAAAGTAAATTTAAAGGCATACTTGCTTACACCGAGGATCCTATTGTTTCGGTGGATATTTTGGGCAACACACACTCTTGCCTATTTGATGCACAACTCACATCGGTATTGGGAAAAATGGTAAAAATTGTGGGTTGGTATGACAATGAAATTGGGTATTCTTCTCGTTTAATTGATTTGATTGGTTTATTGTATTCTAAAAAAAAGTAATTTAATGCCCTGAATTACAAACAGCTATTGGCATGCGATTTTTATTTCAACTCTTTTTTTATCTTTTCCTTGTTTCCGTTTTGGCGCAATCAAAGAATCAATTAAAAACTGAAACCGACAGTGTGTCTAGCTATTTGGAGTTGGCTACTTTTTACAATAAAACCAACGAATACAATTTGGCCATAGCGTATGCTCAAAAAGCGTTTGATTATGCCAAGAGCATGCGAAATCCTAAAAAAATGGCGCAATCGTATGCCGCTATGGGCGCTATTTATTTTGAAATCAACAAATTTGAAGAAGCAGCAAAACAATATACCAAATGCCTTGAAATTGCTGATGCCTACCCTGCATCAAATGAACAGGCGTACTCCTATTTTCAGTTGGCGCTTTGTCAGATTGAACTCAAACAATACCTCAATGCAGAATTAAATTTAGAGAATGCAAAAAACATCTATAGCTTTTTGCGAATATCTGATGCCATTACGCTGATTCAATTGCAAATGGGAATTGTAAAAGAAGCAAAAGGCGATTTTGATGCGGCCAAGCTTGTATTTAATCAACTAATTTTACAAAAAGGCAAAAAAGACCCATTGAGCATTACCTCAACAGCGCTGTACCATTTGGGAAATATAGAACTTCAAAATTTTAGGTACCGACTGGCTTTGTACTATTTAAACAAAGCTGAAAAAACAAATGGAAACAATAACCTTATTCTCCGAACCAAAATTCTATTGGCGTTGAGTAAAGCCTATGAGAAATCAATTGATATGCCCATGGCTTATGCGAATTTAAAACTTCATATGCAGCTCGAAGATTCACTGATCAATCAAAATAGACGAAAATTTGGTCCGCGTGATTTTGATCAGTTTCAAGAAAATGAACGATTAAAAACCATTGAAAAACTAGACAAAGAAAATAAGGCGCAACAAAAAGCAAGCCGCATTGCCAATATTATCATTATCCTTTCGATTGCGTTTATTTTGATTCTCTCCTTGCTGAGTATTTCCTTGTATAAAAACAACCTCATTCGAAAAAAATCGAATGTGTTATTGGAAGAGAAGAACCAAGAGCTTGAACTGGCCAAAACCAAAGCAGAAAAAGCCAACAAGGCCCGAGCCGATTTCTTGTCGACGGTGAGTCACGAGTTGCGCACCCCGCTCAACGCCATCAACGGAATTACACACTTGCTTTTGGAGGAAAACCCAAAAGCTTCACAACTAGACTACCTGAACTCCTTGAAGTTTTCTGGAAATTACTTGCTCACGTTTATCAACGAAATTCTTGAAATCAATCGCATAGAATCAGAAGCCATTGAGGTTGAACAACTGAGTTTTAATTTGAAGGAACTTACTGAAAACCTACAAAATTCACTCAAGGAGTTGGCCATCATCAACAACAACCGCTTCAGCATTTTACTCGATCCGGCCATGCCCAGCCAAGTGGTAAGTGACCCAACGAAGCTGTCACAAATATTATTGAACCTCATCAACAATGCGTTGAAATTCACTAAAAATGGAGAAGTGCATGTTACTACCAAAGTACTGCAATTAGAGGGAGAAAATATCAACATCGAATTTAAAATTGCCGACACGGGCATAGGGATTCCCGAGGATAAACTGGAATCGGTGTTTGATAGTTTTTCGCAAGGTTCAATTGAGATAAACCGCAAATACGGCGGAACTGGTTTGGGACTTTCAATTGTAAAACGTCTCATCGAAATCTTGAGCGGAACCATCACACTGGAAAGCCAAGTGGGGAAAGGATCAACCTTTACGGTAGTGTTGCCATTTAGAATCAGTAAAGAGGATGATGTTCCGCAAAATCAATTTACCTATAACGACCATGTTTTCAAAAACAAAAAAGTATTGTTGATTGAAGACAACAAAATCAACCAGATGATCACCAAAAAAATGGTTGAGAACAAGGCCATGATTTGTGAGGTGATTGACAACGGTGAAGACGCCATACAGTCGGTAAAAAACAACCGCTACGATTTGGTATTGATGGATGTTCACCTGCCTGGCATCAACGGAACCATTGCTACACAAACCATTCGCACCTTTGACACACAAACCAAAATTATTGCTTTAACGGCCATTTCGCTCAACGAAAACCGCGAAATGCTACTCTCTTTTGGTATGAATGATGTGATTACCAAACCCTTCAATCCCGAAGAATTTTACCACATTATTTGCAAGAATTTAGAAGCTTAAGGCGTTTAGTTGTTTTCAATCAACCCCTTAATTAATCTTCTCACATTCGGCTCGGCTTTTTGCGCAGCAGCCAACACTTCAGCATGACTCACGGTTTCAATGGATGCCACGGTGGCCATATCAGTAATTACCGATAAACCAAACACCTCCAAACCCATATGGCGGGCCACAATCACTTCGGGTACAGTTGACATACCCACACAATCGGCGCCCAAATTTTTAACCATCGTGTATTCGGCAGGTGTTTCAAAGGTAGGGCCTTGCAAAGCCAAGTAAATGCCGTGTTGCACTTCAATAGTTAACTCCTGGGCAACGGCTTTGGCCTGAGCAAGTAGTTGTTTGTTGTAGGCTTCACTCATATTTAAAAAACGCGGACCAAATCGTTCGTCGTTGGGCCCGTGTAACGGATGTTCGGGAAGCAGGTTGATGTGATCGGTAATGAGCACAATAGTTCCTACATGGTAATTGGGATTCACCCCACCCGAGGCATTGGATACAATCAATTTGGACACGCCCAAGTACTTCATGACCCGTACCGGAAAGGTGACTTGCTGCATGCCATAGCCTTCGTAGAAATGAAAACGGCCTTGCATGGCCATCACTTTTTTAGTGCCAATGGTTCCAAAGACCAAAGCTCCGGCATGTCCCTGCACGGTTGAAACCGGGAAATGAGGAATTTCACTATACGGAATGCGGTGTTCGATTTGAATATCTTCGGTAAAGCTACCCAATCCGGATCCTAAAATTACGCCGTATTCGGGCACAAATCCAGTTTTATTTTTTAGGTAACTAACGGTTTCTTGTACTTGATTCCACATGGGATTTGATGAATTGAACAAACGCTGCTTCTTCAGCTATAAATTGCGTTTGTATGGGTAAATAATACAGGCTATTTTCGGGCAGTTGGGGTTGCAAACGCACATAATCTTTCTCGGTGGTGATGACCAATTTTTGCGTTGTTATCCGCTCTATTTTTGCCAATTCAGCAGCTGAAAAATTATGGTGATCGGGGTAAATCAGTTCTTGGTCTTGACCCGATTGCAGCGCCTGGAAAAAGGGTTTGGGTTTGGCAATGCCTGCCAATAGAACTTTTTGCTGGGTTTTGATATCTGCTACCAACAAACGCGTGTTGCTGCTGTACACCTGTTGGTCGTAGCCAATGCTCGTAAAAAAAACGGGCTGAGTAACACCTAATTTTGCTTTGATGTTGGCTTGCTCGACCGCAGAAAGTGCCGGCGGACATTTGGTTACCACAATACTATGGGCTCTTTTTTTGCCCGAACGCGCTTCCCGCAAATTGCCCATAGGTAGCACAAAATCGTCGTAAAAAAAGTCGTTGTAGGCGGTGAGCAAAAGGTATAAACTGGCTTTTACTTTTCGGTGCTGAAACGCGTCGTCGAGTAAGATAACTTGGGTGTTGGGTTTTTGGTTTTGAATTTGATTAATACCATTTGATCGATTGGCATCAACAGCCACCGTAATTTCGGGAAATTTTTGATGATATTGAAAGGGTTCGTCGCCCAATTCTTGAACTGAAGTGGTTTCATTAGCCAGTATAAAACCAGTGGATTTTCGTTTATAGCCTCTGCTTAAAACCGCTACAGTATACTGGGATTGTAGCAACCGAATGAGGTATTCAATCATGGGCGTTTTTCCAGTGCCGCCAACGCTCAGGTTTCCTACTGCAATAACGGGAATAGAAGGCGCTGATGATGTAAAAATTGCTTTATCGTAGAGAAAATTCCGAATGTGTAGTACTGCAGCATAAACCAATGCAAAAGGAAAAAGCAATTTTCGTAGGAATTTCATAGCACGAAAGTATAATATTTTATCTTTGAAACGAAAATTTGCGTCTACAAATTCTGTCGCAATCCAAACCCAAACGTGAAGCATTTCCCTTTAAATATCGCACTTTTCGTTTTGCTTTTCAGCGCAAAAATCAACACTGCATATAGCCAAAACTTAGAAACAGCTGCTGTGTTCAAAGCCGTTGTTAGCCATTATTACAAAAATGAAAAACCAGTTTACAAAAACCGTGGTCAATTGCTCTATTTGTATTGTAACCAAGCCAAACCCAATGAAGAATTAGTAGAAGCTGTAAAATCAGCCAATTTACCTCTTGATTTTACACAAGAAATTCGTGCCAAAATTAAAACCAATACTCCCGAAAAAGATTGGACTTTCGAATGGAAACAACTGCCAACCAAAGACGAAACCTTGCTTAAAAAAAAGATAAACAGCTGTGTTTCATTGGAAAAATTTCAGGAAATTCGTGGGCGTTTAAACCTCAACAATCAACGGTTGCTGATAATTACCGAACCACTATTTTATTCGAAAGAAAAACTAGTTTTGGTTAAAGTGGTTTTTTACCGCACCATCGAACACAACAGCGGAGCCATACTTTTGCTCAAAAATACCGATGGAAATTGGCAAGTGATACAAAGCATTAACGAATGGTCAACCTAAATTAACACCCATGAAAATCAAAGAAATACTTTCGATACTCGAAGAAATGGCTCCTCTAGCCTATGCCGAAGATTTTGACAATGTGGGTTTATTGATAGGCAATAAAGAACAAATTGCAACCGGAATCTTGGTGTGCCACGATGCGCTTGAAGTTGTGATAGATGAGGCCATTGCCAAACAATGCAATTTGGTGGTATGTTTTCATCCTATCGTGTTTACCGGGCTCAAAAAAATTACAGGGAGTAACTATGTAGAACGGGTGGTGATGAAAGCCATTCAGCACCAAATTGCCATTTATGCGGTTCACACTGCTCTCGACAACCACCACGAAGGCGTCAACCGGATCTTCTGTACTGCATTGGGATTAGAAAAATGCAACATCTTGATTCCAAAATCGCAATTTATCACCAAAATGGTAGTGTATACGCCATCTGATCAAGCCGAAAAATTACGTGAAGCCCTTTTTGCAGCAGGAGCCGGAAACATAGGCAATTACGAGCGTTGCAGTTTTAATACGGTAGGCTTAGGTACGTTTAAAGGTAATGCCAAAAGCAAACCAGTTGTGGGCAGTCCCGAGTATTTTATTGAAGTGGAAGAAACCAAAATTGAAGTGGTTTTTGAGAAAAATAAAAAACAGGCCATTTTGCAAACCTTATTTGAAACGCACGTATACGAGGAAGTAGCTTATGAGTTGTATGAATTGGAAAATACACACCAAAACATTGGCCTGGGCATGATTGGCAGTTTGCCGCAACCGATGGATGAACACGATTTTTTACAACACGTAAAACAAACCATGCAAACACCAATGATTCGCCATACCGAATTTCGTAATAAACCCATACAAAAAGTAGCGGTTTTGGGTGGTGCCGGAAGTTTTGCGATAAAAAACGCCATATTGGCGGGTGCCGATGCTTTTTTGACTGCTGATTTAAAGTACCACAATTTCTATGAAGCTGAAAATCAATTGCTTTTGGCTGATATTGGCCATTATGAAAGTGAACGGTATACAAAAAATTACATTGTTGATTTTCTTCGAAAAAAAATTCTTAGTTTTGCCATCATTTTATCAGAAGCAAATACCAATCCTGTTAAGTACTTATAAATATTATGGCGAATACAAAAGAACTCAGTGTAGAAGAAAAATTAAGAGCATTATACGACTTGCAATTGATTCACACCCGTATTGATGAGATCAGAAATGTACGAGGAGAACTTCCGTTAGAAGTTGAAGATTTAGAAGATGAAGTTGCTGGTTTATTGGCACGTTCTGAGAAATTAAAAGCCGATTTAGAGGTAATTGAAGAACAAATTAAAGACAAAAAAATTGCCATTGAAGATCACCAAGCGGCAATGAAAAAATACAGCAAACAACAAGAAAATGTGCGCAACAACAGAGAATTCAACTCTTTAGCCAAAGAAGTTGAATTCCAAGAATTAGAAATTCAATTGGCCGAGAAACACATTCGCGAATTGCGTGCCTCTATGGAGCACAAAAAACAAGTGATTGCCGATTCAAAAGAAAAATTGGATGCCAAAACCAATCACTTGAAACACAAAAAATCAGAATTAAACGACATCATGGCCGAAACTGAGAAAGAAGAAAGTTTCTTGACCAAAAAAGCCACTGAGTTTGAAGGGTTGATTGAAGAGCGTTTATTGGTTGCCTACAAAAGAATTCGCAGCAGTGTTCGCAACGGTTTAGCAGTAGTATCTATTGAGCGTGGCGCATCAGCCGGATCGTTCTTTACTATTCCACCACAAACCCAAGTTGAAATTGCCGGAAGAAAGAAAATCTTAACCGATGAACACTCGGGTAGAATTTTAATCGATGCCGAACTGGCTAAAGAAGAAAAAGACAAGATGGACCAATTATTTGCCACCATCTAAACATACAGAGCCCCAACCACTGGGGCTTTTTTTATGAAAAAAACGCAACTACTCCTGCTCACCAAATCGATTGGCTTGTACTTGAACGTACTGAGCTACATTCGTCCCAAACAAGCTGTTGACTTGGCATACCGCCTGTTTAGTAAACCGCGAAGAGGCCGACTGTATCCAGAACGTCTGCCAAACTTTTTACAAAAAGCGCAAACCCAAAAAATTACCCTCAATCAACTCGAAATACAAACCTATGTGTGGCCCGGAAACGACACGCGTATTTTATTGGCACACGGTTGGGAAAGCAACTCTGCTCGTTGGTCAAAATTATTTCGCAAAATCAACAAAACTGGCGCCACCATTATGGCCATTGACGCGCCTGGTCACGGGCAATCCAACGGAAACGAATTTACCATGTTGCTTTATGCCGACATTTTGCAACAAGTAGCACAATCGTTTCAACCCACCATCATCATGGGACATTCCATTGGAGGATCGGCTTGCGTCTACTCATACCACAACTACCCTAATTCATACTCCCAATTGCAAAAAATGGTGGTTTTGGGCGCACCCTCTGAAATTAAATTATTGATTGACGAATACGTGCGAATCCTCTCCATGAATAAACGAATGGCTCGTTTGCTTGCGAAGTTTTTTACGACCAATTTTGGTATTCATATACCTGAATTCACCACGGCGCATTTCACCAGCTGTTTCGCTTTGAAAGGATTAATTGCACACGATACAACAGACCCTGTGGTACCATTTGCAGAGGGACAAAAATTGGCCAAGGCCTGGACCTCAGCTCAGTTTATAACAACTGAAAATTTGGGTCACAGCATGCACGACGAGTACCTCTACGATCAAATTACTGCTTTTACAACTGCCTAACTCCTGTCTTTTCGGCTCGAAAATACTATCTTAGCCCCATGGAAGAATCGGTAAAACGTTTAAACAAATACATTAGCGACACTGGGTTTTGTTCGCGTAGAGAGGCCGACAAACTCATTGAAGACGGACGTGTTACGTTGAATGGTGTGGTACCCGAAATGGGAACCAAAGTGAGTGAGCGTGACGAGGTACGCATTGACGGGCGATTGATTGTAGACAAGACCGAAAAAATGATATATTTGGCGTTCAACAAACCCGTAGGCATCGAGTGCACCACCAACCTCGAGGTGCGCAACAACATCATAGATTATTTAAATTATCCCAAGCGAATTTTCCCCATTGGCCGACTAGACAAAGCCAGCGAAGGTTTAATCTTTTTAACCAATGACGGCGATATCGTGAACAAAATTTTACGTGCCCGAAACAACCACGAAAAAGAATATACGGTAACTGTAAACAAACCCATTACCGATCGTTTCATTGATCGCATGGGCAATGGTGTACCCATTTTAGATACCGTGACGCGCAACTGTAAAGTGGAACAAATTAGCAAATACACCTTCAAGATAATCTTAACGCAGGGATTGAATAGGCAAATACGCCGCATGTGCGAATACTTTGGCTACGAAGTGACTGCACTCAAACGCATTCGCATCATCAATATTTCATTGGATGTGCCAGTTGGGCGTTACCGCGAATTGACGGCTGTCGAAATAGAAGAGTTGAATCAGCTAATAGCGCCTTCTAGCAAAACCGAAGAAGCCAGTTATTTACCAAAAAAATAAACTTAGCGTGCGCGACGTTGTTCACGGGCCAATAAAGTATTTTTGAGCAACATCGCAATAGTCATTGGGCCTACACCACCGGGCACGGGAGTAATGTGTGCCGCTTTTTTACTTACCATTTCAAAATCAACATCACCCGTAATGCGGTACCCTTTCTCGGTAGTTTTATCTTCTACACGGGTAATCCCTACATCAATGATCACGGCGCCGTCTTTGACCATCTCGGCTTTTAAATAATTTGGAACACCCAAGGCGGTAATAATAATGTCAGCTTGTGTAGTAATTTGTGCGATATTTTTGGTGTAGGAATGCGTTAAAGTCACCGTTGAATTTCCGGGAAAGCCTTTGCGACCCATTAAAATACTCATCGGGCGACCTACAATGTGTGAACGACCAATTACGACTGTATGTTTCCCTTTTGTATCCACATTATATCGCTCTAATAATTCTAAAATTCCAAATGGTGTTGCGGGAATAAACGTTGACATATCCAAGGCCATTTTACCGAAATTCTCAGGATGAAACCCATCAACGTCTTTGCTGGGATCAATTGCCATGATCACGCGTTGGGTATCAATTTGATCAGGTAAAGGCAATTGCACGATAAATCCATCAATGTCGTCATTGGCATTGAGTTCTTTGATTTTTTTGAGCAACTCGGTTTCTGAAGTTGTACTTGGCATTTTCACCAAAGTCGATTCAAAACCCACGCGTTCACAGGCTTTAACTTTACTGCCCACATAGGTTAAACTCGCCCCGTCATTCCCTACAATTATGGCTGCCAAGTGCGGCACCTTTTCGTTGTTTTTTTTCATTATGGCCACTTCGGCCGCAATTTCATTTTTGATGTCTTCGCTTACTTGTTTTCCGTCGAGTAGTTGCATGATTGTTGTGTTGTAATTAGATTGTATTAAAAAAGGCCCAAATCGATTTCCGACTGGACCTTGTATATCTATTAGCGCATGCCAGGCATACCGGGCATTCCACCTTTCATCCCACTCATCATTTTCATGAGATTTTTTCCGCCAGGACCTTGCATCATTTTCATCATTTTGCTCATTTGTTCAAATTGTTTCATGAGTTGATTTACTTCTTCTATTTTGCGGCCGGCTCCTTTGGCTATTCGGGTTTTGCGCTTCATGTCGATAATGGATGGCCGTGAGCGTTCGGTTGGTGTCATAGAATGAATAATGGCCTCAATGTGTTTGAAGGCGTCGTCCTCAATTTCAACATCTTTCATCGCTTTGGATGCGCCAGGAATCATGCCCACCAAGTCTTTCATATTCCCCATCTTTTTCACCTGCTGAATCTGGGCCAAGAAATCGTCAAAACCAAATTCGTTTTTGGCAATTTTCTTTTGGAGTTTGCGGGCTTCTTCTTCGTTGTATTGCTCTTGTGCGCGTTCTACCAATGAAATTACGTCACCCATACCCAAAATACGCTCGGCCATACGCTCGGGATAGAACACGTCAATGGCTTCCATTTTCTCGCCGGTTCCTACAAACTTAATGGGTTTATTGACTACCGATTTGATCGAAATGGCAGCACCTCCGCGTGTATCTCCATCTAATTTGGTGAGGATAACTCCATCAAAATTCAAACGATCATTGAAGGCTTTGGCCGTATTTACGGCGTCTTGACCCGTCATTGCATCTACCACAAACAAGGTTTCTTGAGGTTGCAAGGCTTGGTGCACATTGGCAATTTCTGTCATCATTTGCTCGTCGACGGCCAAACGACCGGCGGTATCGACAATGACTACAGTATACCCTTTTTCTTTGGCATATTTTACGGCGTTTTGTGCAATCTCTACGGGGTTGTTGTTGCCCAATTCGGAATACACTTCCACACCAATTTGATCCCCAACAACGTGCAACTGATTTATGGCCGCCGGACGATACACATCACAGGCAACCAATAAAGGTTTTTTTCCTTTTTTAGTTTTTAAGAAATTGGCCAATTTTCCCGAGAATGTTGTTTTTCCCGAACCTTGTAAACCCGACATTAATATAACCGATGGATTTCCTGATAGGTTTACACCGGCTACTTCGCCACCCATCAATTCGGTTAATTCGTCTTTGACCAACTTGACCAATAATTGCCCCGGTTGTAAGGTGGTTAATACGTTTTGACCTATGGCTTTGTCTTTTACTTTAGTAGTAAATTCTTTGGCTATTTTAAAATTGACGTCGGCATCCAAAAGGGCACGACGCACTTCTTTAAGGGTTTCGGCCACGTTTATCTCGGTGATTTTTCCGTGTCCTTTTAAGATATGAAAGGCCTTGTCTAATTTATCGCTTAAATTATCAAACATCGCGCTGAATGGTATTAATTAATTGAATGTAATAGGGTAGAAATAAGGCGCAAAAATAAACATTTGCTTGTTATATTAACTGCTTTACAGGATGAAATTATTTGATTCATACTGCAATCCAAGTAAAAAAAATTATATTTGACACAGTTTGCCAAAGGCATGCGCTAACAATACCTAAAAACATGAAACAGCTTACTTCATTTGCGTTTTTTTTAATCATTTTTTGTCAATTCGCCGCTACCCCAGTTTCGCAATTGTATGCACAGCAATCCGTTTTTGAAATTGCCCGAAAAGGTACTGTTCAAGAAATGGAGGCGTTGCATAAAAAATCACCTGAATTAATTGACAGTCAAGATGATAGAAATTCAACTCCCTTATTATTAGCTTGTTACCGAAACAATGAAGCCGTAGCGCTTTACTTGTTGGATCACTGCAAAAACATCAATTATAATTCTGGTATGGGAACCGCATTAATGGCGGCTATTATGGCAAATAACAGCAGCTTGGTTGCCAAGTTTATTGAAAAAAAAGCAGATTTAGACCAAACGGATAAAGGAGGTAAAACAGCCCTTATCTATGCCGCTTTTTTTAACCGAAACCCGCTTATTAAACTTTTAGTTGATGCCGGAGCGAATAAAACAATAAAAGACACCGACAACCGCACGGCTCTCGATTATGCCACTACATCAAAAAATACGGAAGCAATAATTTATCTATCAAACTAAAACACAATCAAACATGAAAAAAAATTACTCTTTTCTAGCACTCGCTTTTTTGGTATGCGCTACCGCTACAGCCCAAATTAGAGAAACAGCGGTAACTACAATTGGTAGTATGACTGTAAAAATAAGTTTAGACCAACCAACAAGCACAGCTACAATTACACTAACAGGGCCGGCAAGCCGTTGGATGTCCATAGGATTAGATTGCTCATCTATGGCCGGAAATAAAGATGTAATAAGCTACGGGACTAGCTTGTTGGACCGATCATTTTCTACAAGTACTCATGTGCAACCAATCACTGATGCCGTTAACAATCTTACATTAGTGAGTAATACCGTAGCTGGAACTACACGAACTCTTGTGGTGAGCAGAGCATTCAATACTGGCGACAGCAACGATTATGTGTTTGATTTTAATGCATCGGCATTAAATATTGTTTGGGGACTTGGTCCCGGAACAGATTTGAGTGTAAAACACAGCAGCAAAGGAATTGCAACCCTTAATTTTAGTACACTGTCAACTGACGAATTTACGTTGGCTAATTCGCTGCTTGTAAGCCCAAACCCATCAACTGGTTTGGTCACCATTCAAAACCCTGCCAACTTGCGTATTCAAACTCTTTCGCTATTTGACAACCAAGCAAAATTGCTAAAAGTGTGGAATCTGCAGGCAGAAAACGCTTTGAATACCACGCTTGACTTGAACGACATTGCAAAAGGAGTGTACTATCTTGAAGTGAGTACAGCCACAGACAAATCGGTTAAAAAAATCATTTTAAACTAACCCATGGTTAAAACAAAAAAGTGGGTAGTTGTACTCGCAATCCTTGTGATTGCATCAGCCGCAGTAATGCTATATGTGTTTTACGGAGGCGAACGGAACGTAGAAACGGAAGAATCCGTTTATGCAATTCACACAACCGATTTGGCCAAGCAATTTGCTTCTGACGCTCAAAAAGCCCAAGAAAAATACAACAACAAAACCATAAGCATACACGGAATTACCCAAAGCAGTTCGGCTACTGAGATTGTGCTAGATCAAGGCGTAATTTGCTCGTTTTCAGCTGCAACACCTCAAATAAATACAGGACAAAACATCACGATTAAAGGCCGATTTGCTGGCTATGACGACTTACTCGCCGAATTTAAGTTTGACAATTGTGTAGTGTTATCCACCAATTAAATTATGTTTCATGAAAAAGCTATTTCTATTTGTTTGCTTATTGTGTTTAACACAAAACACCTTTGCACAAGACGACTTATTGAATGAATTGCAACAAACTGCAGAACCACAACCCAAGCAAATTGCAATTGCAGCATTTAAGGGGCTTCAAATTTGCAACATGCAATCGACCAAATTAGCTGCAAAAGGCGAATGGTATTTTGTCGTTTCGCACCGCTTTGGCAACTTAAAAGAAGGTACAAATAATTTTTTTGGATTGGACAATGCTTACACCAAAATTGGTGGGCTGTATGGAGCAACGAACTGGCTGACAATTTCTGCATCTCGTCACACGTATAATAAATTGTATGAATTCTCCTCAAAAATAAAATTAGCCAATCAAGAGGTAGATGGTTTCCCGATAACAGTTGTGGTTTACAATAGCATGGAAATTAATTCGGAATTGAAAAAAGAGGATTTTCCAGCCATTCAATTTAACGATCGGTTGGCGTTTACCACCCAACTTTTAGTTTCTAGAAAATTGAATGAACGAATCTCATTGGAACTCAATGGAATTTATGTGCATAAAAATTTATATGATGAAGAAATCAAGGAATCGAGTAACGAATTTTTGGTGGCTGCCGGCGGACGGTGTAAATTAAGCAAACGATTGAGCGTAAATATGGAATATGCTGCACGAACCAATCCAGTAAAATTTAGCCCCTATGACAATCCCTTGGCATTGGGCCTAGATATAGAAACGGGGGGACATGTATTTCAAATGTTGTTTGCCACAAGCCAACCCATGAATGATGTGGGTTATTATACCAATGGTTCAGGCAGTTGGACTGATCGCACCAAAGGATTGTATTTTGGATTTAATATGTATAGAGTATTTTAAGTATGAAAAAAGTATATGTACTAACAGCAGTATTAATTACAGGAATTACCCTGTTTTCGTGTGAATCAAAAACGTATTCAGACTTGGCTGGTGAGGTGGCCAACCCAACTTATAATGCCAACGTAAAAGGCATAATCCAAAACAATTGCGTGGGTTGTCACAATGCAACTGACAATCAAGAACCCTATCTTGAAACTTACAACGAAGTGAAAAATGCATGTGAGGCTCCTGGAAATAAAAACTTAATATGTAGAATTCAGGGCAGCTGTGGTGACATTATGCCAACATCTGGGCGAATGCCATCGGTAACCATAAAAATTATTGAAGACTGGAAATTACAGGGCTATCTTGAAAATTAAACGGATATGAAAAATTCATTTTTAGTGTGTCTATGTCTTGTGTTAACCCAGTTTGGTTGGTCACAAAAATACCTCTCCCGAACTGCCGAATTAAAATTTGATGCCTCTGTGCCCAATATGGTTGAAATTGCGGCCAAAAATAACGCCGTTTCGGCTATATTGGATGCAAGCACAGGAAAGTTTGCGGTTAATGTGCTAATCAATCAGTTTAGTTTTAAAATCCCGCTAATGGAGGAACACTTTAATGAGAATTACATGGAAACCTCTAAATTCCCAAATGCAAAATTTAGTGGACAAATAGCCCATTTTGATGCTTCAAAATTAGCCAGCAAAGGAACGTATGAGTTAGAAGGTGATCTAACCATTCATGGAGAAACCAAAAAAGTTAAAACCAAAATGACTGTGGTTATGGCTGGTGGAAAAATAAATGCCAACTGCAACTTTGTAGTTCGCGCCCAAGATTATAAAATTGAAATCCCTTCGCTGGTAAAAGAAAAATTTGCAGAGAATATTAAAATTAGTTTTAGCGGAGATTTACAAAACAAATGATAAGCAAAAAAGCCAGTAGATTTACTGGCTTTTAGTTAAAAAAGAAGCAACTAGGGTAACTTCTTTAATACTATATAATCATTTAAGGTTGGATCTAATGCTACTTCATCTTTTAAAATAATTGTATTATTCGAAACAAATACAATATCCCAATCATCTTGAATATCATGAAAAGTTATATTACTTGCTGGGAAATAAAAATTACAATCCGTAGTATTGTTTGGAGAATCATCAGAAAGAGCTGGGAAATATAAGTTACTACTATTATTTTGAGTAATAATCCAGTTACCAGATTCACTCAAAGTTCCATTTGTAGCTAGAATTGAGCCATTAGTGCCAAAAGTAAAATTATAGTCTGTAAAATTAGCTGTTTGGTCTACGCGGTGATCTTCATAATAAAATATCTTCCATATTCCTTGGGTAATAACTGAAGTAAAATCTAAAGATGGAGATGGTATTTTTTCAAATGTAACATAATCTGTTCTCGTTGCATCGTCAGCATTGCCATCTTTTAAGACTATCTCATTATTCGATAATATTTCTTCAATATCCCAATCGTCTCCAACTCCTTTAAAAATAAGAGGTGCATCAAATTTAATATTAAAATCAACTGGATTATTTGGTGTATCATCTGTATTGTTTGGTGAACTTATATCTGTATATAAATCACCACTACCATTATCTTCCGTAATATTCCAATTTCCTATAACTTCCGAACTACCATTTGACGCAATTAATTTATTATCTGCTCGAAATGTAAAAATATAGTCAATAAAATTTCGAGTTTCAACATCTCCATTATCTGAATAATGGGTTAACTTCCAAGTTCCTTGGGTGACAACATCAATTATAGGGTGACTAGATTGGGGTTGTGCCTTATCGGCACTACAAGAAGTAAAAACACTGTAAAACAGAGTTATAACTACAATAAATAAATAATTTTTCATAGGATCTGGGGATGTAAATTTAATGTAAAGATATTGTAAATTTTGAAAAATCAAAACGCGCACTACTTACATTCTGTTTGGCACTGCAATTCCGAGCAAGGAAAATGCCGATTGAATTACAGCAGCAACTTTAGCCGAAAGCAATACTCGAAACACTTTAACTTCTGGATTGGATTCGCCCAAAATGGAAACGGTTTGGTAAAATGAATTGTATTCTTTAACCAAATCATAGGTATAATTGGCAATCAATGCTGGGCTGTGTTGTGCGGCAGCAAGTTGAATACATTCCGGATACAAAGCCATTTGTTTAATGAGTTCTTTCTCTTTGGGATGCAAATTAGGCAATGGCACGCATGTTAAATCAAAATCGGCTTTGCGCAAAATAGATTGAATACGGGCGTACGTATATTGAATAAATGGACCTGTATTTCCAGCAAAATCAACTGATTCTTCTGGATTAAACAGGATGCGTTTTTTGGGATCCACTTTCAAAATATAATATTTCAATGCACCCAATCCAATGGTTTCGTATAAGTCTTGCTTTTCTTGATCAGAAAATCCGTCTAGTTTACCCAACTCCTCTGAAAGTGTTTGTGCTGTTTCTTTCATGTCGTCCATTAAATCATCGGCATCAACCACGGTACCTTCGCGCGACTTCATTTTACCCGAAGGTAAATCAACCATACCATAAGACAAATGCACCAACTGCTTAGACCAATCAAAGCCCAACTTTTGAAGAATGAGAAACAACACTTTAAAGTGATAATCTTGTTCGTTACCCACTGTATATACCATACCGTTTACATCGGGAAAATCGTTCACCCGTTGAATGGCAGTGCCAATATCTTGGGTCATGTAAACAGCAGTTCCATCTGATCGCAACACAATTTTTCGATCGAGGCCTTCGGCGGTTAAATCGATCCAAACCGATCCGTCGGGATCTTGTTCAAACACGCCTTTTGCCAAGCCCATTTTAACCACATCTTTACCCAACAAATAGGTATTGCTTTCGTAGTAATAGGAATCAAAATTAACACCCAAGCGCGAATAAGTTGCGTTGAATCCATCATAAACCCACTGGTTCATGGTTTTCCACAACAATACTACTTGATCATTTCCAGCTTCCCAATCCAAAAGCATGTGTTGGGCTTCTAGTAAAATGGGAGCTTGTTTTTTGGCTTCTTCCTCTGTTTTTCCTGCCTCGATTAGCATTGTCACTTCCTCTTTATAGGCTTTATCAAAAGCAACATAGTATTTACCAACTAATTTATCCCCTTTTAATCCGCTACTGGTAGGCGTTTCACCGTTGCCAAACTTTTGCCAGGCTACCATCGATTTACAAATGTGAATACCGCGGTCATTTATAATTTGGGTTTTGTACACTTTTTTTCCGGCAGCTTTTAAAATTTCGGCTACCGAAAAACCCAATAGATTGTTGCGCACATGTCCCAAATGCAAAGGCTTGTTGGTATTAGGCGATGAATATTCGACCATAATTACCTCACTATTGGCTGTGGGTTTTACATGTCCAAATTGCTCATTTTCCAGCATCGACTGAAAGGACTGAACATAAAAGGAATCGGCAATCACTACATTCAAAAATCCGGAAACCACATTGTATCGATCTACAAAATCAAATTCCTGAACCAAATAGTCTCCAATTTTGGAGCCCAACTCAGCCGGATTGCTTTTGATGTACTTGAGTAACGGGAATAACACAACCGTAATATCACCTTCAAATTCTTTGCGGGTAGCCTGAAACTCTACTTTATCTATTGAAACAGCAAACAGATTATGAACTGCTGCAATGATTGGATTTGAAAGGCTTTCGGCTAGTGTCATAGAAAATAAATTTTGGGCAAATATAACCATTCACTAAGCAAAACTAAAATGGAATTACGGCAAACATCTTATCGAATGCTAATTGCAAAAATGCGAAGCATTCGGTCGCGTATTTTTTGTATTAATCAAGTTACT
This sequence comes from Flavobacterium sp., assembly GCA_018883065.1. Lineage (GTDB taxonomy): Bacteria > Bacteroidota > Bacteroidia > Flavobacteriales > Flavobacteriaceae > Flavobacterium. Next base: position 44,966 of record VEQT01000007.1, read on the forward strand.
TTTTTGTAAGATTTTTATATTATTTATTTTTTAATTTATGCATTTCATCGATTTTTTTTGCATTTTACCGATTATTAAACAAATATTTGACCGTCAAAAAAAATCAAACCCATTAATAATTCACTCCAATTATTATGAAAAAACTACTACTCATTTTCGCCTTAACTCTTGCCACATCATCTTTTGGTCAAGCAATTTCTGTAAACACAACAACCTACACAGTTCCCCAACTGGTGAATACAGTATTGATTAACTCACCCTGTGTGGCCGCCAGTAACATTACTTGGAAAACAGGATCACAATTTAATTCCGTAAATGGTATTGGATTTTTTCAAAATACCAACCCTGCATTCCCCATGCGTTCAGGTGTACTTTTAAGTACTGGTGATGTTGCTCATGCTGCTGGACCTAACACAGCAATGCTTAGCGACGGAGCTGCTACATGGTCTGGAGATGCGACTTTAGAAAACACTTTGGCACAAGCAGGAATTCCAATGAATTCTACCAATGCTACTGCCTTAGAATTCGATTTCACCCCTATTGCCCCAAACTTTAGTTTTGATTTCCTTTTTGCCTCAGAAGAATACGGAAATTTTCAGTGTCAGTTCTCAGATGCTTTTGCCTTTTTATTGACAAACACCTTAACCGGAGAAACTGTAAACCTAGCAGTTGTTCCGGGAACTAACTTACCTATCTCGGTTGTTACTATCCGCGATTTCTTGTACAACTCTTCTTGCCCCTCACAAAATGCAGCCTACTTCGGAGCCTACAACGGAGGATCGGCTGCAGCCCAATCGGCGATTAACTTTAATGGCCAAACTAAATTGATGAATGCTTCAGCCATTTTGATTCCAAACACACCTTACCACATCAAATTGGTTATTGCAGATCGTGGAGATGCAGGATCAGACTCGGCTATTTTTATTGCATCAGACAGTTTCAGCATTGGACAAGATGTATTGGGTGCCAACCTAACCGTTGCCAATCAAACCGCATTGTGCTTTGGAACTACCACTGTACTGAATTCTAACCTTGATGCCAGCGCCTATAGTTTTTCTTGGAAAAAAGACGGAGTTACTCTTGCTGGTCAAAATGGCCCAACTTTACAAGTTAGTCAAGCTGGAGAATACAGTGTAACCTACATCAAACCACAAGCGGGTTGTCAACCTGAAACTGATTTTATTACGGTTGAATATTATCCTGAATTTACTATTCCAAATCCAACAAACTTGTATAAATGCGAAACAGATGCTGCAACCTATACCTTTGATTTGAGTAAAAATACAGTTGTTGTAACTGCTGCAATTGACCCAGCTATTGAGCCAGCCTCGGTTGTAAGCTACTATGCATCAGTTGAAGACGCAACAAACAGTACCAATGCTTTGCCATTACAATTTAATACTGCTGCCGGTACAACAGTTTATGTTCGTGTAAACAATTTAGAAACAGGTTGTTTTGCAATCAAATCATTTCAATTGCTTACTGCTCCATCTCCAATTGTAGCATCAGCACCTGATATGATTAAATGTGCCCGAACGCTCTTGCAAAATAACAATGTATTTAGTTTCTCTACTCAAAATGCTGCTATTTTGGGAACGCAATCAAGCAGCTTAAACACCATTAGTTATTATATTTCGCAAGCAGATGCAGATGCAGGTATAAACCCCCTTCCAACCAATGGATACACTGCGCCTACAAACACAGTAATCTATGTGCGTATTCAAAACATATCAGATAACGCTTGTTACAGTATTGGAAACTTTACGATTATTGTAAATCCATTGCCAGCGGTTGACGTATTGCCAAACGTATTGGTTTGTACAAGCTATACTCTTCCTGCTTTAACCAACGGAAGCTATTTTTCTAATAACGCTGGAACTTTAGTTCCCTTGGCTGTTGGAACAGTAATTACAGAAACACAAACTGTATATATTTTTAATCAACCTGATGGACCTGAAGGATGTAAATCAGGGAGCAGCTTTAAAGTAACGGTAATTGACCCCAATACCATTACTCCAGCAAGCGGCACTTTTTGTGGAAACTACACCTTGCCTACCTTGAGCTACGGAAACTACTACACACAAACTAATGGTGGAGGAACCCGATTAAATGCTGGTTCAGTAATTACATCTTCACAAACAATTCACGTATTTTACCAATCTTTGGTTGCTCCTTTTTGCCAAATTAGCACCAATTTTACTGTAAACATCGTTCCAAAACCAGAGATACCAACTTTGCCAAATGTATTTGATTGTACATCATACACTTTACCTGCTTTAGCTAATGGAAATTACTACACTGAAGCAAATGGAGGAGGAACACAATTGGCTGCTGGAACCGTAATTACACAAACCCAAACCATTTACATCTATGCCACTACAGGTGCGCCAAACAACTGTGTGTCTCAAACTTTATTTAAAGTGTTTATCGGATTTACAGCTCCTGCGAATGTATTGCAATGTAACCCATATACTTTACCTGCTCTACCAATTGGATCATACTATACAGGAGCAAACGGAACAGGAACTGAATTACCTGCAGGTACTGTAATTTCTACTCCACGTCGTGTATATATTCACATTCCATCAGCTGGAAATGCAGCTTGTATCCAAAATCTAAACTTTAGTGTAATTGTTTCTCAACCGGTAATTGATCAAATGGATGACGTAACTGTATGCGAAAGCTATACCTTACCTACCCTAACCAGTGGTGCTTATTATGGTGGAATTGCTGGAACTGGAATTCGTTACTACGCAGGAGATGTTATTACAAGCACTAAAACGCTTTACATCTTCAAACGTTCATCTCCAACGTGTTTCAACCAAGACAGTTTTACAATTACTATTGCACCAAAACCGTTGATTGATTCTCGATCTGACATCGACATTTGCAACAGCTATACGTTGACTCCTTTGACCAATGGAAATTACTACACTGGACCAAACGGAACAGGTACACAATTGGCTGCTGGAACCGTAATTACACAAACCCAAACCATTTACATCTATGCGACCACTGCTTCAGCTCCATTTTGTTCAGTAGAAAATAGCTTTACCATCACCATTTTCTCGATCACGGCTGATGCGCCATCTGATGTAACTAAATGTGATTCGTATACATTGCCTGCATTAACAAACGGAAATTACTACACAGGACCAAACGGACCGCACAACCCAAGCAATACCCAATTGCATGCAGGTGATGTATTGACCGCTTCGGCTACTCTGTATGTGTATATCGAATCAGGTGCGCGCATTAACTGTACCGACGAAAATGTATTTACTGTTACGGTAAACCCAACACCTGTTGTTGCGCCAAAAGCTGACGAAAAAGTATGTAACGCATATATCTTGCCAACTTTGGCGGTAGGAAACTACTTCTCAGGACCAAACGGGACAGGAACTGCTTACCTAGCTGGTGATGCAATTACTTCATCACAAACGGTTTATATCTATGCACAAACTAATTCTGTGCCTAATTGTACAGACGAGAAAGAATTTCATGTAGATGTATTTAATGTAGATGAATTACCAAATGTAACTACTTGTGAGTCTTTTGTTTTACCTACATTAACAGTTGGAAACTACTACACAGGACCAAACGGATCAGGTATCAGAATGTTCCCTGGACACACTATTTCGCATACACAAACTGTTTACATTTATGCGCAATCGCCTTACTTGACTTCAGCTTGTTATGATCAAAGTTCGTTTATAGTAACTATTATCGATACACCAGTAGCTTACCCTGTAAGTACTGCGCAAACTACAATCTGTGATGCTGATGCCATCAACGACGGAAACACTCAATTTGATTTGACCACCTTGAATGCAAGTATTTTGGGATCACAAATTGGCGAGGAATTTATGGTTACGTATTATGCTTCTTTCAACGATGCAGCAGCTGGAATCAATGCGATTACCTCAACTGATTTGCATACGGTTTATGTAAAAGTAAGCAACAACTTGACCACAACTTGTTTTGACATCAAAGCGATCAACATTACGGTAAACAAAGCACCTGAATCATTCGCAACCAACGGAACTGTATGTTTCGACAGCAATACCAACACACTTTTAAGTTCCTACACCATTACTTCTGGATTGAATTCTGCCACACACACTTTTGAGTGGTACAACGAAGCGGGTGACTTGTTGGGAACACAAGGAAACTATATAGTAGAAACTCCAGGTAACTATACCTTGGTAGTAAAAAGTACGCTTACAGGGTGTTTTTCACAACCCAAAGTAATCAGCGTATTGCCTTCTATGCCTGCAACTATTAGCTACGAAGTGAGCGATGCATTTGATGCCAACCAAGTAATCACAGTTACTGCTGTAGGTGTAGGTGGCGATTATGAATACCAATTAGACAATGGTGCTTTTCAAGATAGCAACGTATTTGATAACGTATCCTCTGGTACTCACATCATCACTGTGCGCGACAAAAATGGCTGTGGACAAACGTATTCAGAAGCTTTATTGGTAAACTATCCTAAATTCTTTACCCCTAATGGCGACGGATTTAACGATACCTGGAACATCGTAGACTTGCAAGCTCAATCTACTGCATTGATCCACATCTTTGACCGCTACGGACGATTATTGAAAGACATTACACCAAACGGCGCAGGTTGGGACGGAAGATTCGGTGGAGAAGTTTTGCCAGCTGATGATTATTGGTTCACCATCACCTATACCGAAGATGGTATCAACAAAGTATTTAAAGCGCACTTTAGCTTAAAACGATAAATAGTAGTTACTTTTTTTGACAATTGAGTAGTTTTTTTTGACAAGCAATTTTAATTAATTGGCATAGAACCGGGTGGAGACCCGGTTTTTATGCTTTGTATACTTACCAACGAATTACTACACTGCCCCAAGTAAATCCGCTACCAAAAGCAGCCAACACCACCAAATCACCCGAATTGATTTTACCTTGTTCCCAGGCTTCGGTGAGCGCAATGGGAATAGAAGCCGCCGTAGTGTTTCCGTATTTTTGAATGTTGTTGAAAACCTGCTCATCGGCGAGTTTAAATTTTTGTTGGATAAACTGCGAGATACGCAAATTGGCTTGGTGCGGAATGAGCATATCAATGTCAGTAACTTCTAGATTATTGGCTTGTAATCCTTCTTGGATTACTTCGGCAAATCGAACCACGGCATTTTTAAACACGTATTGGCCATTCATGTACGGCAAATAACTTTCGTCGTTTGGATCATTGTCGGCGACAATATCTGAAACCCAACGCCCTCCCATACCTGGAGCCTTGAGACACAATTCTTCGGCGTGAATTCCCTCGGCATGCAAATGGGTTGATAAAATGCCGGCTGTTGCACCTTCATCTGCTCTACTGATTACAGCCGCTCCAGCCCCATCTCCAAAAATTACCGAAACATTGCGTCCGCGATCGGTCATGTCCAGTCCACCCGAATGCACTTCTGACCCAATTACTAAAATGTGTTTATACATGCCCGTTTTGATATACTGATCGGCAATCGAAACGGCATATACAAAGCCCGAACATTGATTGCGAATATCAAGTGCACCCACTGTCCGTAAACCCAATTCGCGTTGCACCAATACACCTGGCCCAGGAAAATAATAATCGGGGCTCAACGTGGCAAAAATAACAAAATCTATATCCTCAGGTAAAAGTTGGGCGCGATCAATGGCTTGTTTGGCCGCTTTGACTCCCATGCTAGTAGTTGTGTCTTGGCCTTTTACTATGTGACGACGTTCTTGAATACCTGTACGCTCTTGGATCCAGGCATCCGAGGTGGTGAGCACCTTGGCCAAATCATCATTGGTAACCACTTGGGCAGGAACATAAAATCCCAAACCCGAAAATTTTGAACGATACATAATAGAGGATTTAAAATTGTCTTTCAAACTTACGCAATAAATGGTTTCCCAATTACAAAATCATTTTACAACCTTCATCGTTTGACGGCCGGTATTGGTATGCAAATTTATGTAGTACACACCTGCAGCATAGGGAAAATCTACTGTATACTTTTGAATGGATTGCTCAGCAATATCTGCTTTAACGAGTACTTTGAGTCGTCTTCCTTTGGCATCATACAACTCCAATCGCAGGTGATCGGCTTCGGGAAATTCAATTTCAATCGTTAGTTTATCTTGAATTGGATTAGGAAAAATAGTGGCCTTGAGATTTTCGCGCGGAGACTCCACAAAAGTGCCTGTACCTAAACCTTGTTCACTAAATTTATAAATGGTTGTTCCTGAAGCATAGGCCAATTGATCACTCAAAATTACAATGCGATTCAAGTTACTACCCACCGGATTTTCGATCCAGGTATCGCCGCCATCAATCGTTTCAAGAATCGGCGAACTGTGTCCACCCATCCAACCGTGGTTTTCAGTGAGAAATCCAACCGCTTGAATGTCAGTGTCAGGCACTGGCTTACTGGACCAAGTGAGTCCATTATCGGTTGATTTAATGAGTTGACCTGTGTTGGGAAAAACCGACTCTACCGATCCAAAAATAACCGACGGATTGCTAGCCAAACGCTGCAATTTCCATACATATTCGCCCTCAATTGGCGAGGTGTATAAGGTACTCCAGGTTTGTCCACCATCGGTAGTTTGTAGGACTACTCCCCCATTCTCATTAGAACCAGAAGCCAAGCCATTGTTTTCGTCGGTAAACAAAACTTCAACCAAAGCTGTTGCGTGGGCAGACATGTCTATGTATTGCCAGGTTTCTCCACTGTCGGTCGATTTGATGATAAATGCAGGCGAAAAATAAGCACCACAACCATAAATAGTTGAAGTTCCAACTGCATCTAACCCGCAAATGGCTTGCGGATTTGGAGAAATCGTTTCTACTCTAGACCAAGTAGTACCGCCATCAATCGTCTTCAAAAACACTCCACTCAAAGTACCTACAAATCCTATATTTTCATTCAAAAATTCTACATTTCTAAAATACGTATTTAGTGGAAGCTGCGGAGTAGATTCGGCGAGTTGCGTGATCCAAGTTTCTCCACCATCGGTTGTTTTATAAATCGCTGCGTAGTAGCCATTGGCAGCCCAACCTAGGTTTTCGTTTAGAAAAAATACATCATCAAATCGTTGGTTGTTGATATTGGTACCCATTGACGTAAGTGGTGCCCATTGCAATTGAGACAAAGCGGTAAAACTTTGAAAAACAACAAGTAAACTGATTATCTTTTTCATATTAAGGAACTATTTGTATTACTTTTTTTTAAAGGTTAAATGTACCGATTAATCACCATTGCATAAAGCCAAGTTTAGTTGAAGTCCATTAGCCAACACATCAGGATGTGTAAAGAAAATAGCTAAATCACCACATCGACTTTCAATCAAGAAATGGGTTCCCTGAAAAAAAGCATTCACCACCTCAACAGCCAATGGCCCGGCTTGATCAATACAGAGTTGATGTGGATAAATTAATCGAATATCTGTTTTTGCTTCAGCTTCAAGCCAATGACTAGGAATAGCATTCACCTCTCCAAATAAAGAGGCGGTATAAAAATTGGGAGGCTGATTGTACAAATCCTGTGCACTGGCGTGGGCAATTTGTTGGCCGTCTTTGAGCACCAAAACGGCATCGGCAAAACCCAAAATATCTTGCACATCATGGGTAGCAAAAACACAACTAATACCTTGTTCTTTGAGGTAGGAAAATAACTTGCGGCGCAAACTATTTTTTCTAAAATTATCAATATGGCTAAATGGTTCGTCAAGCAACAATAGTTCTGGTTCCAAGGCCAAAACTTTGGCTATGGCCACCCGTTGCATCTGACCACCGCTTAAATTCTTTACTTTTTCGTGTGCAAACTCAGTCATTTCGACTGTTTCCAACAGGGTTGCAATTCGGGCGTTTTTATTTGCTTTGTGAACATTCGATAAAAAGGAACCTACATTTTCAGCAACTGTGGTGTATGGCATTAAATCAAAATCTTGCGCCAAAAATTTCATGTATGGCATTCCAGGAATAAGGTTGAACTTGGGACCCAAAACCACTTGGTTTTTCCAAACAATTTGTCCTTTATCAACATCATGTAGTCCATAAATGAGTTTAAGCAAAGTACTTTTTCCACATCCACTTTCGCCAATAATGGCTAGATTTTTTCCTTGTTCAAGTTGTAAATCAATACCCGAAAGCTCAAATCGATTGGAATAGGCAAAAGATAACGATTGAAGTTGCAACATTACTTTTATAATTTCTTCTCGCAAAGATACAAGGCCAAACGAAGTATAACATACGAATATGCGACAATTTGTCACTTTTTGCAAATTGGTACTTTATTTGTCAAGCAGAAGACAAACACTAAAATTTATACAACTATGAGTACCGGAAAAATTAATGTATCAGTAGAGAACATCTTTCCCTTAATCAAGAAATTCTTATATAGCGACCACGAAATTTTCTTGCGGGAATTGGTTTCCAACGGAACAGATGCCACTCTAAAACTGAAGCACCTTTGCAGTATTGGCGAGACCAATGTAGAATATGGTCAACCGCAAATTGAAATCAAAATTGACAAAGAAGGCAAAAAATTGCACATCATTGACCAAGGATTGGGAATGACCGCTGATGAGGTGGAGAAATACATTAACCAAGTAGCCTTTTCGGGAGCCGAAGAATTCTTGGACAAATACAAAGACTCGGCCAAAGATGCTGGAATTATTGGGCATTTTGGATTGGGTTTTTACTCGGCATTTATGGTAGCCGAAAAGGTAGAAATCATTACCAAATCATACAAAGATGAGCCAGCTGCCCACTGGACTTGTGACGGCAGCCCCGAATTTACTTTAGAAGCGCACGACAAAACGAGTCGAGGAACTGAAATTATTTTGCACATCGCCGAAGATTCAGTAGAATTTTTAGAAGAGAGCCGCATCAAAAGCTTGTTGAACAAATACAACAAGTTCATGCCAATTCCCATCAAATTTGGCACCAAAACCGAGACGCTTCCTAAACCTGAGGATGCGCCTGAAGATTACAAAGCCGAGACGATTGAGGTAGACAACATCATCAACAACCCAAACCCAGCTTGGACCAAACAACCGACCGAATTAACAGACGAAGATTATAAAGGATTCTACCATGAACTGTATCCTATGCAGTTTGACGAACCGTTATTTCATATTCATTTGAATGTAGATTATCCGTTTAATTTGACGGGGATTTTGTACTTCCCGAAATTGGGATCGGACATGCAAATCCAAAAAGACAAAATTCAACTGTACCAAAACCAAGTCTATGTAACCGATAATGTAGAAGGAATTGTACCAGAATTTTTAACCATGCTCAAAGGGGTAATTGATTCGCCAGACATTCCGTTAAACGTGTCTCGTTCGTACTTGCAAGCGGATGGTGCGGTGAAAAAAATCTCGAATTACATTACCCGTAAAGTAGCTGATAAATTGAAATCCTTGTTTACCGAAAACCGAGAGGATTTTGAGAAAAAATGGAACGACATCAAAATTGTTTTGGAATACGGCATGTTGTCAGAACCAAAATTCTACGAAAAAGCAGGTAGCTTCGTTCTTTATCCAACTGTTGACGATCGTTTCTTCACTTTGGATGAGTTGAAAGAAACCATCAAAGACAGCCAAACCGACAAAGACGGAAAATTGGTGGTCTTGTATGCCGCAAACAAAGACGCACAACACAGCTATATTGCCGAGGCCAAAGCAAAAGGCTACGAAGTCTTGTTGCTCGATAGCCCCATTGTGTCGCACTTGATCCAAAAATTAGAGGCCGACAACGAAAACATGACCTTTACGCGTGTAGACAGCGACCACATTGATAACTTAATCAAGAAAGAAGACACGCAAATTTCAAAGTTGTCTGACGCCGAAAAAGAAACACTAAAAACCGTGTTGGAAGGATTTGTTCCCAAACAAACCTACACCGTTCAATTGGAAGCGCGTGACAGCAGTGCTGCGCCGTTTATTATTACACAACCCGAATTCTTGCGCCGCATGAAAGAGATGAGTCAATCGGGCGGAGGCGGCGGAATGTTTGGCATGGGCAATATGCCCGAAATGTACAACTTGGTGGTGAACACCAATTCCGAATTAGCCGGTCAAATCTTATCTAACACTGATGCAGCAGCCCAAGAAAGCATGGTGAAACAGGCGTTAGATTTGGCAAAATTGTCACAAAACTTGCTTAAAGGAGAAGAATTGACCGCCTTTGTAAAACGCAGCTTTGAGTTGATTAAATAAGCAATTTAATTTTTATACTTGATGGACCTGAGCGAACACTCAGGTCTTTTTTTAAATATATTTGACTTCAATTCAATTTGTATATGAACCTCAACATCGAAACTCCAGCACTCTTGTTCTCGGCCACCTCATTAATTTTGTTGGCCTACACCAATCGGTTTTTGACCATTGCCACCATTGTTCGTAGCTTGAAACAGACTTATGAACAAAAAGAGAACTCAACCATTTTATTAGAAATAAAAAACCTGAATCTACGACTTACTTTAATTCGTTACATGCAATTGTTTGGCGTGTTGTCGTTATTCTTATCCGTTTTTGCCATGCTGTTGTTGTTTGTCAATCAAGAACTTGCAGGAATATACTTGTTTGGTTTAAGTTTGTTGTGTTTGCTTATTTCTTTAGGAATTTCATTTTGGGAAATTAGCATCTCAGTAACAGCTTTGCGTTTGCATTTAAGTGGATTAATTACAGATAAACTAGATTCCTAATGAACCAACTCATCAATTATTTTAGTCAGATTCCGTCGTCACATCGCTCGGCTATTTTGTTTGGTGGTATTGCCTTTTTTTGGATACTTGAAACGGTAATTCCTTTGCTTAGAATGCAATACAGCAAATGGAAACATGCGGGTGTCAATTTCTTTTACACTGGAACAACCATAGTGGTTAATTTTTTATTGGCGTTTGTCCTTGCAAAAACAGCGCTGTGGTGCGAATCCCATCAATTTGGATTGATCTTTATCTTGCCAAACCTACCAGATTGGGCTTTTGCTTTGGTGGGATTGATTGTGTTGGATTTTATTGGTGCTTATTTGGTGCATTGGGTTGAGCATCAAATCCCGATTTTTTGGCGCTTGCACCTCATTCACCACAGTGACAAATGGGTAGATACAACTACCGCCAACCGCCATCATCCAGGCGAAAGTGTATTGCGATTTGTGTTTACTTGTTTAGGAATTCTAGCAGTGGGTGCACCCATGTGGTTGGTACTGTTGTACCAAACTTGCTCGGTAGTGGCTACTCAGTTTAATCATGCCAATATTCGGCTTCCGCAAAAATTAGATTACGCATTGAGCTATATTTTGGTATCACCCAACATGCATAAGGTACACCACCATTATATGCTTCCGCATACGGACAGTAATTTCGGCAATATTTTTTCCATTTGGGATCGCCTATTTGGAACCTTTTCCTACTTGCCTACCGAACAAATTGTGTATGGTATTGACACTTACTATGATGACAAACAAATCAGTTCGATTGGGGAATTATGGAAAATCCCTTTTTCGCGTGATTTTCGATTCAAGAAACCACCCCAGTCTAACAACTAAAGTGCATTAGCAAGGCAAGTAAAAAAATGCCGGTTTTTGAAAGTTTTTAATTTTTTTAGTAATATTGAAATCAAAATTGTCTAATTAAAAAAGAAATAGAATTCCTTTTCAGATGAAAAAGAGCAAACGCATTGAATTAACTTGGGAACAAAATGAACGTTTGATTACCTTGGCTTTGGAAGAACGTAATCCGTTTGAAATCATTAAAAAAGAACTGGGCATTGAGGAAAAAGAAGTGCTTGAGATCATGAAAAAGAAACTCACGGCTGATAAATTCGAAATTTGGAAAAAAAAGGCCAATGCAGCCAAACCCAAACCAAAGCCCATTAAAATTGATGACTTTGACGAAGAATTAGATGGCAAATATTACATCAAAAACAAATTTGATTAAGCATAAAACTCCTGTAAATACGGGAGTTTTTTTATTTTAAAAAAGAACATTGCAATTCTGCGAATTGTTTATCCAAAACTTCAGATTTACTTCTCTATTTTTGCTGAAGTACTAACACGACTATTTATTAAATAGACTTTTTGAACCATGCGAAAACTAGTTCTACTTTTTTTATTCAGCATTTCATATAATGCACTTGCACAAACCAATGTAACCATTGGTTCCACTACAGTTGAAGTTGATACCATTTACACTGGACTTGATATTCCATGGGAGATTATTTACGGTCCCGACGTCTTTATTTGGACCACCGAAAGAAAAGGAATAATTAGTCGAATTGATCCGGTAGCCCAAACCAAAACCGTAATTTTAAATATCGTTTCATCGGTGTACCAAAATTCAGAGTCCGGACTTTTGGGAATGGTGCTTCACCCTAATTTTGCAACAAACCCCGAGGTTTTTATCGCCTACACCTATGGCACATTCTCGAATTTGCGCGAAAAACTTGTGAAGTATACCTACAACGGAACAAACTTGATTAATCCTGTAGTTATTTTGGATAATATAATTGGCAACACCACACACAACGGGTCTCGCTTACTTATTTTACCTGACAATACCTTATTGTTTTCTACTGGAGACGCTCAAAATCAGTTGTTTCCTCAAGACATGAATGAATTGAATGGAAAGTTGCTACGAATTAACCTTGATGGCACAATTCCATCAGATAATCCAGTTGCAGGTAATCCCGTTTATTCACTTGGCCATCGCAACGTACAAGGGTTACTTCTTCACCCCAACGGCAAAATATACATGTCAGAACATGGAGCGTCAACTGATGATGAATTTCAAGTTGCCGAAATGGGACGAAACTATGGCTGGCCCAATGTAGAAGGTTTTTGTAATTCCTCAAACGAGCAAACCTTTTGTGCGGCCAATAATGTAAAAGAACCACTGTTGGTTTGGACGCCAACCATTGCGCCTTCTGATTTAGTATATTACCAAAACGCTGCCTTCCCCGAGTTTAATAACAAAATACTACTGTCCGTATTGAAGGACAAAAAACTAATTGCCATGCAGCTGAATGAAGCCGGCACAGTGGTTTTAAGTCAGGCGCAATATTTAACGAATCAATTTGGACGACTAAGAGACATTTGCGTGGGCGCTCAAAAAGAAATTTACTTGGCCACCAATGGCTCATCTTGGTCAAACACCAATCCAAATACACACAGCATAATTGTACTTCGTCCACCAAATGACTTGGGAATTAATGACAATGTAGCAAATGGCATTTCTGTTTATCCAAATCCAATTGCAAATGAGTTTACGATTGAATTTCCGGATAATTTAATTGGCAATCACTATTCCTTAACCGACATGACTGGACGAATAATCCAATCATCTACAATTGCATCAACGGCTACACGAATCAATTCCACCGAATTATCCAAAGGAATGTACGCGCTTTCAGTTACCTTGAAAAACGGAAAGAAATTGATTAAAAAACTAATTAAATAATGTTTTTTGGTCTTGCAATACGTTAAATACAAATCAAAATCATGAAAAAAAAACTATTTCTCCTTGTTCTAGCCATTGGGTTATGGGCAAATCCTACACAAGCACAAACCAAAAAATCGGAAGCGATAAAAGTTCAAATTGACCTCAATCAAATTGTAAATGACCAGGTGAATGTGACACTTTACACACCAAAAATGCAACAGGACGAGGTGCTTTTTAGCATTCCAAAAATTATCCCAGGCACCTACTCAATTGACGATTATGGCAAATACATTGAAAATTTAACCGCCTATGATGCTTCTGGAAAAACACTGACCGTTGAAAAAAAAGACGACAATTCGTGGACCATCAAAAACGCAAAAAAACTAGCGAAAATTAATTATAAAGTAAATGACACCTACGATATTGAAAATACCCACAAAATATTTTCGCCAGCTGGAACAAATATCGAGGCAGGAAAAAACGTAATAATCAACACGCATGCCTTTGTGGGATACTTTTCGGGCTATATAGAAAACCCCTATCAAGTAAAAGTACTTCATCCTGAAAATTTGTGGGGAGCCACCTCTATGACAGATGTAGATGCCAGCGCAACCACTGATGTTTTTGAAACTTCACGCTATGCTGAACTGGTTGAAAACCCAATTATGTATGCTAAAAAAGACGTGAGTACTTTTACTATACAAGGGATGGACATTTTAATATCGGTGTATTCTCCCAACGGAACACACTCCGCAGAGAGTCTTACTGCCGATATGCAACGCATGATGAATGCACAAAAAACATTTTTAGGTTCATTTAATGCCAACAAAAAATACAGCGTGTTGATCTATTTGTCAGACATGCAAAACGAAAACGATGCACGCGGTTTTGGCGCACTTGAACACCCTACTTGCACCACAGTAGTTATGCCTGAAGCCATGGGTAAAGACGAATTGGCCGAACAACTCAAAGATGTGGTATCACATGAATTTTTTCATATTGTAACGCCGCTAACGATTCACTCCAACGAGATTCATTATTTTGATTTCAATAATCCAAAAATGTCTCAACACCTATGGATGTATGAAGGAGTAACAGAATACTTTGCCAATTTATTTCAAGTAAATCAAGGCCTTATTGACGAGACCGAATTTTTTGGCCGCATGGCTGGAAAAATTTCAAATGCAGCACGCATGGACGACCAAATGTCATTCACAACCATGAGTGCCAATGTACTTACCGATCCTTACAAAGAGCAGTACTTGAATGTGTACGAAAAGGGTGCCTTAATAGGCATGTGTATCGACATCATCATTCGGGAGAAAAGCAATGGAAAACGAGGAATTCTGGATTTAATGCAGCAATTATCAGCAAAATTTGGGGCACAAAAACCATTCAATGACTCGGAATTATTTGGTACCATAACGGCCTTAACTTATCCTGAAGTGGGCGAGTTCTTAACCACTTATGTGGCAGGACAAACGCCAATTCCTTATGAAACCTATTTTGCTAAAATGGGAGTAACCAAAAAAGTGGTACAGGTTGCGGGCAATCCATTTATTAAAGACCAACGTCCTTTAATTACCGTAAATCCATCTACCAAAGAAATCATTGTGTTACCTGCTAGTCCATTGAATTCATTTTTTACAGAGTTGGGGTTAGAAGCTGGAGATATTCTTTTGGCATTTAATGAGACTCCTTATAATTTAGATAACATCTATGACTTGATTATGTCAAGTGAAGGATGGAACCAAGACGATTCTATTTCAGTTAGCATCAAAAGAGGGGAGAAAACCATGGTCATTCAAGGAAAAGTTAAACTACCTACCTTAGATCAAGATGGATTTGAAGCCACAAACCAGGAATTAAACAAACTGAAAGAAGCTTGGTTAAAAGGCTAAACTAAGCTAAAAATAGTACTCCCCAATTGCTTACCGATTGGGGATTTTTTTAGTTAATTTGACATAAATTTATAAATATTAATAATGAAAATAATTGCTAGTCTCAGCATTTGCTTGCTTTTGTTAAGTTGTACAAAAAAAGAACGAATTGGAAATCTTCACCTGAATGGTGAAATCAAAGGATTAAAAAAGGGAACGATTTATGTTCAAAAAGTAGTCGACACGACTTTGGTTGCGCTAGACACGATTCAAATTAATGGCGACTCACACTTTACAAGTGATTTAACCATTGAATCACCAGAGATGTACTACTTGTTTCTTGACCGTGGCATGAGCAACTCCTTGGACAATAATTTGCCGTTTTTTGCCGAACCAGGAACGATTACTATCGAAACGAGCTTAGACTATTTCTTGGCTGATTCCAAAGTAAAAGGATCCAAAAATCACGAAAAATACGACGAATACAAACAAGTCATGGCACGTTACAATGACATCAAATTGACTTTGTTAGAGGAAAAATTCAAGGCCTACAAAAGCAAAAACACCAAAGTACTTGATAGTCTTCAGGTTTTAGAAAACGACAACACCAAGCGCGAATATTTGTACACCACTAATTTTGCGTTGAACCACAAAGATTTTGAAGTTGCACCTTTTGTGACTTTGTCGAACATAGCCAATGTCAATTTGAAATACCTGGATACCATTCAAAAATCAATGACTCCCAAAGTTGCCAAATCAATATATGGCAAAAAATTGATACAACTGTACAAAGAACGAAGACAAAACGAGAAATAGTTGTTTTACAATAACTGCTAACCACTTCCAACCGAAGTGGTTTTTTTTGCGTTGAAAATGAAACAAAAAAAACACCTCAATTTCTTGAAGTGTTCTTAGAGCCGATAGAGGGACTTCCCGAATCCACTGCGTTTCTCGGGATATTCCGAAGCTTCGGAACTCGTCCCTTTTTAAACAAAAAAAACACCTCAATTTCTTGAAGTGTTCTTAGAGCCGATAGAGGAACTTCCCGAATCCACTGCGTTTCTCGGGATATTCCGAAGCTTCGGAACTCGTCCCTTTTTAAACAAAAAAAACACCTCAATTTCTTGAAGTGTTCTTAGAGCCGATAGAGGGACTCGAACCCACGACCTGCTGATTACAAATCAGCTGCTCTAGCCAACTGAGCTACACCGGCGGCAATTATTTGAGTGCAAATATATAAGTCAAAACCCTATTTGCAAATAAATGATTAATTTTTTTTGGGTGTAAAATCGACTACAATTCGTTGATTTTACCAACCAATTGATTAGCAGCAATTTCTAAATCGGCATGGATTTGTTTAAAATGTGCTTTTTTGTTTTCAACATTTTTTGCATTCACTTTGGTAATCAATGAATCAAATGTTTTAATCGCTTCGTCAATGATTGCATTAGTAGCTTCAGTGGGTTTTCCCGAAGTTGAGATTTCATACAAATAAACCGCTTCGATAATATCGCCTAAAACGAAATTGATGTCTTTCTTTAAATTTTTTACGTTTGCCATGATGGTGGTGTTTAGTAATTTGCTATTTAGCGTGCAAAAGTACACATATTATTAGGATATAAAACTATTTGATCTGTATTTCTAAAAGTGTAGCTGATCCGTGTAGAGTAAAATGGTTAAGTACTGCGGGTACCAAAACCGTTGAACCCAATTCAAAATCATAGGTAAGACCTTCAACTTCAAGACTAAAAACACCTTCAGTGCACATATAAACGGTAAATGATTCTCCGTTTTTATTGTGCGTCATTTGGCCGTCTAAGCGAATATGATTTGTTGTAAAATAGGGACAATTAACCATATTAGTTGACTCATTGGCAAGTATATTGTAGCTTTTTTTGGCCTCAACCTTGTTGTAGTTTATGGCATCCAAGGCCAAATCCAAATGCAGTTCACGGGTATTTCCTTGTGCATCTACTCGATCAAAATCGTACAAACGATAGGTAATGTCTGAGGTTTGCTGAATTTCGGCAATTAAACAGCCTGCGCCAATGGCATGTACCGTGCCGGTTTCTAAAAAAAACACTTCACCTTGTTGCACCGGAAATGCATCCAATAAGGATAAAATGTTTTTATCTTTTAAAGCCCGAACATACGCATCAGCAGAAGTATTTTGATTGAATCCCACCAACAATCGAGAGTCTGGATCGGCTTGCATTACATACCACATTTCGGTTTTACCAAACGAGTTGTGTCTCGCTGCAGCCAATTCATCATTGGGATGCACTTGTATGGATAGATCTTCGCGGGCATCCAAATACTTGAATAACAAGGGAAATTGGGTGCCATATTTAGCATGAACTGAAGAACCTAAAATAGCAACCGGATATTGATCTAATAAAGTTTGTAAGGAAGTTCCCTTCCAATGGCCTGCATTTACCACACTCACATCGCCCGGTATAGTCGACAACTCCCAACTTTCACCGGTTTGTGCATAAGGAATGGATTTGTGTAAATAATCGGCTAATTTGGTTCCACCCCAAATCCGTTCTTTCATGATTGGGATAAATGTCAAGGGATAAAACTGGTTTTTCATCCTACCTTTTTTAATAATTCAATTGATTTTGTATAATGTTTTGATGGCAATTGACTGTCATGAATACCAATTACAGTTCCTGAGGCATCAATAATATAAGTAACTCTTCCGGGTAACAAACCAAATAAATTGGTTGGTACGCCAAACAATTTGCGTAAAGCTTGCGTTGGATCGGCGAGTAGATCAAAAGGAAGATCGTATTTTGATTGAAAGCGTTGATGTGTGCGTACATCGTCAGAACTCACTCCAATTATAACTGCACCCAACGACTGGAATTCTGAAAAATTATCCCGAAAATTACACGCTTGGGCAGTACAGCCTGGGGTATCATCTTTGGGATAAAAGTAAAGCACGAGCGGTTGTTTTCCAATAATTGAACTACTTTCAAACAGCTCACCTTTAGAATTTAACGCTTTAAAATAAGGCACTTTATCCCCTACAACTATAGCCATTACTCTCCAGAATAGGTTACAAAGTTGCGCGGCGTTTCATACAACACCACTTCCAATTTGAGATTCAGCGGCAAACGGTTTTTAATTGCCTGCCAAATGAATATAGCAATATTTTCTGCAGTAGGATTAACTGAAGCAAAATAGGGCACATCAAGGTTCAGGTTCCGGTGATCTAATGG
>VEQT01000047.1 GCA_018883065.1 Flavobacterium sp.
GCTCTAAACCAACACTGTTGCGCTGCCTGCAACCACAAGAATTACTTGATTGAAATACTTGTGGTTGCGATAAATAAAAAATTCTTTGTAATTAATAACCTTGGCCTTAAGCTACTATTATGAAGATCATTTTATTTGTTGTTTTTTCTCGATTCGCTCAGCAAGTAACAAATTGGTTTTAGCAGTAGTAAATTCTTCTACGCTAAACTCGTACTCGCTTTTTGCTTTCTCAAATTGCAGTTGTAATTTTTGAGTCGTTTCTTTGAGTTGCGTATTGGCTTTGTCTACCGCAATTCGAGCTTGTTGCGTTCTAGCTGATCGCATCAGCGAACTAAAAATGGGTACTTGTAAACTCATTCCCAAATTTGAATAATTCATCCAACGTTGATTTTGCGTAAAAAAGGCAAATTCGTTGTTAAAGGCATTGTATCCAAAATTTACATTGGCATACAAAGAGGGTAATGCTTTCGATTTTTCGAGTTTTAGCTCCAGTTGCCTTTGCTCGGTAAAGTTTTTGGCAATTTGATAATTGGTGTTGTTGTCAATCTTAAATTCGCTTTGTGCAAAGGTTAAATCTAAGTTGGCTATGCTTAACTGATCTAGTTTATCGGTTAAGGTTAAGTTGTCGGTGAGTTCTATCCCCAAGGTAATTTTTAGCATTTTTCGGGCAATTTCAAGCAAACGTTCAGTGTAGGCCAAACTACTATTTACAGTTGCCAATGTAATTTGCAACTGCTCCACATTTTCTTCTTCAATTAACCCATTTTTAAAAATTTCATTGGTTTCAAATACCGTTTTTTCTAAAGTAGCTTTGTTTTTTTTCAGAATTAGCAAGCTTTCTTCAGCCAAAAGTACGTTTCCATAGGTGTTGATTACCATTTCGCGTACAGAAACTGCCGTATTTTTCTTGGCGTTTTCATAGAATTTCAAATAGGTTTTTGACGCCTGTAAGGCCACCAAATACGATCCGTCGAATATTATTTGGCTCCAATTGGTTCGGGCGTTCATGTTGTGCTTTGTTCCAAATGCAATTTCTGCAAATTCACCCGGTTGTCCACCAAAAAATTGTGCTGGAATCAGTGATTTTTGAAGTTCAAAATTATTTTGATAGTCTAATCCTGCGCTAATTTGAGGCAAACCCATGGCTGTGGTTTCCCATTTTTTCTTTCTGGCCATGGCAATATCGCGGTCTGCGTTCATGGCGCTGTAATTGTTTGTGAGCGCATGACTGATTGCTTGTTCAAGACTAAAGGAATAGGTTTTTGGTGCTTCCTGTGCTTGCAGTGAACCGGCCAAACAGGCTAAAACAAAAAGTGCAATTTTTTTCATTATAAACGGGTTAATAATTTAGGATATTTAGGTGTTTTTCAAGCTCCTCAAGCCCCTTGGGCGTGGCAAGTGCTCGAGTATGGTATTCCAATGCTTTGGCTTCTAGGGCTTTGGCTTCTTTTTCGAGCAGTGTTGTTTCATTAATCGAAAAAATTAAGGTGTAATAAAATCGTACAGCCGCATCTACGTCAATATCTGGTCGGTACAGGCCTTCTTGTATGCCCTTTTCTATGTTTTTTTTGAACATGAAGTTGCATTCGTTCAACTGAACGGCCATCATGCGGTGATATATTTCAGGGTATTGTTTTTTGAGTTGATAGGCAGGCGAATGATCAACCGATTGAAAAAATTCTTTAAAACTATTCCGCATTTCAAAATTTTCGGCAATGGCATTGTAATTTTGAGCCACAATGGTATTCATCATCTGCTGAATATTGTGTTGTACTGCTATAGTTCCGGCTTCAACCAGTACTTCCTTGTTTTGAAAATACTTATAAATCGTTTTTTTTGATATACACAATTCCGCGGCAATGTCATCCATGGTTACACTCTTGAAACCCAGTTTCAAAAACATTTCGGTAGCGGTTTTAATGATTTTATCTTCCATGCAGATGGCCATCATTACTTTGTATAGGTGTATACTGTAAAAGGCGGTGCAAAATTACACGGGAAACTTAAAAAACAATATAAGTTTCCAAAGTTTTTCAATAATTTAACAAACCGTTTTTTTCCGATTAGTAGAATCCCAGGATAATGCATTAAATTAGCCAAAAATTATCTTCATGCATGCTATCGCGCAATACCAAGAATTTATAACGCACTACGCTGCCAGTCAAGTTGTTGAAAAAAACCCCACCACACTTTACGCTCCAATTACGTATATAATGGGTTTGAGCGGAAAGCGTTTGCGTCCGGTACTTACTTTATTAGCCACAGAGTTATTTGATGCCAAATACCAAGAGGCATTGCCTGCTGCCTTAGCTGTTGAGGTGTTTCATAATTTTTCGTTGGTTCACGATGACATCATGGATGATGCTCCACTGCGCAGAGGACACGAAACAGTGCACGAAAAATGGGACATCAATACTGGAATTCTCTCGGGTGATGCGATGCTCATTATGGCGTATCGCTATTTTGAATCCTATGAGCCGGCTGTGTTCCATAATTTGGTTACTTTATTTAGTAAAACTGCACTTGAGGTGTGCGAAGGCCAACAATGGGATGTCGATTTTGAGCAACGGGACAATGTAACGCTGCCCGAATACCTCAAAATGATTGAATACAAAACCGCTGTTTTGGTTGCTGCAGCGCTTAAAATGGGTGCTATTATAGCCAAAACTTCCGAGCAAAACGCACAACTTCTTTATGATTTTGGATTAAATTTAGGTTTGGCCTTTCAATTGCAGGATGATTATTTAGATGCCTTTGGCGACCCAGCCACCTTTGGCAAAAAAATAGGTGGTGATATTATTGAAAACAAAAAAACCTATTTGTATCTCAAGGCCATTGAATTTGCTGAACCTACAGATAAACTAGTGTTAACACAATTATTTTCGGTTCAACCATCAGATAATCGAGATAAAATTGAATCAGTTAAACGCATTTTTGAACGTTCAGGAGCGAGTAAAGCGACACAAGATGCCATAGAGATGTACACACAAAAAGCATTACAATTGGTTGAGAACTTGCCTGTTGACCAAGCCAAAAAAGACTTGCTTACAGTCTTTGCACAAAACTTAATGCGCCGAACGGTGTAAATTAAACATAACTTCATGTCCTTTCAATATCCCATTTCGGCAGCTCAATTACTGGATCAAGCCGAATCTGAGCAACTGTACCACAATTTAATTGTACAACTCAACAAGGATTTTACCTTGGCCAACGAACCCGTTGATTTTGAAATGGATATTGCTCCGCAGCAACTCAAAGCACAACTACACGACAAAATTTACCGACTCATACAATACAAGTTTGCCGAATACCTTAATTTATTATATATCGTAGATGTGCCCGAAGAGCAAATCAAGCAGCTTGATGGGTCTGATTTGGTACAGTTGGCTGAAGAAGTTGCCTTTGTGTTGCTGAAACGTGAATGGCAAAAAGTGTGGTACAGAGCCAAATATTCGGGATAATTTTTTAGTAGCTACTCTGGTTTTGTCTCGTCCACTATAAATTTTACATATTCCAATGGTGTAAGCCCAGTAACCTCTTTAAAGCTTACAAAAAAACTGGTTTTTGAGGTAAAGCCCGCTTTCATCCAAATGCCTTCCATGGAATGTTCGAGCAATTTACCTTTTTTGAGTTCGGACTTTGCCAACTCTACACGCAGTTGTTTTTTTACGTTGGCTAATTTGCTCTGCAATACAACCTCAAAACAATACTTTACCTCTTCTTTTGTGAGATTCAACGCACTGCAAATAGAGGAAATCCCTACGTTGGGATCGGCTAGATTTTCTTCTTTTTCAAGATATTCGACAATCAACTGCGCTTTGATAACTAATTCTTCGTGGTTTTCATCAAGGGTAACGGCATCTTTTTTTATTGGGCGTTTATTTTTTTTGACATCATACAATATTTCGGGAAAAATAAGCATTAATACAGGTACACTGCAAAATAATAGGTACACCAGATAACTAATTGAAGATTGGTTAATCTCTTCCCTATTTTGAATTACCCGCATTAAAAAATTAGCAGTCAACAAAGTATAGAGCAATGCAATAAGCAAAAATATAGTATTAATGAGCAGCAACCATTTAATGTATGGCTCGCTTTTAGAAAATGAAAAACGCATCTTTTTCTGCCTTATTTTCTGCATAATTAATCGAATTGAAAAAATACAGTATATAAATAAAAAAACAGGTCTAAGTAGAATATTATAGAAACTGGGGTACAACCAGCTAAAATTTATTTTATTGATCATGTTGTTGGGGTCGTCAAAAAGCAATTGGGCTATTTTTTCTTTATGACTAAAATCAGCAAAATAATAAGGAAATATCGAAACAAGTACAACTATAAACGGAATATAATGTAGAATGTCAGTTCGCTCATGCGATACTTTTCCATTCAATGCATTCCGGGTGTAGAAATATAAAAAAACTCCGATTAAAAAGTTAAAAGGCAGGCTGTGTCCGGCAATAATTGATATCCAAAAAACGGAGGGTTCGACAAGTGTAAAATAATGCAGAATAGAAATATTACTCATGCACACCAAGCTTCCACAGATGTATAATGAATTTTTGTTTTTCGAAAAATTATTATAAATCAGCAACAAGCATAATAAGACTACTGAAATCGATACAAATAATATCATGTATAATAAAATAAGGGGGGTGCAAATTTACTGTATTTATTTAGATATTGACCATTTGATTTCAATATAACTATGGATGTGATCAGTAAATAATCTTTTTTTATTTTAGCACCATACTTTTACATAAGCTGTTTATAGTCAATACCTTGAAACAGTAATTGCCTAATTTTTATGAGATGGTTATCGAGGAAATATCCGTCTACATAGTTCAAAAACCTGTTTTTCGAACTAATATCAGATTTATTCATAACAATGATTTGATGAATAAAGATAATTTTGACCATTATTTTAAGCTTCATTATTCCATATAGCTTGTCGCTTTCACACAACCATTTACTTGTATTTGTATTGTCTATAATGCTTTTTTTATCAAGATTTTGAAAGTATTTTGGGGATAGACACGGTTGTGTGAATGGCAAGCATTTTTCTAGAAATATACCCGCACAAACGGCATATACGGATCGGCATAGATGTGGTCTTTTTTGTTAAAAAGAACATTGTACCGCACACCAATAGTGAGGTTCTCCGATCGAAAACCAAGACCTATAAACAGGGCTGTATTCCAAAAATCATCTTTCAGTTGTATGCTATTGCCGGTAATTTCTTGTTGCACATGCATTTGCTCTAACTCGGCTGAAAGCTGCACGTTTTCTAATGGATTCACCAATCCAATAAGGCTTCCGCCTAAAATTTTGCTGCTAAACGATTCGGCAATATTATTTTTTGATTTCACAAAACTACCCATCAGGCCTACACCCGTCGAAAAATAATCATTCAACGGATAGATGGCACTTGGCGCAACCAATACATTGGTATAATCCCTTGAAATTCCAAGTCCAAAACCACCACCATATTGCACATCGCCCCAAAACCCAGATCGACCTCCTTGGGCGTAAATAGCTGTTGATATAAAAAGGCCAACAAGAATCAAAGCCATCTGTGTACTAATTGAACATATTGTTGTTTTCATGCTAAAAAAATCAAGGGGTTAGGCGATAAAAGTACATAAAAAATTAGCGCGGGTATTTTCAATTATTGTACTTTTGCGACACTATTTTTACAAATCAGGATACGCGATACACTATGGATAGGTTTTCCTTTTTAAATGCTGCACACACGCAATTTTTTGCCGATTTATACGAACAATATACCGAGAACCCCGATGCCGTAGAGCCCAGTTGGCGAAGCTTTTTTCAAGGATTTGACTTCGGAATGGCCACATACAACGAGGAGCAATTGGGCGAGCAGATGGCCAATTATGCCGGCAGTTCTGCTAGTTCTGAGAAAATTCAAAAAGAATTTAACGTACTCAAACTCATTGACGGCTACCGCACCCGCGGGCATTTGTTTACCAAAACCAACCCTGTTCGCGACCGAAGAATCTATACGCCAACCTTGGCACTCGAAAATTTTGGATTGTCATCGGCCGATTTAACAACCGTATTTGATGCCGCCAAAGTTTTAAAATTAAATCCCTGCACACTTCAAGAAATCTTGGATCACCTGAACCGCATTTACTGCGAATCGATTGGGGTAGAATACATGTACATCCGAAATCCTGAGGTGATTCAGTGGATGCAAGACCGATTAAACATCAACGACAATTTACCGCATTTTGATACCGAGGCCAAAAAACACATTTTGGGCAAACTCAACGAAGCGGTTTCGTTTGAAAACTTTTTACACACCAAATACGTAGGCCAAAAACGCTTTTCGTTAGAAGGTGGCGAATCTATCATTCCTGCTTTGGATGCGGTCATCGAAGCTGCTGCCAACAAAGGCGTAGAGCATTTTGTGATGGGAATGGCCCACCGCGGTCGTTTGAATGTGTTGGCCAATATTTTTGGCAAATCAACCCAAGACATTTTCTCAGAATTTGACGGAAAAGACTACGACAAAGAATATTTTGATGGCGATGTAAAATACCATTTGGGATTAACCTCACAACGCCAAACCCTATCGGGTAAAAAAATAAATATCAATTTGGCTCCCAATCCTTCGCACTTAGAGACAGTGGGTGCTGTAATTGAAGGAATTGCCCGAGCCAAACAAGACCACCATTGTCCAGACGATTTCTCTAAAGTATTGCCCATCGCTGTGCACGGAGATGCCGCAGTGGCCGGTCAAGGAATTGTGTATGAAATTGTGCAAATGGCACAACTCGACGGCTACAAAACTGGCGGAACCATTCATATTGTTATCAACAACCAAGTTGGATTTACTACCAATTATCAAGATGCACGTTCGTCAACGTATTGTACAGATGTGGCCAAAGTAACGTTATCGCCTGTATTGCATGTCAATGCCGACGATGCCGAAGCGGTTGTACATGCCATGTTGTTTGCTTTGGATTTCCGCATGACTTTTGGTCGTGATGTATTCATCGATTTGTTGGGCTATCGCAAATATGGTCATAACGAAGGTGATGAACCTCGTTTTACCCAACCAGTTTTATACAAACTCATTGCCAAGCACCAAAATCCACGTGATTTATATGCCGAGAAATTGATTGCAGAAGGCATTGTTGATAAAACCTATTTAACGACCATTGAAAACGAATACAAAAACCGCTTGGATGAGAATTTGCAAGCGTCACGTCAGCTCGATCTAACCATCATCAAGCCGTTTATGCAAGACGAATGGCAAGGTTTTGTGCAGGTGAGTGACGATGTAATGTTGCAAAAAGTAGATACCCGTTTTGATAAAAAACAATTAGACAGCATTTTGGAACAAGTGTCTAGTTTGCCTTCCGATAAAAAATTCATTTCCAAAATTTCCAAAATTGTTGCCGACCGCAAAACCATGTACGAGGCCAACACCATTGATTGGGGTACAGCTGAAACCTTGGCATATGGTTCGTTATTGGCCGAAGGCTATGATGTGCGAATATCGGGTCAGGATGTAGAACGTGGAACTTTTTCACATCGACACGCTGTTGTAAAGGTAGAGGACAGTGAAGAAGAAGTAATCTTATTGCAACAACTTAAAGAAAGCAAAGGCCGTTTTCAAATATATAATTCCTTTTTATCTGAATATGGTGTTTTAGGGTTTGATTATGGATATGCCTTGGCTTCGCCAAAAACATTGACCATTTGGGAGGCCCAATTTGGCGATTTTTCCAACGGCGCCCAAATCATGATAGATCAGTACATTTCGTGTGGGGAAGATAAATGGAATAACCAAAACGGAATTGTATTACTACTGCCTCATGGGTATGAAGGACAAGGCGCTGAGCACTCTTCGGCACGCATGGAGCGCTATTTGCAACTGTGCGCCCGACATAACATGTTTGTTGCCGATTGTACCACACCGGCCAACTTGTTTCACTTGTTGCGTCGCCAAATGAAAACCAATTACCGCAAACCGTTAGTGGTATTTTCGCCCAAGAGTTTGTTGCGTCATCCTTTGTGTGTTTCTACACAAGAAGAATTGTATAACGGCAGTTTCCAAGAGGTAATTGATGATGCTGGAGTAGATAAAAAACAAGTGAAAACCCTTACATTTTGTACGGGTAAATTTTACTACGATTTGTTGGCTGAACGTGAAAAATTAGGCCGAAACGATGTGGCTTTGGTGCGCATAGAGCAATTATTCCCGTTGCCTGTTGAGCAATTGAAAGCAGTGATTGCAAGTTATCCAAACGCCGACGACTATGTATGGGCACAAGAAGAACCCAAAAACATGGGCGCCTACAGCTTTATGCTCATGAATTTTGATTTGGTGTCATGGCGATTGGCTTCGCTTAAAGCCTATGCCGCACCAGCAGCAGGAAGTCATACCCGCGACCGACGTAGACATACCGATGCCATTAGAATGGTTTTTGATAAAAATTTATTTAGATAAAAAACAGAATTACAACCTAAAATATACAACTATGATTTTAGAAATGAAAGTCCCATCTCCCGGCGAATCAATTAAAGAAGTTGAAATTGCAACTTGGTTAGTAAAAGACGGAGATTATGTAGAGAAAGACCAAGCCATCGCCGAAGTTGATTCAGACAAAGCCACCTTGGAATTGCCTGCCGAAGCCAGCGGAATTATTACCCTAAAAGCCGAAGAAGGCGATGCGGTAGCCGTGGGCGCAGTGGTTTGTTTAATTGATACAGCTGCTGCAAAAGCTCCCCAACCTACAAAAGTGGAGCAAACTCCAAAAGTTGAAGAAAAACAAATTGCTGCTACGCCAGTAACTGCTGCTCCTGCTGCAGCTACCTATGCTACTCAAGCGCCTTCACCTGCTGCCAGAAAAATATTAAACGAAAAAAATATCCAGCCTGCTGATATCGTAGGAACCGGAAAAGACGGACGCATAACCAAAGAAGATGCGATTAATGCTGTGGCTTCTATGGGAACTCCAACTGGCGGTTCTCGTGGATCAAGCCGAACTAAATTATCCATGTTGCGTCGTAAAGTGGCCGAGCGTTTGGTAGCTGCCAAAAACGAAACAGCCATGTTAACGACCTTCAATGAGGTAAACATGACACCGATCAACGAAATCCGCAACCAATACAAAGATGCGTTTAAAGCCAAACACGGCGGTTTAGGGTTGGGCTATATGTCTTTCTTCACCAAAGCGGTAACGCGTGCGCTTCAGTTGTATCCGGATGTAAATTCTATGATCGACGGAACCGACAAAATTGCCTATGATTTTTGTGATATTTCGGTAGCCGTTTCTGGGCCAAAAGGGCTTATGGTTCCGGTGGTTCGTAATGCCGAAAACTTAACCTTTAGAGGGGTGGAAGCCGAAATTAAACGTTTGGCGATCCGTGCGCGAGATGGTCAAATTACCGTTGATGACATGACCGGTGGAACCTTTACCATTTCAAATGGTGGAGTATTTGGCAGTATGTTATCAACTCCTATTATCAATCCACCGCAATCGGGAATTTTAGGAATGCACAACATTATTGAGCGCCCTATAGCCGTAAACGGAAAAGTAGAAATTCATCCTATGATGTATGTGGCACTTTCGTATGATCACCGCATCATTGATGGTAGAGAATCGGTTGGATTCTTGGTGGCTGTAAAAGAAGCGTTGGAAAATCCATTGGAATTACTGATGAATGGCGACGCCAAAAAAGCTTTAGAACTTTAATTTATTGAAATTGTTATATACAAATCCCGCTTGACTTTCACGCGGGATTTTTTGTGTACTAGTTCAGCATTACCTTTATGAAACAAAGTAAAAAACAGGCGGCCATTGGATTTATTTTCATTACGCTTATCATTGATATCACGGGCTGGGGCATCATTATTCCGGTGATACCTAAACTCATCAAAGAACTCATACACGGTGACATTAGCGAGGCAGCTAAAATTGGTGGATGGCTCACCTTTGCCTATGCCATTACCCAGTTTATTTGTGCTCCGTTGGTGGGCAATTTGAGTGATCGCTTTGGCAGACGCCCCATTTTGCTCATTTCATTGTTTACGTTTTCTTTAGATTATTTGCTCTTGGCGTTTGCGCCCACGATAACCTGGTTATTTGTTGGTCGAATCATTGCAGGCCTCACTGGTGCAAGTATCACAACAGCTTCAGCCTATATTGCCGATGTAAGCACGCCCGAAAACCGGGCGAAGAATTTTGGGATGATCGGTGCAGCCTTTGGCATTGGATTCATCATCGGGCCCGTAATTGGCGGATTGCTGGGGCAATTTGGTTCGCGTGTGCCTTTTTATGCTGCCGCAGTTTTGTGCCTGATTAATTTTATTTACGGCTACTTTATATTGCCCGAATCCCTATCTCCCGATAAACGCCGCACCTTTGATTGGAAGCGTGCCAATCCTATCGGGTCGTTTATGCACCTCAAAAAATATCCACAACTTATTGGTTTAATGTTGTCGGTTTTTATGTTGTATGTGGCATCGCATGCTGTGCACAGCAATTGGAGTTATTTTACCATGTACCGCTTTCATTGGGATGAAAAAATGGTGGGCTATTCGTTGGGTATTATTGGATTACTTGTAGGCTTGGTGCAAGGCGGATTAATTCGGTTTACCAGTCCCCGATTGGGCAATGAAAAAAGTGTATACATCGGCATGTTGTTGTATACCATTGGCATGGGCTTATTTGCCTTGGCTACCCAAAGCTGGATGATGTTTGCTTTTTTGGTTCCGTATTGTTTGGGAGGAATTGCCGGTCCAGCCATGCAAGCCATTATTTCTGGGCAAGTTCCCGCCAATGAACAAGGTGAAATACAAGGCACACTGTCGAGTTTAATGAGCGCATCAGCCATTGTAGGCCCTCCGGTCATGTCGTCCACTTTTTATTTTTTTACACACAAAGATGCGCCTATTTTGTTGCCTGGTGCCCCTTTTATATTGGCCAGTATCATCATGCTTGCCAGCACAATTATTGCCTATTTTACCTTGCGCAAGCATCGACAAAATATACATTCAACGGCCAAAGAAGTCAACGAATAACACAGCTCATTTCAAGCAAATATGGCATATACCGACACCCACACCCACTTATACAGCGAAGAATTTCAGGATGACCGAGCCGAGATGATGCAACGTGCTTTGGCGGTAGGCGTGAGTCGGTTTTTTGTGCCGGCGATAGATTCAACCTGTACAAATGCTATGTATGATTTAGAAGCCAACTATCCAGATCAAGTTTTTCTGATGATGGGTTTGCATCCTACCTATGTTAAAGACAACTACCAAGACGAATTGGCACACGTAGAAAAACAATTGGCTACTCGAAAATTCTACGCTATTGGTGAAATTGGCATTGATTTGTACTGGGATAAAACCCATTTGGAGGAGCAAAAAATAGCCTTTGCGACTCAAATTCAATGGGCCAAAAAGTACAAACTGCCTATTGTAATTCATTGCCGTGACGCCTTTGACGAAATTTTTGAGGTCTTGGAGTCTCAAAAAGGCCCCGATTTGTTTGGCATTTTTCATTGCTTTACCGGTACAAAAGAACAAGCGCTACAAGCCATTTCTTATAACATGAAATTGGGAATTGGGGGAGTGGTTACTTTCAAAAACGGCAAAATTGATCAGTTTTTGCACGATATTCCACTCGAACATGTGGTGCTTGAAACTGACGCGCCTTATTTATCACCTGTTCCACATCGAGGGAAGCGAAACGAAAGCGCCTACATCCCTCTGGTGGCCCAAAAATTGGCTGAAATTTATGGGCTTAACATTGATGAAATAGCCCAAATAACTACGCATAATTCAAAAACGGTCTTTGGCATTTAAGCGCCAAAAAGCCCTACATATTCATAAAATTTTTGTTCATTTGTAACCGACAAAAGGGAATGAAAATGCAAAAATTTGACTCGATTAGACCGTTTTATGATGCTGAAATAAATGAGGGAATTCGTTCGTCGGTAAACCATCCGATGATGAAAGCCTTGATGAATTTCACTTTTCCAACCCTTGCCGATGAGGTTTGGAAGGAACAGTTGCTTAAAACGCATTCAATACGCGATTTTCAATGCAATTTCATCTACCAATCCGTACAAAAAGTACTCGAAAAAAGCTCCGACGGCTTGACCACTTCGGGCTTTGAGAAACTTGAAAAAAATACGTCTTATTTATTTATATCCAATCACCGCGATATTATTTTAGACACGTCATTGCTCAATGCCGCTTTGTTTGAGCACGGTTTGGTGATGACAGCCTCGGCTATTGGAGATAATTTGGTAAAAAAGGCATTTTTATTGACGTTGGCTAAACTGAACCGTAATTTCTTAGTGCTTCGCGGATTGCCTCCCAGAGAGTTGTTGCAGAGTTCGAAATTACTATCCGAATACATTGGTCAATTGTTGTTGCGCGAAAACCGTTCAGTATGGATTGCCCAACGCGAAGGCCGAACCAAAGACGGCAATGATGCCACACATCAAGGGGTGTTGAAAATGTTGTCAATGGCAGCCGATGAACCAAATTTGATGGATTACTTCAAGAAGATCAAGGTGGTTCCGGTTTCTATTTCTTACGAATATGATCCGACAGATGCCCTGAAAATGCCACAACTCAAAGCCGAAGCCAACAACGAAATTTACATCAAAGAAAAAAACGAAGATTTCATGACGCTTTTAAGTGGCATCATGGGACAAAAAAAACGCATACACATTCACGTGGGCGATGTCTTAGACCACAAATTGGATCAAATAAAATACGATTTTGACAATTCCAATAAGCAAATTCAAGCCTTGGCTCAAGCCATAGATGATTCGATTTTGACAACGTACAAATTATGGCCCACTAATTATATTGCCTACGATTTGTTGCACCAAACAACCACTTATGCAGACAAATACACCGAAACAGAAAAAGCGGTATTTGAACGTCGTTTAGAAAAGCGCATAGATTCACAAAGCGAATTTGAAGTACAAGGAATTTTGGCCATGTATGCCAATCCAGTTGTCAATAAACGCAAATACGAAGATGGAATCTAGGCCAAAAATTCTACTTATTTATACTGGGGGCACCATCGGCATGATAAAAGATTTTGCTACTGGAGCCCTGAAAGCTTTTGATTTTGACAAGCTTCTTGCCAACATTCCTGAACTCAATCAATTGGCTTGCGAGATTGAAACCTTGTCTTTCGCATCCCCTATTGATTCGTCCAATATGTCTATCGATAAATGGGTACAAATCGCCCAGCTCATTCAAGACCATTACGAGCAATTTGACGGCTTTGTCATTCTGCATGGATCAGATACTATGTCTTATTCGGCAGCGGCTTTGAGTTTTATGTTGGAGAATTTATCCAAACCAGTGGTGTTTACCGGCTCACAATTGCCCATAGGCGATTTGCGCACCGATGCCAAAGAAAACCTCATTACCGCAATTCAAATTGCAGCTTTGCAACACAAAAACAAGCCGATCATTCATGAAGTATGCCTGTATTTTGAATACAAATTATACCGTGGCAATCGCACCACGAAAATTAATGCCGAACATTTTAATGCGTTTATGTCACCCAATTATCCGGCCATTGCCGAGTCGGGCGTTCATTTAAAAGTAAGTGAAGAGTTGCTGTTTCATGCAACTTCCAAAAAGTTGTGCATTCACACCGAACTCGACTCCAATGTGGCAATTGTAAAATTGTTTCCAGGATTGAGTGAAACTGTGTTTACAGCCATATTGGCCATTCCCAATTTAAAAGGTGTGGTTTTAGAAACCTATGGCTCGGGCAATGCCCCAACGGCTGATTGGTTTATAGCCGCTCTACAACAAGCCATAGCCAAGGGACTTCAGGTTGTCAACGTAACCCAATGTGCAGGCGGGAGTGTGCGTATGGGCGATTATGAAACTAGCACCCAATTGAAAGCTATTGGCGTAATTTCGGGCAAAGACATCACCACCGAAGCCGCAATTACCAAGTTAATGTATCTTCTAGGCCAACACGTTGATCCGGCGGTTTTCAAAACCATTTTTGAAACGGCTTTGCGCGGAGAATTGACCTAAAAAATACCCGGTTTCGTTTTACTTACTGAAAAAAAATGCGGTTATTTGCACCCACAATTTCCTAGAGAGGTGTCCGAGTGGTTGAAGGAGCAAGCCTGGAAAGTTTGTATGTGGGCAACTGCATCGTGGGTTCGAATCCCATCCTCTCTGCATCATTTGCAATGCTCCCGTTAGGGAGCATTTTTTATGCCTTTTTGCGCCCCAAAACTTCGTTTTGGAAAAGCAATAAAGGCATAAAAAATGCCGCTTGCAAAGCGTGCATTGTAAATGAAAACAGTTCCTCCTCTCAGGGATCACCGTAAAAAATCTTTGATTTTTGGAGGTAATCCCAATTTAGTAAGTTGGAAATTTGCGCCCCAAAACTCCGTTTTGGAAAAGCAATAAAGGCATAAAAAATGCCGCTTGCAAAGCGTGCATTGCAAATGATAACAGTTCCCCCTCTCAGGGATCACCGGAAAAAATCTTTGATTTTTGGAGGTAATCCTCCCGCTACCGCGCGAATCCTTTCGCGTGGTTTTCTAATTTACAATAACTATTTTCTAAGTTTTCTTTCTCTAGCATAATTTATAGCACTATTTTATTTTCTAGTTAAGAATTGCCACGCGAAAGGATTCGCGCGGCAGCTGAGGTAGTTAGTGCCGAAGGCACTTATGTAGAATACACAAATGAAAATTAAGCAGCTAAGTTGAAATCTTTGACATGTAAATTTTCAAACCTAATAAAATGTATCAAGGAAAAAGAAAAGTATGTGTTTCAATAATTGTTTTCTTCCTCATCTGAACTAAATTTCTAGTTTTTTTCAAAAACACACAAAGTGATCTCTCGTTATAAATAAATTTTACATCTTCATTGTAATCAGTTGCCAAATAGGCATCACCTGTTAAGTTATAAAAAGGTAATTTCATTTTCCCTTTTACTTTAACTCCCTTATTCTCAATAACACCTGCTTTTAGAATTTCTTCCAACTTTGCCTCATCTTTTTCTTCAGAGCATACTTTAGTGTAGGCAATCATCATTTTCATCCATTCGGCATCATCCACTAAAAACCAATTTAATTTATTAAAATCAATACCTTGTTCATTAACCCAACCATAACTTGTAAAGCAAAATAACACATATTTTTTACCATCAAGGGTGGGGTCCATTTTTGGTGTAAATTCTTGTATTTTAAAAGAAATAACAGATGTGGATGACATGTCTTTTAATTTTTTTCCGTTGAAATCAAAAGTTTTTAAATTAAAAGATGTAAACTCTGGATGATTTGCTAATAACCACTCGGTAGCTTTTAATTCTGTTCTTTCTTCCATTTCTTCAATTGAGGCAATCGCACCTATTGCAGCAATTGCTGCTACTCCAGCTACTGCAGCAGCAGCTCCATTGTTTTGAGCGGTTACTTGTTTAGGAGTAAGTAATGCAATACCTAATAAAACGATAAATAACTTTTTCATAATTTCATTTTTAAGTTTCCCAAATATAACCATATCCCCAAACCAATTCCGGCTACAGCTTTTTTTCTTACATTTAACCCACGCAATTCGCACATGAAAAAATCACTACTTTTTGTATTCTGCATGGTTCAGCTTGCTTTGTTTGCACAAGAGCAGGAATTGGTATTGCCTTATCCCATGATTCAGCGCGATTCCTTGTATCGTGAAGATCAGTTTTACATTGGGATGACCTATAATTTAATTGGCAATTCACCCACTGCGTTTTCACAAGACAAAATTTCGACAGGTTTTTTTGCTGGTGTGTTGCGGGATTTTCCCATCAATCGCGACCGAACCATAGCTATTGCGCCAGGGTTGGGTATTTCATATCAAAACTACCACCAAAATTTATCGATTAATGGTACTGCATCACAGCCCATTTATAGCATCATTCCTAGCGGGACCTATTACAGTAAAAATAAAATCGAACACTATTTGCTCGATTTACCCATAGAGTTTCGCTGGCGTACTTCAACACCCGAAAGCCATAAGTTTTGGCGTATTTATAGTGGGCTTAAGTTGAGTTATCTTTTGGCGTCGCGCTCGCAATTCACCGATGGACAGTCTAACGTGATCATCAAAAACAATCCCGATTTTAATAAGGTGCAATTTGGGGTTTATTTGGCCATGGGCTACAACACCTGGAATTTTTATGGCTATTATGGCCTTACACCGATGCTTTCCAAAAACGCTACCATTCAAGATCAACCCATTGGGCTGCGGGCTATTCACTTGGGCTTGCAATTTTATATTTTATAACCAAACCCACCACAAGGCCAGTTGCGGAATGGCACCAATGCCAAAACCAATCGCCAATTCTTGGTAGGTATGTGCGTGCATTACCAAGCGAGAGGAAGCCACCAAGCCATTTAGTAAAAGCAAAAACGCGATGCCGTAGGTAAGGTCTACTTGGTAATGTGCACTCAACCCCATCACAAAACAACTCAAGGCCGCAATTCCCATTTGATGAATGCTGGCTTTTACGTTCATAAACAAATACAAAAATGTGAGAATATTGCTCAGTAGTCCACCCAAAATAAAATAATGCAATTCGGGCAATATTGATTCTGTTATGCTTTTGAATGCGAGTAAATACAATAAAATACAACTAATGAATAAAGGAATTCTGCGTTGGGCCAATTTATGGAGCATTACCGAATCAGCTTTTCCCAATGTTTTGAGCCAAAAGTATAGGGCCAATGGAATAAAAATAGTGAGCAAACTTACCTGCAAACATAAATAAATTACTTGAGCCTCGCTGTAATGTATTGGACTAATGGCCAAGTAGATGAGGGTGCCCATCAGCGGAATAAACAGCGGATGAAAAATATAGGATATGGCCACCAAAAAAGAGTTGGGCTTATTTACCATACTTATATTTTTTTGCGCAAACGCGCCACAGGAATATCGAGTAGTTCTCGGTATTTAGCAATGGTTCGGCGGGCAATCGGATACCCTTTTTCTTTGAGAATTTCAACGAGTTGATCGTCGGGTAAGGGTTTGCTTTTGTCTTCTTCGCGAATGACCGTTTGTAAAATAGTTTTGATTTCTAAGGTAGATATTTCTTCACCCTGATCGTTTTTCATGGCCTCCGAGAAAAATTCTTTGATTAATTTGGTGCCGTAGGGCGTTTCAACATACTTGCTGTTGGCTACCCGCGAAACCGTCGAGATGTCTAGACCAACGCGATCGGCAATGTCCTTGAGAATCATGGGTCTAATCTTGCTGTCGTCTCCTTCTAAAAAGTACTCGTGTTGGTAGTGCACAATGGCATTCATGGTTACCAAAAGCGTTTCTTGACGTTGTTTGATGGCGTCAATAAACCACTTTGCCGAATCTAATTTTTGTTTTATGAATTGCACGGCTTCTTTTTGAGCAGACGATTTTTCCCGTGCCGATTTATAGGTTTGCATCATATCTTGATACTCTTTCGAGACATGCAAGCTAGGCGCATTTCGGCCATTCAACGTGAGTTCCAAATCGCCGTCTACGATGCGGATCATAAAATCGGGTACTATGGTTTCGGTAATTTTTGAACTGCCTTGGTAAGACCCGCCCGGTTTGGGATTGAGTCGCTCTATTTCGTGTATGGCTTTTTTGAGTTGTTCGGCATTGACGCCAAATTTGGCTTGCAGTTTGTCGTAGTGTTTTTTGGTAAAGGCATCAAATTGCTGACCCAAAATGCCAATGGCTAAGTCAATTGATTCGGTCGGCGTTTTGTGTTTGAGTTGCAACAACAAACATTCTTGTAAATCGCGTGCGCCAATGCCTGCGGGTTCCAATTCATGCACGATATGCAAGATGCGCTCCACGGTTTTTTCGTCGGTGTAGATGGCTTGCGTAAAAGCCAAATCATCTACAATATCGGTCAAACTGCGGCGGATATAGCCCATTTCATCAATGCTGCCTACTAAAAATTCGGCAATTTCTCGTTCTTCATCCGATAAAATAAAGGTATTGAGTTGCGCCACCAAGTCCTGATGAAAACTGAGTGCTGCCGATAGCGGAGATTCGCGTTGGTCTTCTTCGGCATAGTTGTTGGCTTGTAGTTTGTAATCGGGAATTTCGTCGTTGCTTAGGTAATCATCAATGCTGATGTCATCGGTATCTATACTGGACGCATCGTCAAAATCATCAAATTCGTCGGTTTCAAATTCGTCAGCTTCGTAAATTTCGTCGTCTTCTTTGCCCGATTCGAGCGCCGGATTTTCGTTCATTTCTTCCTTTAACCGTTGCTCAAATGCCTGCGTAGGCAATTGAATTAACTTCATCAGCTGAATTTGCTGAGGCGATAATTTTTGCGCAAGTTTAAGATGTAGAAATTGTTTAATCACAGGTATTGAACGGTTTTAAAAAAAGTAATGGCACTATTCAAAGGGTTACATAACCCGTAATTTCATCGGATTATTTCCTAGAATTCGGCATTTTGTGGCGTTCTCGGGAATGGAATCACATCGCGAATGTTGCTCATGCCTGTTACAAAAAGCACCAAACGTTCAAAGCCCAAACCAAAGCCCGAGTGTACGGCGGTTC
>VEQT01000080.1 GCA_018883065.1 Flavobacterium sp.
ATGTTGAATATTCTCATTACGATTCCCCTTTTTATTATCGCACACAAAAATATCATGGAGGTTGATTGGCCCTATGAATTAGACCATATTCTGTTATTCTTATCGATATTGGCAATCAATCAAATCGTTTTGCATATGATGCGAACGGTATTAATAATTTGTATTGGTTTTTATTTAATTGCGTTGGTCATTGGAAACTTAACAGACAATTATGGTTTTAAAAGTATTTATGATGATTACAAATACATGGTATATGCACTTTCCGAAAGTCCTCATCCGCAAAATTTGCTCATCAATAAACTAACCCCTTTTCCCGAAAAATCAGCTATACTTTCAGCAATTGCATACGACAAAACTACAGTTCGTGATTTTGCGCTTCGTGCTATTGGCAAACATTTCAAGGATACACCAGGATATGCCAAACACCGAAAATTGATTCAATGTTTTGCGGTTTTTAAAGAAATAAATACCCGCTGGACCTATGTGAGTGATCCAAAAAACGAGGAATACATTGCTAGAGCAGCTGAATCCACTAGGTATTTAGCCGGTGATTGCGACGATCATTCCATTTTAATGGCGGCTAGTATTCAAGCAATCGGGGGCACTCCACGTCTAATTTATACAGATGGGCACATTTATCCTGAACTCTGCATAGGTAGTTTGGCCGACTTGGAAACCATAAATTTCTTGATAAAAAAAGAATTATTCATAAACGAATCGCAACACAAATCCATTCATTACCACCGTGATGAATATGGACAAGTATGGCTCAACTTAGATTATACTGCCATGTATCCGGGAGGGCCTTTTTTGTTTGAAGAAATTTTGGGTACACTACTTTTGGATTAATACGCTTACATTAGCATAAAATTATCAGCTATGAACAGAACCATATTATTTTTACTAATTTGTGTATCAGCTGCTGCACAAGATAAAATTCAAAAACCTGCCTATGAGATTCGTACGAATGTACTTTCGGCAATAAGCCAAGGCGGATACAATTTGAGTATTGAAAAGAAAACAAGTACTGCGTTTAGTTATGGGATTAGTTTAACCAAAACCTCGAGTCCATCATTGGAGTCAAAGTATGAAAATGGCAATAAAAGTCATTTGTCGAATTGGGATTTAACCCCTTTTGTACGTTACAAATTTTCAGATAGTAATCGATCATTTTATTTTGCTGAAGCATTTACTGCACTAAACCAAGGCAAATACAAAACCATAATTCGCAATACGTCAGCTGAATATGCAGTTTATCAAATAGAAAAAGGCAATTATTTAGATTTGGCTTTGGGCGGAAGTATGGGCTACCACATTTTAATTAAAAACAATTGGACTGCCGAATTTTTGGTAGGATTTGGTTCAAATCTACTCCAACGTACAAAAAGTCCAGATGTAGTTTCCCGGGTAGGTTTAAGTATAGGATATCAATTTAATAAGTAAAATCATGAAAAGAATTCAACTACTACTGTTTTTTGTTTTTGGTATTGGAGTAACCGCTTGTTCAAGCAAAGACAGTGATTTTTATAATGAAATAGCCATTACTGTTCCTGAAATTGTTACCCTTGAAAATCAAAACAGCTATCAAATTAATGATACGGTTTGGATACAATCCAATTTTTCTAGATACTTGCAAGAGTCAAACCAAACTAAATTGCTTGATGTGTATGCCACAACTGGTGAGGCATCCGGTTTTATTTTTCCTTTTTTTATCGAAAAAAAACAAACGAATGGAGATTGGACTTTTTATGCACTGGGCACCAATTTAATAGAGAAAAAAGGAATTTCTCAAGAATATTCAGGCTACTATGTTGGAACAAGTGTATATAATAATGCAGGAGAAAAATATGAGTTTAGAAGTGGAATTAAACTGACAGAAGCTGGTGAATACCGACTAAATTTTGGATATGAATCGATAGCTAATCGTTCCGTTACACTCCGATCAACTAGCACTGCCAAACAACTGTTTATCAACATTCGTTCATCTGTATCGGCACTTAATTCGAGTGGATATTATCCGTTTATTGTAAACTAACTACCACTCTATTGGCAGTATATCATGTGCTTTGAGGTAGGCATTTGCCAGACTAAAATGCTTGTTTCCAAACCATTTTCCTTGGTTTGCACTCAAGGGTGAAGGGTGTCCGCATTCCAGTACCATATGCTTGTTTCGATCAATCTGTTTTCCTTTTTGCTGTGCAAAGTTTCCCCACAGCATGAATACCAGATTTTCTTTTTGATCAGACAATAATTCAATTACAGCAGAAGTAAATTGTTGCCAACCCATTTTAGCATGGCTATTGGGTTTGTCCTTTTCAACGGTTAAGGTGGCATTTAATAACAGAACACCTTGCTTGGCCCAATGGGTTAAATTACCCGAATTCGGCAGCATTAGTCGGTCTAAATCAGTGGCTATTTCGCGATAAATATTAGTCAATGAAGGCGGAATACGCACACCATCGGGAACTGAGAAAGCCAATCCATTTGCCTCGCCTGGTCCATGATACGGATCTTGCCCCAAAATGATCACTTTTACTTCATCAAATGTGCAGTAATCAAAAGCAGAAAATAGTAAATCTTTAGGCGGATAACAGCTACTGTTTTGATAAGCCAATTGTACGGCTTCTTGTAGTTGCAGAAAGTACTCTTTTTGAAACTCACCCACCAATTTAGATTGCCAAGAAGGCGCTTGCATCTGGACCATACAGCTGTTTTGGTTTCAAAGATAATTAATTAAGTAAACTCTTAAATATTAGCTACTTTTGCGGCTAAATTTGTTTCCATTTCATGAATCGAATTACAGCAAAAACGCTTCTAGATCTTCAATTTCCAACCGTGTTAGAAACGGTTTCGGCCTATTGCAACACCGACTTAGGACTGCAAAAAGCCCTTGGCCTTATGCCCATTTCAGATTCATCAGAATTGACTATAGCTTTGCAGCAAACGGCTGAGTATCACTCCTCGTTTCAAAATAACAATGCCATACCCAATCATGGTTTTGAATCAATAGCACATGAAATTCAGTTTTTGGGTATTGAAGACAGTATGTTGGAAGTGGGCAGTTTTCGAAAAATAGCTCAATTATCAGCCACAACCAATGTGCTGTTGCAGTTCTTTCAAAAATTTATAGACTATTACCCCAATTTGCAGCTGCGTGCAGCCCAAGTAACGTTCACTAAAGAGATTATTCAACAAATTGATGTGGTTGTCGATAAATACGGCGAAATAAAAGACAATGCCTCCCCCGATTTGCTCAATATAAGAAGAGACATGCAGGTAGTTCGTGGCAAAGTAAATCAAAGTTTTGGGGCTGCATTAAGCCAATACACTAGTTTGGGTTACTTGGATGAAATCAAGGAAAGTTTTGTTCAAAATAGACGCGTGCTCGCTGTGTTGGCCATGTACCGCCGAAAAGTAAAAGGCTCTATTTTGGGTAGTTCCAAAACGGGCAGCATTGCCTACATAGAACCTGAAACTACCTTAAACTATTCGCGCGAACTCAGTAATCTAGAATATGAAGAACAAGAGGAACTAAACCGAATACTAAAACAACTCACAAATAGTATTCGCCCGTATTTATCGGTATTAATAGCCTATCTAGATTTTTTAAGCGATATAGATGTAATTGCTGCAAAGGCAAAATATGCTCGAAAAATCAACGGAATTCTGCCAACAATTACTACAGAAAAGCGTGTATATTTTAGAGAGGCCTTTCACCCTATTTTGTTGGTAACCAATTTGGAGCAACAGCAAATCACCTATCCACAAACTTTTGAATTGACACAAGACAGTCGCATCATTGTAATTTCTGGACCTAATGCGGGCGGGAAAACAATATCGTTAAAAACGGTAGGCTTGTTGCAACTCATGTTGCAATCGGGGCTATTGATACCCGTTCATGAACGCAGTGAAACTTTTTTGTTTGATCGGATATTGACCGATATTGGAGATAATCAATCCATTGAAAATCATTTAAGTACCTACAGTTACCGGTTAAAAAACATGAACTATTTTTTGAAAAAGTGCAACGCTAAAACACTTTTTTTAATTGATGAATTTGGAACTGGATCCGATCCAGAACTCGGCGGTGCCTTGGCCGAGGTGTTTCTCGAAGAATTTTACCACCGTGAAGCATTTGGAATCATTACAACGCATTATGCCAATCTAAAAATATTGGCCAATGAATTGCCATTTGCCCAAAATGCCAACATGCTTTTTGATGAAAAAACCTTGGAACCGTTATATAAACTGGTGTTGGGCCAAGCTGGTAGCTCGTTTACGTTTGAAGTTGCGCAAAAAAATGGCATTCCTTATGGAC
>VEQT01000048.1 GCA_018883065.1 Flavobacterium sp.
GTATAATCATCGTCGTATTGACCTGATTTCACTGCAAGAATAAATGCAACAAAAAAGCCAACGGCTACCACGATACTGATGGAGATTAATAAATAAATGACACTCATACCTATTGAACTATTTAGTCAAAATTAGGGTTGACGATTGGGTTATTTTATGATATTTATCATGTGTTGTTTTTTGTTTCAGGTTTATTCCGCTGCGCTCCATCTGTCGGCTATCGCCTCGAGTCAGGTTTCAGGTTTAAAGTTTCAGGTTTAAAGTTTCACGAAATGAATAGTTCCGCTTTGCTATAGTTCTTATTTTATGGTTTATCTTATTATAATTCAAACAACCTGAAACTTGAAACTTGAAACTAAGTATATAAAAAACTAACACTTCCTGGCAAAATAATTACTCATCACCGTCACAAAACTCACGATGGTTATGGTACTTAATGGCATGATAATGGCCGCAATTATAGGCTCTAAACGCCCACTTACTGCAAACGATAAGCCTACCACGTTATATAATAACGATAAGGCAAAACTCATTTTTATCGTGGTAATCGAATCTTTGGCCAAACGCAAATAGCCGCCCAATTGGGCAAATTGACTGGCATCTAAAATTGCATCGCAGGCAGGAGAAAACACATTTACATTTTCGGAAATAGCCATTCCCATGTTGCTTTGGGCTAAGGCACCAGCATCGTTAAGACCGTCGCCAATCATCATTACCTGATGGCCATTTTCTTGCAAATGCTTGATGAATGCCAGTTTTTGTTCTGGTTTTTGGTTAAATACCAATTCGGTTCCAGCTGGTAAAAGCTTTCGCAACGTTTCCTGTTCACCATCATTATCGCCCGAAAGCACTTTGAGTGTGTAGGTGTTGGCAAGATTAGCAAACAACTCCTCTAGTCCTTCTCGGTATTGGTTATGAAACACAAAACAACCCATATACTCCCCATCAATAGCGACATGCACCTGTGTTTGATTAAGTTGATTGGTCAATACTTTGCCCAAAAAACGTGCCGAACCCAACTGAAATCGTTTGCCAGCACAGGTTGCATCGATGCCTTTTCCGGTGTGTTCGGTAAATGCCGAAACCTCCTTTTTGGGTGCCTCTGGCAAAAAATCATACATCATTCGACTAAGAGGATGATTGGACGCACGCAATACATTTTTGATCAAACCTAAATCTGCTGTGGGAATGAGCGAACCTTCATAACTAATGCTGGTTTTTTTGGTCGTGGTAATGGTACCCGTTTTGTCAAAAACCAGTGTATCTACTTTGGCCATTTGCTCGATAACTAAGGCGTTTTTGAGGTAGCATTTTTTCTTACCCAATAGCCTCAAAATGTTGCCAAAAGTAAATGGCGCAGTCAAA
Organism: Flavobacterium sp.; assembly: GCA_018883065.1. Classification (GTDB taxonomy): domain Bacteria; phylum Bacteroidota; class Bacteroidia; order Flavobacteriales; family Flavobacteriaceae; genus Flavobacterium. The sequence goes on from VEQT01000048.1 coordinate 1,366, forward strand.
GCCAACGCGCAAGGACAGGCTACAATGAGTACAGCGGTAAATACATTAAATGCAATTTGGACATCAACAAAAATCCAGTAGCCAAAGCCAACAAAAGCAATAAGAAGTAATACCGGTGTAAAATAGCGGCTTACGGCATCGGTGATGTTTTTATGTTTTTGATCAATTTTTTTCTGAAACACTTCATTGCTCCACAGCTGTGTGAGGTAACTCTGTGACACCGACTGCAAAACCTCTAATTCTATAAGTGATCCCACTTGTTTGCCACCTGCAAAGAGTTTATCTCCCGATTTTTTAGTAATCGGATCGGCTTCACCGGTTACAAAACTGTAATCAATTTCGGCCGATGCACTAATCAGAATGCCATCTACGGGGATTAGTTCTTGGTTACGAATGAGCAAGCGATTGCCTTTTTCAACACTGTAAATCGGCACATTTTCTTCTTGTTGCCCAACAATACGAGTAACGGCAATAGGAAAATAGGATTTAAAATCCCGCTCAAAACTCAAAAAGCTGTAGGTTTTTATTTGGAACATTTTGCCCAACAACATAAAGAAGATTAATCCTGTGAGACTGTCAAAAAAGCCCGAGCCGTAGTTCATGACGATATCTACCGTAGAACGCACAAACATAACCACGATGCCCAAGGCAATTGGGATTTCAATGTTGAGCATGCGTGCTTTGATGCTTTGGTAGGCCGCCACATAATAGCCGCTAGCTGAATAGAAAAAACTAGGCAGTGAAAGGGCAAAAATGAGCCAACGAAAAAAGCCGCGGTATTGATCGAGCCAAAATTCCTGTACTTCAAAATATTCGGGAAATGACAACAACATGATGTTACCAAAACAAAAGAAAGCCACGCCCAGCTTATAGGTGAGACTACGATCTACCTTTTCTATTTTGGTATCGTACTGTTCTAAGCTAATATAAGGCTCATAGCCAATACTACTGAGCAAGTACACTAATTCTTTTAGTGAAACTTGATCAGAATGATAGGATATCCTAACTTTTTTTTGCGGAAAATTTACTTGAGAACTAATTACTCCTTGCTGAAGACGCTGTAGATTTTCCAAAATCCAAATGCATGAACTACAGTGAATATGAGGAATGTGCAATGAAACAATAGCGGTCTTGGCCTCGTGAAATTCCAACAATTTGTTTGTAATCTCTTCATTGTCTAAAAAATCATATTTCCCCTGAATATCGAGAGGAGTTGCTCCAGGTGATTGTGCGAAATCATAATAACAACCCAACTCATTTTCACGAAACAATTCGTACACCGTTTTACAGCCTGCACAACAAAATTTTTTTTCGTCAAATAGAATTTCGTCTTTTTTATCGATCTCTAAACCACAATGGAAACATGTAGATGCATCCATAATTTGCTCATTTTATACCTGATACAAAGGACATAAACAGTTGTTAATTAAAAAATGATATTTATCATATTAATCGTTAAATTTGTCAAGCCCATCCCTAATCTTTATTACTATGAGTAAATGTGAACACTGTATCGTAAGAGAGTTCAGCTCGCTCAAAGCACTAAGCAAAGAAGAGCTACTCAAGCTAGCCGACTGCAAAACTTCGCAAACCATTAAAAAAGGAGACATCATCTTTGAAGAGGGTGAAAATGTAAATGGTATTTTTTGTGTGAAAGACGGCGTTTGCAAGATGACTAAGTTGAGTCCGAATGGCAAAGACCAAATTGTCAAATTGGTTAAAAAAGGGGAGTTACTTGGGCAACGTTCGATGATTAGTGACGAACCTGTAAACCTTTCTGCTGTTGCCTTAGAGGATATGGAAGTTTGTTTTATTCCTAAAACAGAAGTGATGGAGTTTTTTACTGAAAACAACAAGTTTTCACTCAACATGATGCGCGCAGTTTGTGGCGATTTGAAAGAGGCCGATGACCACATGGTTTCGATGGCACAGAAAAACGTCAAAGCACGTTTGGCAGAAACGTTACTTTATCTGGAAGAAACTTTTGGCACAAAACCAGATGGTTCATTACACATTCAATTGTCGCGCGAAGAATTGGCTGGTTTAATTGGAACGGCGACAGAAAGCTGCATTCGCTTATTATCTGAGCTAAATAAAGCAGGATATATCTCCATCACAGGCAAACACATTACCTTGTTAGACAAAGCCAAATTAAAACGCATTGCCGAATAAATTATAATTTCTTGGCTTCGTTCCAAAACACATCCATTTCAGCCAACGTCATATCAGACAAAGATTTGCCCATTTGCTCGGCTTTTTGCTCCAAATACTGAAAACGTTTTATGAATTTTTTGTTGGTGCGCTCCAAGGCATCTTCTGGATTTACGTTCAAGAATCGGGCATAATTAATGAGTGAAAATAGCACATCACCAAATTCAGATTCAAGTGCATCTTGATTATTGGCAAGCACTTCTGTTTGTAATTCCTGTAGCTCTTCTTGAACTTTGTCCCATACTTGTGCCGGTTCATCCCAATCAAACCCAACTCCTTTTGCTTTATCCTGAATGCGGCTCGCTTTGACCAAAGCCGGTAAGCCCTTAGGAACACCTTCGAGCACCGATTTTTTACCCTCTTTGAGTTTAAGTTTTTCCCAATTGCGTTTCACTTCTTCTTCGTCGGCCACTTGCACATCACCATAGATATGCGGATGTCTAAAAATGAGCTTCTCACACAATTCGTTGCAGACATCGGCGATATCAAAATCTTGGGTTTCACTACCAATTTTGGCATAAAACACAATGTGCAACAACACATCGCCCAACTCTTTTTTTACTTCGGTAAGATCCTGATTCAGAATGGCATCGGCTAATTCGTAGGTTTCCTCAATGGTGAGGTGACGCAGCGAATCCATGGTTTGCTTTTTGTCCCAAGGGCATTGGGCTCGCAAATCGTCCATGATGTCAAGTAATCGTTCAAAGGCCTGCAATTGTTGAGCGCGCGTATTCATAAGGCTACGTATTTGATAAAAAAAATCCTACCTCTGGGTGTAGAAATAGGATTTGTTTGTGTGTTATATTGTGTATTAAACCTCTTTATTTGGGGATTTTTTGGGTGCTTTGGCTTTTTCTTTTTTCACTTCTTCTACCACTTGCTCTTTGATGCTTTCGGCATTTTCGAGTTTAGGCTCTTCTTTAGACACCAAACCTTTGGCTTGCAAAATGCCATACCAGTTGAGCACTTTTTTAATATCAGAAGCGTAGACACGATCTTGGTCATAATCGGGCAAAATCTCGGCAAAATAGGCCACCAATTTGGCTGCATCTTCTTTGGCCGAAATAGCAGGTCCCTCATTTTCTTTGATTGCAATGGCGCGCATCACCTCAACCAATGGCTTCTCGGCTGTATGCGTGTACATGGAAATCTCAGATAACAAACTCACATTACTTCGCAAACCAACCGTAATTCGTTTTCCATCAAGCAACGATTCGGCCACAAAACCTGTTCTTGTTTGTACTTTTAGCGCATATAAACCGGGTTTACCTGAAATCGCAAGAATTTTATCTACATTCATGATGTTGTTTTTTTGGAGGAGCAAATATATTTATTGTTGGGAAATAGCGGCCAAATTAACGGCCTTTTTTTCCGAAAATACGCATCTTATAATCGGCTTTGGTTTTGCCTTCCATAATGTTTTGTAATTTCTTTTTAATGAGTTGTTTTTTGAGCGGCGCAATTTTATCGGTAAACAAGATTCCTTCTATATGGTCGTATTCGTGTTGAATTACGCGGGCAGTTAATCCATCAAACACTTCGGTGTGCTCAATAAATTCTTCATCATGGTATTGCACGGTTATGCGCTCGTGACGAAACACGTCTTCACGTACATTGGGAATACTCAAACAACCTTCATTAAAACCCCATAATTCACCTTCTTCTTTTAAGATTTTGGCGTTGATGAATACCTTTTTACACGTTTTAAGTTTGTTTTGTTCTTCGGGGCTCAAGTCTTCGTCGTCACTAAAGGGAACCATATCAATTACAAATAATCGAATGGGCAAACCCACTTGTGGAGCAGCCAAGCCAATACCGTAAGCATTGTACATGGTGTCAAACATATTGAATATGAGCTCTTTCAGGTTGGGATAATCGGCAGGAATGTCCTCGCTTACTTTCCTTAAAACGGGATCTCCGTAGCCCACTATTGGTAGTATCATGTTGCGTAGAGTAGTTAAATAATGCGGCAAATGTAGGAAAAAATGTGAAGAGACTGAGCTTAGAATTCCGAAGTTTCGGGACCAATACTGAAATAACAAATACCAATTTTGGAATTATACTAAGAACTTCTGTAATTAATAATTAAAAAATAATAATTAATAATTGAGGGTGTATACTAAGATTTGCTGATTGCTGATAGCTATTAGCCACGAATGCACGAATTAGATTAACGAGTGTTGATTTTTGATTTATGATTTTTGATTTAACCGAATATACTAAGCACAATTTTGTTGCTGAGAAATTCTGTCTCGGCCATAGGATTTGGCAGGCCAGGATCCACAGGGTGATCCCGAAACGTCGGACCGTTAATAAACACAAACTGTCTGAGTCCGCGAGGGAACGAGCGAGCGAGTTTTTGTGTTTTAGGAAGTGAACCACTAGTGGATGGCCGAAAATCCAAGGGCTTGATTTTTTGTTTCTTTTTCATCAAGGAAAAAGAAAGGAATAGCTTTTTGCCCTTGTTAAAATTGCCACGAGAAAGGATTAGCGCGGGAGCGGTGGTCTTTATAAATTGTTTTACACGTAAATAGTAAACTATTCTATCCATTCGTGTTGAAATAGAATAAAAGAAAGCGCAACTACTAAAGTTGCGCTTTCTTTTTCATAGCTGTTTAAATTTACAGATTTGGCAATAATACTTTGTCAATAGCATGAACAACTCCATTTGAACATTGTACATCTGTAAGTACTATATTTTTGTTTACACCAGATGCATCATCAATTACAGTACCTGTTATGCTGAATGACTGACCTTGTAAGGTTGTAATGTTTCCTGCAGGTATTGCATTTGAACGTACATTAACTCCACCAACAACATGATACAATAAGACAGCTGTTTTATTTTCTGATGACAGTCCTGTGTATAAATTAAGAGTAGCTGTGTCAAAAGCAGTATTCAAGGGTGCAAAAACCGTGAATGGTGAACCGGCAGTTCCGTCTAATGTGGCGGCCAAATCTTGATCAACTAATAAACTTGTAAGTGTACTAAAATTTGGATTTGCTACAGCATGGTTTTTTATAGTTGGAATGGCAATAACATTGCTTACAACATGAATTACACCATTACTAGCATCTAAATCTGCTGAGGTTACTGTAGCTCCACCATTAGCTGATCCACCATTAATTGTTACTACACTTCCTGATTTTTGAACGAACATACTAATAGTTGGTGCATTTGCAGAAGTATTAAAAGGTGATAAAGTAGATGCATAAGTAGCAGCTGGTAAAGCACTACTTTTTATTTCTTCACCAAGTACATGGTTTAATAAGATGGCTTTTAATACATTTTCGTCAACGTTGTTCACATTCACACCAGCACCCAATGAACTAAAGAATGTGTTGAAAGCCGCATTTGTTGGAGCAAAAACAGTAAACTGTTTTGAGTTATCGTCTAAAGTACCTGCTAGGTTTGTGCGTGTTAAAGCTTGAACTAAAATTGAAAAGTCTGGATTGTCTACTGCAATATCAGTAATGGTTGGTAAAGTTGTTGTGTTGTCATCTTTGCTACATGCTAGCATAGTCAAAGCAATACATGCAATTGACATTTTTCTAATTAATTTTTTCATAGTGATTTTGTTTAAAAGTTTTGTCAAAACTAAATTATTTTGTTTAACAAAAAAACATAATAACTTAAACAAAATGAAGATTTATAAAATAATTAACGAAGTTGTTTAACCTATTTTTTAATGAATAATCCTCCAAAATCAATATAACTAATAGGTTCTTATTAGCTGAATGAAACAAAGGTTAAACAAAAAACTCCCAACTTATTTCAAGATGGGAGCTTGGTGATGTACATTAATATTTGAAGTAGAATACTATATGATGAGAGATGTAAGTCGGCTCAAAGAAAAAACGCACAACTCATAACTTTTCATGATTTCTTTGTATACTTTTATACCTAAGAACTACAACCCACAACCTAAAACCTAAACAATCTCTCTTAATTTTTTCAATTTATCACGCAATACAGCCATTTCTTCTTTGTGTTTCTCTATGTTTTTACGCACTTCAAGTACAATCGAGTTTTCTTTTTTGGCGTTTTTGGTGTTGGTAAAAAATTGGATGTTGTTTTCCAATTGAAAGATTTCGGCTTGTACTTCTTCTATCTTGCGTGTTAAGAAGATTTTTTCACCCTCCAATTTGCGTGTATCGTTTGATTCAGACAATTGTTCCATGCGGTTGGCAAAACGCGTCATGTCGCCTTCTTTTTTGCTGAGACTCAATTTCTCAAACAAGGCATCAAGTATTTTGTTGAATTTACCTTCGATATGACGACGTGGAAACGGAACTTTTCCAAAACTTTTCCACGTTTCTATGTGGGCCTTAATTGCTTCTAGATCAGCTTTGTGTGCGCCAGTGAGCTCAAAACTACGCATGGTTTCTAGATAGTTTTTTTTCTTTTCGAACGCTTCAACTTCGTCGGGATTCTCTTCTTTTTTCTGGGATTTCACGGTTTCGAAATAGGCGTTGCAGGCGGCTCTAAACTCGGTCCACAAACTATCTGAGTATTTGCGCGGTACATGACCAATGGTTTTCCAATCTTCCTGGATTTTTTTCATCAAGGGTGTTGTAGTTTGGAAATCGGTACTTTCGGCCAAGGCTTTGGCTTGAGCAACCAAGGCTTGTTTTTTGGTTAAATTATCCGTTTGGTCTTTCTTGATTTCTTTATAGAACGAGTTTTTCAACACATTAAATGCACGAACAGCTTGTTTAAATTGGCTCCACGTGGCTTCATTCATATCGGCGGGCACTTTTCCGGCAGTGAAAAACGCATTGCGTAAGGTTTCAACTTTTTCGATTTGTCCCAACCAAGCGGTATGGGAATGCACTTTTTCTTGCGCCAAAGCTTCCAACTCAGCAATAATAGACTGTTTGGCAGCTAAGTTGGCCGATTCAACAGCCCGAAGTTCTTCAAACAATTGTTCGCGTTTGTCGTGCATTTGTTTGGTCAATTCGCTAAAACGGGTCCATATTTCTTCGCGGTGGTCTTTGGAAACTGGTCCAATGTCTTCTTTCCAGATGCGGTGCAAATCTTGTAATTCGCGGAATGCTTTACTGATGTCGGTTTCGTGAATCAACTCCTCAACTCTGGCAATGATTTTAAGCTTTAGCTCGAGATTGTGTTTAAAATCGATGTCACGGGCTTCGCGATCCAGGTGCAAATAATCGTAGAAATTTTCGATATGAAAATGGTAATTATTCCACACGTGGTTGTATTTGTCTTTGGGGATAGGACCAGCATTTTTCCAGCGCTCGCGCAGATCGTTAAATTGCTTCAGCGTATCTTTTATGTTGTTTTGTGGGTTGATGAGGTTTTTCAGTTCCTCAACTAAGGCCAATCGAACTGCAAGGTTTTGTTCTAGATTGGTTTGTAAATTAGTGAAATAGGCGTTTTTACGCGCTTTGTATTGGGTGTATAACTGATCAAATTTAGGTTTAAGTGGATGTTGGAATTGAAACGATTCAGTAGAATCTGGATTTTCGGCCAAAAAGGCTTCTTTCTTTTCATCCAACAAATGATAAAATTGGTCCAAGAATGATTTTTTGAGCTCTTCAACGTGATCTTTTACAGCCATTACTGCATCGGTAGTCACTAGACTTTCCAAGTTGTTCACCAATTCTTCTAGGGTCATGGTTTGGTAGTCGAGCATTGGAATTGCTGTTCGCAGGCTTTCGTCTTCGCTCACTTCTGCATTTGCAGTAGCAATTTCCTCAATGACCGCATCGTGTTGGCTTGTCACATCTTGGGTTGATTGAATTTCTTCAGTTGTTGATTCTATAGGTTCTACATGAACTTCTTTGGCTTCTTCTGTATTTTCAGACTCAACTTCTTTTACTTGTTCTTCAAAAGCAGGAATTAACTCTATTGGGGTTTCAGCATTTTCAATTGCTTCAGCTTGACTTTCATTTTGGTTTCCATCTGCTTGTGGCAGGTTATCATTCTGTTCTTCTAACATTGTTACATGTATAAGGTTACTACTAAATTGGGGCGAAAGATAGTAAACCAATACTAATATTCAAAAGGATTAACGCATAATCCCTCGCTAATTTTGACGCTATTGGCTTGTGTTGATGATGTTAAAGTATTTGAATTTTTGCATTGAAGTTGTACTTTAGCCGTTCTAATTTAATCCAATTTAACCGATGAAAAAAGTACTTTTTACCCTAACTTGTTCATTTTTCATGCTATGCAATAGTTCAGCGGTAGTGGCACAAGAAAAACCAGTAGCAAGTTCAACCAATCAACCTGCAGTTACTCCGCTTAAAGATCCATTGCAACTCACCAAAGAACAACAAGTTCCTTACCGAGAAATCATCAAACGTTATGCTACGCTGATGGGCGAATTGCGCCGAAGCGTTCTTACACCCGAAGAAAAAAAACAAAAACACATTATTTTATTGTCACAACGGGAAGCCGAGATAAAATCAATGCTTACGCCCGAACAATTTGAAATGTACCAGAAATTAGAAGCCGATCGACAAGCTAAACAGGTTAACATGCGGAAGGAACCGTTGAAAATGCAGTAATAAAAAAGCAACGTTTAGGCGTTGCTTTTTTATTTTTTCCAAATTTTCCAACTCGCATCGGCTTGTAAAAGCAGCATTTCATATCCGTTTTTAATTTGTGCACCTTGGGCTTTGGCTTTACTCAAAAACACCGTTTCTTCAGGGTTATAAATGAGGTCAAATACCAAGTGTTGTGGACCGAGAAACTGGTAGGGGATGTCCGGAAATTGTGATGTATTTGGAGTTGTTCCAAGAGGAGTACAGTTGATGACTATGGTGTATTCCTTCATGATTTTTTTGTTGAGCTGTGCATAGCTTAGCTGAAGCTTTTTGGGTGTTCTGGATACCACTTTGTAATCCAATAAAAGTTCTTTTAAGGCATATTGAACGGCCTTAGATGCTCCGCCTGTACCCAATACAAGTGCTTTTTTATGATGTGGCTCCAATAATGGCAATACCGATTTCATAAAGCCATAATAGTCTGTATTGTATCCTTTATATGTTCCGTCAGTGCGCTTTTTAATCACGTTCACGGCGCCAATTTGTTTGGCATGCCGGTTGAGTTTTGTTAGATATGGAATAATGCTTTCTTTGTATGGAATAGTTACATTCATACCCACCAATGACGATTCAGTTTCCCATAGTTTAGGTGCCAATTCAATCGATTCTAGTGGGAAATTTTCGTAACTATAATTGGTTATGCCTTGACTAGAAAATTTTTCTGTGAAGTATTTTTTGGAGAAAGAGTGAGCGATGTGTTTGCCCAACAATCCCACAAGTTTATTCGACATGGCTTGAAATTAATTACAGGTTTTTAGGGGTGTATTTTTGAATGAATGCTTGCACCTTTTTTTCGTTCCATACTTTTGGAAACAACTCTTGTAACACGGTTTGTTGTTTGAAATTTAGTGCAAGTCCTTTTAGAAGATGAATTTTTCCCTTATCTGTTTCTAAAAACATATAATATAATCCAGCCAATCGGTACTCGATTTCAAATGAATTTGGGAAATAGTCTGACGCCTGATTTAATGTTTCTATGGCACTTTCATATTCGCCCAAAACAGTCAATAAGTCTACCCAAAACAACCAAGTGTCTAGTTCATAATCTCCAAACTCTACCGCTTTTCTGTACCCGAATTCGGCTTCTTCAAAAAAGTGTAGTTCTTTGTTAATGGTTGCATAGCGTTTCCAATAGTACCGGTTTTGGTTGTCAATGTGCAAGGCCTTATTTACATAAAAAAGTGCTTTTTGAAAGTTTTTTTGACGAATATAATAGTCAGTTATGGCTATCCAACCTTTATCCAACAAAGGGTCTTCGTGTACGGTTTTATTAAAAAATTCTATAGCCAATTTTTTGTGCCCTAATTTTTCATGGCATTTACCAATGCGTAATAAGGCATAGGAAGTAGGATCATCCAGTTCTATCGTGCGTGTGTATCCTGCAATTGCTTCCTCATAGCGTTTAAGACGTTCAAGGGTTTTTGCCTTTTCCATGAATGCGCCAAGAAATTCATCGTCAATCAGGGTTGCATATTCAAAGGCATGTAAGGCTTCGGGGTATTTTTTAAGAGCATAACTCAATCTACCCACTTGGTGCCAGGCAATTTCACTGTAAGGGTTTTTTTCGATGTACTGCAATAAGTAATCAATTGCCGCTTGGTTTTGATCCAAAAATTCAAAACAATACACCACATTATAGAGGGCCGACTGGTCTTCTAAATCCTCTTCCAAGCAATTGATAAAGTTTTGCTTGGCCAATTCCAGCTCATCCATAAATAAATATTCCATGCCAATTAAATTATAGACATCCGCAAAATCATCGGTGTACAATAAGGCAGTTTTTAGTAGTTCAACCGCCTGTGCGTGTTGGTCTCGTTTGGAACAAATGTTTGCTTTTTGAATAAAAATCTCCTCGTTATGGGGCTCTATGGCGAACAGTTCATTCAGCATTTTCTCGGCCTGTTCTAGTTTATCTTCAAAGATCAACATTTCTACCTGCACAAGTTTTAATCCTGTTGAACGCGGATGTTGATCAAGTGCTAGCTTTAAGGCTTTTTTTGCTAATGTGGTTTTACCGATATCCAAATAGTGCAAAATGATCTCTTCAAATTCCTCCGAATCGAAAAAGAAAACCTTGTTTGTTTTTAGCATCGATTCAAATCGAGACAGGGAAATGTTGTGTGCTTCTTCTTCGTCGCTCAAATGCATAAGAGTTGCTTTTTGTTGGGCACCTTAAAAGTAAGGCTAGTTTGTCCTAAAACGGCTTGTTTAACGAATTGTTGTGAACAAAATAATTAACAAAGGCTATTGTCTTGTTTCAGGTTTTAAGTTTAAGGTTTCAGGTTTCAAGTTTATTCCGCTGCGCTCCATCTGTTCGTCCCGAAGCTTCGGGACTCGAGTCAAATTGTTTGAATTTTACTAAGGTCAATTAAATCAAAAGTTCTATAGCGAAGCGGAACTATTCATTTCGTGAAACCTGAAACGTGAAACGTGAAACAAAATCAAAAGAACTATAGCGAAGCGGAACTATTCATTTCGTGAAACGTGAAACTTGAAACAAAATCAAAAGAACTATAGCGAAGCGGATCTATTCATTTCGTGAAACCTGAAACGTGAAACGTGAAACAAAAACAACTAAACTAACGAATCCAATACTTCCAGCAGGATCTTGCAACCTACTTCAATTTCGGCTTTCGAAATCGTGAGGGGTGGAGTAATGCGAATGGCTTTGCCTTCAAAGAGGAGCCAGAATAAAATTAAGCCACGGTCTTGGCATGCTAAAATGGCTTGATTGGTGATATCAGCGCTGGGTGTCATCGCAGCCAACATCAAGCCACGACCTCGAATTTCGGTGATTAATGGGTGTTTTAATAGCGCGCGAAACAACTGTTCTTTTTCAATTGCCTCAGCCATGAGGTTGGTTTCGGTAATTTCTTGAAGTGTGGCCAAACAAGCGGCCGCGATTACCGGATGTCCGCCAAAAGTAGTAATGTGACCCAATTTGGGGCTATGGCTCAGTAAATCCATATGTGCCTCGTTGGCAATAAAGGCGCCTACTGGCATGCCACCGCCCATACCTTTGCCTACAATAATGATGTCAGGGACAATGCCAAAATGCTCGAAGCCAAATAATTTTCCAGTCCGACCAAACCCCGGTTGAATTTCGTCAATGATGAGCATAGCACCCACCTCGTCGCAGCGCTCGCGTACTTTGCGCAAAAAATCATTTTCGGGTTGGATAAATCCGGCACCTCCTTGTATACTTTCTAAAATAATCCCAGCGGTTTGGGTAGTTATTTTTTGGAGATCGTCCTCGTTATTAAAGGTTATAAAATCCACATCCTCCAAAAGCGGTAAAAAGGGTGTTTTACGTTCTTCAAAACCCATCACGCTCATCGCGCCCATGGTATTGCCATGGTAAGCGTTGTAGCATGAAATGAGTTGTTTGCGTCCGGTTACGCGTCGGGCCAATTTGAGTGCGCCTTCGCAGGCTTCGGTGCCCGAATTCACTAAGTATACCTTGTTTAATGGATCGGGCAATAATTGGGCCAATAATTTGCAGTATTCCACCGCTGGGCTTTGTGCATATTCGCCGTAGACCATCACGTGTGAGTAGGTGTCCAATTGTTTTTTGATGGCGTCATTCACCCGCTGATGTTGGTGTCCCAATGCGCATGCCGAAACGCCTGCTACAAAATCCAAATAGGGTTTTTGATTTTTGTCATAAATGTAAGATCCTTTAGCATAGGCTACTTCCATGCCCAACGGATAGGGCGAGGTTTGGGCTTGATACTGTATAAAATCAGGATTTATGAGCTGTTCCATGAGGGCTAATTTACTTAACGGCAGGATTGGGTTTGGGGTTGTTCTTGTCGTAGTTTAGGGTCTCTTTGCGAATTTTCATTGGGACATTTTCTTTGGCCATTTCGGCTTTATGTGAATTAACCAAACGCTCGTTATCAGCGTTTTCTTCATCTGGAAAAATACATTCTTTATCTAAGATGCGCTCGTCTTCGCGCCAAATAAATCCTTTGAGTTTTCGGGCATTTTCGGGCAACTCGTTTTCCGGATAAATATCGCCATCTACATCGGTAAAAAAGGTCATGGTAGAAATGGAGTTGCCTTCCATGGTCATGTTAATGCGGCTGCTCACATTTTTGTTGATGCCAATGAGTTCCTTTTGGTCGTTGCGCAAAAAGTACAGTACTTCGGTGTTTTTAATCACATCAACTTCGTAGAGTTTATTGTCTTTGAACTTGCCAAATAAATTGACTCCTTTCACTTGGTTAAAGCCCGTTCCAATTGTGTCACGTGAGGCAATAAAGGCATTGTTGAGTACTTTTAAGGAATCGAGTTTTTCGGTTTGGTTGTTGCCAATAAGGTGCATAACATCGCCAGTCATTTGGTTTTCGAAATTCCATAAAATGGGTTTTCCAATGAGCTGCGTGAGCTTGGTTTTTTGGCTGGAATGAATGGAGTCGCATTTGCCACTCAAGTCTTTTTTGAAAAATCGAGCGTTGCGGTAGGCGCGTACTACACGTTCGTTGGGTTTACCGGTTACCATGAGCAATTTTCCGTGGATGTAAATTGAATCGTTTTCAACCAAATTAATGGCCACAGCACGTTTAGTCACAAACATGGAATCTTTTTGTTTGTACAATTCGGCATAATGCCCTTTTACAATTCCTTTGTTGATTGAATCCGTGATTTTTACGTTGCGGGAGGCCGAAGCAAATTCTTTTGTTCGATTGTAAAATAAACTATCGCCCTCGATGCGGCGGTCTTTGTATTTGATGTACGATTTACGCAAAAAGTGGCCTACATTTTTTCGGCTGTCGTAAAACCCTTTTTCGGTATAAATAAAATTTTCTTTGCTTGTAATGGTCGAAGGGCCAAATAAATAAGAATGCCCCGAATTGTTGTAGTAGTCCAAGTGATTCGATTTGACCACATATTTGGGATTGGTTAGAGTAACAGCTGTGAGAAATTGAAATTTTTTCTCGGCTACAAAATACCTTCCCGATTTGCTTTTTAGTACGTTTTCTCGGTTAGTAATTACGCCGTTACAGGTGTAGAAGGCTTGTTGGCTATTTCGGTCAAAACGCAGCGTATCGGTAGCCAGGTTCATCTCGGGCGAACGCAAATTTACTTTTCCGGTTGCGTAGGCTTGCTTCACGTTGCCATTGTATTCGGCGTATTTGCTGTTCATGAACAAGGTATCGCCTTGAATCATTTGCACGTCACCAAAGGCTTTTACGTAATTTTCTTTTTGAAAATAATAGGCTTTGTTGCACAAAAAACGCACCCCGTCGTGGTTCATGCGTACATGACCTGAAAGCAACAAGGCATCGGGAATTTCGGTTTGGTTCACATCGGCAAAATCGGCATATTCGATGACGATTTTTTTGGCTTCTTGTGACCAAGCGTCAGCCCAATAGCCAAGCAGGAAAGTCAATAGGAAACAAACAATTGCGTTTTTCAAAAGTTGGAATTTTGGCCAAATTTAAGAAAATCAACCCAAGCATGGCTTATTTTATGGATTAATTATCAAACGGAAATTAAGAGTTAAAACTGCGCTTTAAGTACAAAAATCCCATAATTCCTGCAGCTGTTGAAGCCAGTAATATGGCAATTTTTGACGCTTCTATACTGGCTTCGTCTTGAAAGGCCAATAGACTAATAAAAATAGACATGGTAAATCCGATTCCGCCCAAAATCCCTGCACCAAATATGTGTTTCCATTTAAAGTCAGCAGGCAAATGGCTCCAACCCAATCGAGTAGTTCCATAAGCAAATAGAAAAATACCCAGCGGTTTTCCTACAACTAAGCCAAGTATTATTCCTAAACTACTCGGGTGTAGCAAGGCCGTTCCTATTGATCCGGATAAAGGCAAACAGGTATTGGCCAATGCAAACAAAGGTAAAATGATAAAGCCAACTGGGAAATGCAATTGCCTTTGCCAACGATACGAAATAGACGTTTTGTCGCCTATTCCAAACGGCAGCGCAAAGGCCAACAAAACCCCAGCAATGGTAGCGTGGATGCCCGAATGAAGCATAAAATACCACAGGGCAATTCCACCAATTGCGTAAGGCCAAAAGGAGTGAATGCGCATGCGGTTACAAAGCAGTAATGCCCCAAAAACACCCAATGCAATCGCTAAATTTAGGAAGGCCAAGCTTTTGGTGTAAAAAATGGCAATCACGAGTATGGCGCCCAAATCATCAACTACGGCCAGGGCAGTTAGGAATATTTTGAGTGAAGTGGGTACTTTTTTGCCCAATAATGAAAGTGCGCCCACAGCAAAGGCAATATCTGTAGCCATTGGAATTCCCGCTCCCGATTGGGAAGCAGTTCCCCAATTAAATGCCAAGTAAATTGCAGCAGGAACCAACATGCCGCCCAAGGCACCAAACAAAGGCAAACTCGCTTTCTTTAGGTTGGACAATTCACCCGCATAGATTTCGCGCTCCAATTCGAGCCCAATAAGCAAGAAAAAAATAGCCATCAATCCGTCGTTGATCCATTCTACTAGGGTGTGACTGCCAAGCTCCATTTTCCAAAACTGAACATACGATTCCTGAAATACCGAATTGGCCAACAGCAGCGATAATAAGGTAACGGCGATCAGTACAAGGCCACTGGCTTTTTCACTATCGAAGAATTCGGTAAATAATTTAGTTGCTCTCATTGCGAAAAAAAAACGCCCTGATTGCTCAAAGCGTTGAGTTGTTATTTAGTGATGGTTTGTTTTCTGTCAGGACCAACGGATACAATTTTAATTGGTACGCCCAGTTCAGCTTCAATAAAAGCAATGTATGCTTTGAGTTCTGTTGGCAATTCTTCATAGTTGTGCATACCAGTAAGATCGGCTTTCCAACCTTTAAATTCGGTATACACTGGCGTTACGTTTTCAGGTTCGATGGTGTAGGGCAGGTGGCTTATTTCTTGTCCGTTATATTGATAAGCGGTGCACACTTTCAAGGTTTCAAAACCCGAAAGTACATCTCCTTTCATCATCATCAATTGGGTTACGCCGTTAATTTGCACAGCATATTTCAAGGCCACTAAATCGAGCCAGCCGCAACGTCTTTTGCGTCCGGTAACCGAACCAAATTCGTTGCCCACTTTGGCCATGATGTCACCGGCTTCTTCAAAATCTTCGGTGGGAAACGGTCCGCTGCCCACACGGGTGGTATAGGCTTTGAAAATACCATACACTTCTTTGATTTTATTGGGCGCTATTCCCAATCCTGTACAAGCACCAGCGGCTGTCGTATTGGATGAGGTCACAAACGGATAGGTTCCAAAATCTACATCGAGTAAAGATCCTTGCGCGCCTTCGCATAAAATGGATTTGCCCGCTTTTTGCGCCTGAAATAAGTATTCTTCGCTGTCAATAAAGGTTAATTTTTTGAGTTCTTCTATGGCGGCAAAGAACTCGGTTTCAAGTTCTTGTAAGTTGTATTGAATGGACACGTCATAATACGAAATCATGGCTTCGTGTTTGTCGGCGAGGGCACGGTACCGTTCTTTAAAATCGGCGAGTTCGATGTCGCCAACCCGTAGTCCGTTACGACCGGTTTTGTCCATATAAGTGGGGCCAATACCTTTTAATGTGGAGCCAATTTTGGCTTTGCCTTTGGCCGCTTCTGAGGCCGCATCGAGTAAGCGATGTGTAGGTAAAATGAGGTGAGCCTTGCGCGAAATAAATAACTTTTTAGTAATGTCAAGATTGAACTTAGCCAATCCGTCAATTTCGGTGCTGAAAACTACCGGATCAATTACTACTCCGTTGCCAATAATATTGATTGAATTGGGGTGAAAAATCCCTGAAGGAATGGTACGCAACACGTGTTTGATGCCGTCAAATTCTAAGGTATGTCCGGCATTTGGTCCGCCTTGAAAACGTGCTATAATGTCGTAATTGGAGGTGAGTACATCTACGATTTTTCCTTTTCCTTCATCGCCCCATTGCAATCCGAGTAGTAAGTCTGCAGTCATGTTGTTGTGTTGTTTGTAGTTTTTTTGTTGTGGTTTGTGCGTTAGGGATTGAAACGAAAATCCTTTTTGCGACAAGTATTGGCGTAAAAAGATTGGGAGTGAAAAGCCCGACCGTTAGGGAACGCCACTAATTATTCAATTTTATTTGCCTTCTTGTTTCCATACAAGTAGAGCGAGTGGTTGTGTATTTCGATGTCAAAAATTTCTTCAATGGTTTTTTTGATTAATTGGATGCGCGGATCACAAAACTCAATCACTTCACCGCTGTCGGTCATGATGATGTGGTCGTGTTGTTTATCAAAATACGATTTCTCGTAATGCGCTTGATTTTGACCAAATTGGTGCTTGCGTACCAAGGCACAATCCAATAACAATTCGATAGTATTATACAAAGTAGCAC